>JBCCHQ010000252.1:0-2796 GCA_039028735.1 Planctomycetota bacterium | reverse complement strand
CCTCGATGAGCCGTTCAAGGCGATGGACCGTGAGCGCATCCACCGCACGATCGCAGTCCTGAAACAGCTCAGCCAAGAGTTGCGCCAGGTCTTCGTCGTGCTTCCCGGCATCGCTGAAGATGATCGTCAGCTGTTCGATACGATCGTTGAGACGACCGTGGGCGACCCCGGGCTGGCATTCGACGCCAGCGGTCGTGCCGCGCGTTCGGCGCAGGCCAGGGAGCAGGCACTGGAGCAGGCACCGGAGACTGACACCGGCCGCGAGAAGCCGGCGACACCCAGCGCGCAGCCGATGGTGCAGCCACAGGCACCGTCGAATGGCGGGCTGACGGCCGGTGAGGCTGCGGCCCCCGACCGCGGCCAGCCCGATTCGTCCAGAGCCGATTCGCCCAGAGGGGATGTGCCCAGATCGGATGTTCCCAGTCCCGACAGCAAGCGAGCAGATGTGCCAAAGTCGGAGCCGCGCACGTCAGACCTCCCCGAGCCAGACCCGTGGCTGGAAGCCGCTGCCTGGCCGCGAGAGGCGGATTCCACTAGCGATGAAGACGGCGGGCAGCGGGGGGCGGACGAGCCTGCGAGTAGCTTCGATGACGGCGCCGACGGTGAAGCCTCGCCGTGAGCGCGTTGTCGTTTGACATCGTCGTTCCCGATTGCGTGATCGTCGCTGATCTGCACCTCGACGGCAGCGAGCCGTCGAAACAGGCATTTGCGAGCCTCCTCGATCGCGCCCACGAGCGTAGCAAGCAGTTGTTTATCCTCGGGGACTTGTTCCATTACTGGTTCGGACGCCGCCACGTCGAACACCCGATGTACGCCGCCGAAATCGAACTGTTGCGGCAGGCCGTGGATCGGGGACTCTCGATCGAGATTGTCCCCGGCAATCGGGACTTTCTTCTCGGCCCTACTTTCGTCGAGAAGACCGGGGCAAATGTCCACGGCGACATGCTTTCGGTGCAGATCGGTGCCGAGCCGGTACACCTCTCACATGGTGATCTCTTTGGTACTGCAGACGTTCGCTATCTCCGCATGCGCCGCGTCCTTCGGACGAGGATGGTACGCTTCTTGGCAGACCATCTTCCCGCGGCAGTCCTGAACCGGATTGCGCAACGGCTTCGCAATCACTCCGACAAGGTCGTGAAGGAGAAGTCGTTCGATGTCCTCGAACCGGACCTCGGTGAGGTGGCTGCGCTGTTTGGGCGTGGCTATGAAACCGTGATCTGTGGCCACTTCCACCGCGAACGCGACGAGCGCATCTCGCAAGAGCTCGGTAGCGGACGCTTCTTGATCCTCGATCCGTTCGAGCATCAAGGACGCGGACTCGTCCACGATGGGACGCAGTGGTCGGTGGAGTCGCTGGTCGGATAATCAGCCGCCGGTTTTCCTTTGCAACGGAGAGCATCTCTATGCGGATCGAACGTGAAGACAACGACGGTCTGGTCGTGCTACGAGTCATCGGTGACATCGACTTCGGTGACACCCGGCACCTACTGGCGCAGCTGCGTGGACTCCAAGACGAGGGGCAGCAGCGAATCCTCATGAATTTGAGCCAGTGCGCCGCTATGGTGTCGAGCGCGATCGGGATCTTGGTTGGCTTTCGTTGCGAGCTAGCAGCCGCGGGTGGCTGCTTCTGGGTGATGTGCCCCTCGCCGGAAGTGAAAGAGATCCTGGAGCTCGTCGGGCTGTTCGATCAGCTCGTGCGGCCCGAAGCGACCGAGTCCGCGGCAGTCGCTGCCGTGTAGTTGTCGCCAAGTCTGCCAAGAGGGGGACCCGTGTCAGCGCCGGCTGTGTTCATCGTCACGGGCCCGACCGCTGGCGGGAAGGCTGCGTTCGCGCGCAAGGTTGCCGCGCGTTTCGACGTGCCGGTGCTGTCGCTCGATTCGATGAAGATCTATTCGGGCATGGACATCGGCACTGCCAAGCCGACGCCTGAACTGATCCGATCGACGCCGTTCCACCTCGTGAATCTTCGCGACCCTTGGCAGCCGTTCTCGATCGGTGAGTATCTCGATGAGTTGCAGAAGCTGCTCCCAAGCCTGCCGTCGCCTCTGGTTCTCAGCGGTGGCACAACGTTCTACCTGAACGCGATTCTCGACGGGATCTTCGAAGGACCCGCGGCGCAACCGGAGATCCGCGATCGCCTCGAAGCCGAGGCCGCGCAGCGTGGCGTGGAAGTCCTGTATGAACGCCTGACGCAGTTGGACCCGGACGTCGCGGCCAACATTCAAAGCGCCGACCTGCGTCGCATCGTGCGCGCGCTGGAAGTCATCGAAGTCACCGGGGAACGTTTCTCGGTGCTGCAGAAGCAGCGCAAGCCGTTCTTTGCCCCGGGGACCGTACGCGTGTTTGGGTTCGCCCGCCCCCGCAACCAGCTCTATGACCGCATCAACGAGCGGGTCGTGCGGATGTTCGACGCTGGGTGGGTCGACGAAGTCGCGCGGTTGCTGCAAGCGCACGATCCACCGTGGGGCGAAGCCGCGTCACAGAGTATCGGCTACGCACAGATCGCGGCCGCGCTGCGTGCGGGTACTGACCCCCGCGGCGAGATCGAGGGGATCCAGAACCGTACGCGCCGCTTTGCTCGAGGTCAGCTCAAGTGGCTCCGCCGACTGCCGGTGGAGTGGTGGCAGCCGCACGAGAGCGACCGACTGTTGGATCATCTCGAAGAGCTGCACGGTAGGTTCCGGAAAGGTGAGTCGCTGGGGGAGACCTCACCAGAGCGCGCTGCACTGAACGATTCCCCGCTACGGAGTGATTCCAGCGAGAACGTTCAAGATCGTCAGGGCCGTGGCCGATCCT
>JBCCHQ010000251.1:0-2904 GCA_039028735.1 Planctomycetota bacterium | reverse complement strand
CTCCAAATCCCGCTGTTTGGGGCCTTTAGCGTCTCGAGATCGGCGCCGATAGAAGAGGGAACGCCATTGCAGGGAGGGCCGCGCCTTCCTAGAATGCGTGGCTTCTCGTGGACCGATGTCCGGACCATGAGTGGCAAGTCCCGCAATCACAGTCATTTGAAACCGCGCAGTTTCTTGGGAGGCTTCTCACGATGATGGAGTTCTTCAAGGCGAACGAGAAGGTGATCATGGTGGTGCTTCGGGCCATCATCGCACCGAGCTTCGCCTTTACCGGGCTCATGTTCAACGCCCTACAGTCCGCGAGTGACCCCGACGTTTTGACGATCCATGGCGAGACGATGACGCAAACCGAGATGGCAACGGCTCGCCGTCATCTGGCGCGCGTAATCTTGGCTGGCCAAGGCACGCCGCCCAGTGCAGCGCGTCCAAACATCGGTCTCGACGCCGTCATCGATCATCGCCTTCTGCTCCGCGAAGCGAAGCAACAAAACATCGCCGTGCCGCGACAGATGCTGACTGACACGATTCGTGAAATCGGCAAGAGCCTGATCGCGATGAAGGAGCTGCTCGAAGAGAACCCGAACGCAACATGGCAGCAGATCTACGCGCAGTTGCAGACGCGTATCGAGTCCACCAGCTTTCGCAAGTCGGAGTACCGGGCCGCGCTGATGGACAAGCGCATCGGTTTCGAAATGTCGGTAGCCGCGTTCGAAGCGATTCTCGAAGAGAGCCTGCTGCGCAGCGAAGTGCTCCGCATGTGTGCGCAGTCGTACCCCGTCGCCGAGAGTGAGATCTTCGACGAGTACAAGCGTCAGCAGCACAAGCGTGCGTTCGACTTCGTCCAGGTGCCGACCAGTGGTTTCGAGAAGGCAGCCCTGGAGAAGGCCGCTGCCGACGAAGACCGCTTGCTCGAAACGTTCAACCTGGCGCCGCAGACCTATGCGACGAAGCCACGGCTGAAGCTCGAGGTCGCTCAAGTAACCGTCGCGAGTCGTGGGGTCTATGATCCACCCGAAGAGGACTTGCTCGCGTACTACGAGTCGACGAAGGACGCCAACTACCGCGTCGCGCCTGCCAACCCGACCGAGCCTGCCGATCCGAATGCACCCGTTGAATACAAGCCTTTCGCCGACGTGAAGTCGCAGATCATGTACCGTGTGCGCCTGAAGAAGAGCAACGTAGAGATGATCAATGCCGTTGCTGAAGGGCGCCGGCGTCAAGCCGAGGGGCAGCGCGAATTCGATCTGGTCGACCTGTTTGGCGACTACGGAGCCGCCGTCGAGGTCTACGAGACCGGCTGGTTCAATATCGACGAGGTGAAGGACCTTCCCGCGGACTACCGCAACGACGCAGCCCTGCAGAAGATCTTTCAGAACTGGAGCAACGTCAAAGTCGGCGACCTGGGGCAAGACATGGTCAAGCTGTCGGCCGGCAACTATCTCTACCGGATCGCGGCCAAGGAAGAAGCGAAGATTCCGACCACGATGGCGGAATGTCGCGACGCTGTGATCGAGGATCTTGCCGAGACGCTGCAAACAGAGCTTGCGCAAGAAGCCCTCGAGAAGTGGGTCGCGCGCATTCGCGATGAAGGCGCCACCTTCGATGGGTTGGCAGAAGAATCTGCCTATGCGATTCACAAAGTCGAAGCAGCGAGCCGCACGGACATCAGCCTGGTCAAAGTGGGCGACAAGTCCGTGGCGGGTGGCTACGCGATCCTGACGGCGATCTTCGAACTCGATGACATCGGTGACGTCACGGACGCAGTCGAGTCGCCGCTCGGCGATGAGGTCTACGTCGGACGCCTCAACGGTATGGTCGAACCGGACACGGCACTGTACGACGCGCGTCGCACGGGTATCGAGAACCAACTGCGCCGCGAACGAGCCGACTTTGCAGTCGAAGAGTACCTGCGTTCACTGCGCGAGAATGCCGGCATCAAGATCGTCGAGTACGACGAGCCGCCGCAGCAGTAGTCAACAGCGACGCAGTTGCAACGACAACAGGGACGAGCCCCAACGGGGTTCGTCCCTTTTTTCGTGCTCCTCGGCAACGGCACCTGTGCGGTAGCTGCCGAGTTGGAGCAAGAGAAGCCACACTTTCGGCACGCGTTGATCCGATCGTCGGCGACGGCAGCGATGTCTGGCGACGCGCTGGATCAGCTGCTCGACTCGCATCGCTGGCTGCGGCGTATGGTCTATCACCTGGCCAGGATTGCGCACTACAGCTGCCGACTCCGCCGCTGAAGGCGATAGCCCAAAAAGGGGATAGCACTGAAAGGGATCCACTGAAAAGGAGATACGCTGAAAGGCGATGGAATTGACCGTGCTGCAGCGCTACGCTAGGCGGTTCCTAACACCGATTCTGATCTCTCGAGGAGGCGTCCGATGCCGAAGAAGAACTCACGCAAGCGCTCGATCTCGCTGCTGTTGATCACGCTCTTTTGTGCCTTCGGCGCGATGACGTGGGCGAACGAATGCACGGTGGCTCCATTTGGAACCGGTGACTTCTGGGTCTCCAGCTACGGTGACGACACCGTGCTGCGTTTCGATGAGGTCGGCAATTACCTCGGCAGTTTCTCGAGTCCACAGCTGGACGGCCCGCGCAGCATCACGGTGATGCCGTCTGGTGAAGTCTACGTGGCGTCGCAGCTCAACGATCAGATCCTCGTCTTTGACGGTAGCGGTACTTTCCTGCGGAGCTTCGTCGACGTGGAACTGGACGGTCCCACCGGGGCCGCGATTGCACCCAACGGCGACTACATCGTGTGTTCGTTCAGCAACAACAAAGTGCTCCGTTTCAACGCCAGCGAAACCCGCATCGCCACGTACTCCGCCATTCTGTACCGCTCAGCATGCAACCCAACTCAACATGTTACCTCTTTGCTCTTGCCACCCATTCTCCTGT
>JBCCHQ010000250.1:0-3426 GCA_039028735.1 Planctomycetota bacterium | reverse complement strand
CTCCAGGAACGTCGGATAGCAATCCACATGACTGACATGCGTTTCGCAGGTCGCACCGACAGGAATGTCGGGCCCGGCCATGATCATCGGCACCGCCGCCGCCTCCTCATACATCTCGCCTACTCCGGTGAGCGCAAGATCGAGTGGCGCGAAGTCCTGGCCGGCGCCAAGGCTTTCAATCAAACAGGAAGCTGGCTGCCCGAGGAGACGCTGCAGGCTTTTCGCGACTACCTCGTGGGTATCAAAGGGCCTTTGACGACGCCAGTGGGCGGCGGCATTCGCTCGCTCAACGTCGCGCTCCGACAAGAGCTGGACCTCTACACGTGCCTACGCCCTGTGCGTTACTTTCACGGCGTGCCATCCCCGGTCGTCGCTCCCGAAGATGTGAACATGGTGATTTTCCGTGAGAACACGGAAGACATCTACGCCGGCGTCGAATGGCAGGCGGAATCGCCGGGCGCGCAGAAAGTCATCAACTTCCTCCGCGACGAGATGGACGTGCACAAGATTCGCTTCCCGGAAACGAGCGGAATCGGCATCAAGCCGGTGTCTCGAGAAGGTTCCGAGCGCTTGATCCGCGCGGCGATTGAGTACGCGATCAAGAACCAACGGCGCAGCGTCACGTTGGTCCACAAGGGCAACATCATGAAGTTCACGGAAGGTGCGTTCCGCGATTGGGGATACGCCTTGGCTGCGCGTGAATTCCGCAACGAGACCGTCAGCGATCGGGAGAGCTGGATCCTCGGCAATCGCGAGGAAAATCCCAACTTGAGCGCCGAAGAGAACGCTCGGATGATCGAGCCCGGGTACGAGATGATGGTGCCTGAGCAACAGCAAGAGGTCGTCGCTGAGGTCGAAGCTGCACTCGAGCTGTGGCCGACCCACGGCGATCGGCAGTGGCGTACCAAGGTCCAGATCCGCGACGCAATCGCAGACATCGCGCTGCAACAAGTCCTGACGCGTGCGAACAGCTTCGACGTCATCGCCACGATGAACCTCAATGGCGACTACCTCTCTGATGCGTTGGCGGCGCAGGTCGGCGGGATTGGAATCGCGCCAGGCGCCAACATCAACTACGACTCCGGGCATGCGATCTTCGAAGCCACCCACGGCACCGCGCCGAAGTACGCGGGACAGGACAAGGTCAATCCCGGATCGGTGATTCTGTCGGGTGAGCTGATGTTGCGGCATCTCGAATGGAACGAGGCCGCCGACTTGATCATCGAGGGGATGCAACGAGCCATCGGTGCCAAGACCGTCACGTATGACTTCGCTCGTTTGATGCGAGATGCCAACGAGGTCAAGTGCAGCGAATTCGCTGCTGCGATCGTGCACCACATGCAAGCAGCCCTCGCCAACTAGCCGCCAATCCGGAGGGGGCTGCCGATGTGCGGTCGCTTCAGCGCCGATTTCACGCACGAGGACGTCGAACTTCTCGAGAAATTCCTGATCACCGACGTCCTCTGCGAGTTCGGCCCTCACTACAACGTCGCGCCGACTCAAGGGGTCGCCGTCGTCGTGCCGGGGTCGCGCCAGCTCGAGCGTTTCCATTGGGGACTGATCCCGCACTGGAGCAAGGAGCGTTCGATCGGTAGCAAGATGATCAACGCCCGCGCGGAAACGATTGGCAGCAAGCCGTCGTTTCGCGACAGCTTCCGGCGCCGTCGCTGCCTGATCCCGACGACCGGCTTCTACGAATGGGATGCCAACCGCACGCCCCACTACATCCAGCTCCGCGACGAACGGATCTTTGCGTTCGCGGGGCTCCACGACCGGTGGACCTCTCCCGAAGGCGAAGTGGTGCACAGCTGCACGGTCATCACCTGCCCGCCCAATTCGTTCATGGCGGACCTGCATGACCGAATGCCGGTGATCCTGGACCCGTCCGATTACGACGATTGGCTGCTCGGGGATCCTGACGAGCCAAAAAACCTGCAGATTGCGCAGTCGCTATTAGTTCCAACATCGAGCAAAAAAATGACTGCACGCAAAGTCAGTAAGCTCGTCAACAGTCCCCGCAACGACCGCGTAGAAGTGACCCTTCCACCCGCAGGTCCGCAGCTGGAACAGGGTTCCCTCTTTTAGAGCTGTTCGCGACGACCCGGTGGCAATAACCGGGCCCATTTTCGAGGACGCCGGAATCCCAAAACTGGTCGGTGGCAGAGAATGCAATTTTCCTGAGATTGTCTTCGGGCGGGTGGGTTCCGGAGACCAGATGCGCCCTATATAATCGGGGATTCTGTACTGGGTCAAATATACGTCACTGTCGCAAGAACAACCCCAAAGGAAGTGCACCCGCCGTGCAATCGGTGCACTCCGAAGAGGAGCCCCCCATGTTGCTCAAGGCACTCCGCCCCACACTATTGTGGGTCGCGGCATTGTCGATTCTCTGTGCTCAAACCGTAGTTTCTGCACAAGCCACCCCGACTGTGCCCGCCCCTTCCGCACCGCCTGCGCCTTCCGCTCTGGCGGTAGACGTGTTCCCTGAATCGACGGAGATAACGTGGCTCAACAACGCTACGTACGACGCGATTCACATCTTTCGCGATGCGGATCCGCTCGCCGTCCTTGGCGGTGAAGCGGAAGAGTACGCCGACGATTCGGCAACGCCGGGCTACCACACCTATGAAGTCGTGGGTGTCTTGCAAGGGCAAGCGAGCGCGACAGCTACGCGAAGAGCCTTCGTGCAAGGCCAGAGCACGGACCTCATCTGGTCGCCGCTCGATACGCTCGGCGGAGCAACCGACAGCGCGCAGGCGATCTTGGCCGCGCTTGCTGCCAACGCTCGCACGCCGCTCCGGGTTACGGAACTGCCAACGTTGAACGATCTCGCAGGCTACGAGTCTGTTTGGGTCACGCTTGGCACGTTCCCGTACAACCATGTGCTGCGGCCCAACGAAGCCGACACGCTCGAACGCTACTCCGCTGCACAGGGGGCTGTGCTGTACATGGAGGGCGGCGACACCTGGTTCGACGATCCGAGTACCCCATTGCACGCGAAGTTCGGGGCAGTATCGACGAACGGTGGCGACAGCGATCTATCGACACAAATCGGCATCCCGGGGGTTTGCCTGATCGTGCTCGATGCCGACTATGTCGGTGAGAACTCCAGCATCGACCGCCTGATCCCTGGCACGAGTGGACAGGCGCTGTTTCGCAACGACACGCCGGCCTATGACACAGTGGTGCTGCGATCCCTGCCGCAAGGGGGTTACGCAGTCGCGGCCAGTCATGAGTTCGGTGGTCTGCAACCGCTCGGTACCGACCGCGCAGGTTTGATGGAGCTCTATCTGGACTGCCTCGAGCTGCGAGCGCCGACCAACCTCGAACTCCGTACCATCCACCCGGCAAGGGGCCAAGCCAACGGCGGCGATCGCGTAACCCTACGGGGTCAATTCACCCGGCAGACGCAGGTCTACTTCGGCG
>JBCCHQ010000249.1:0-3711 GCA_039028735.1 Planctomycetota bacterium | reverse complement strand
GGACGGGGGACGGGGGACGGGGGACGGGGACGGGGATTGGGACTGGGGACTGGGGACTGGGGACTGGGAAACGGGAAACGGGAAACGGGGAAACGGGGAAGCGGGGAAACGGGGGCAGTCACTCAATGTTGGGAACGTGCCTCATGCACAGCCGGCCAAGGCAACCCTCTTGGTGAGGGGCTGACTTGGCCGGGGGTGCTGTCGGGAAGAAGCAGGCGAATGTGTGCTTCTCGTTATGTTTGTTTGGCGAACTTCATCACGCTGTCGCGGATTCCGTCTGCGTCCAGGCCGGCCGAGCGGTATACAGATTCTGCGCTGCCGGATGGGGCGTACTGCTTTACGCCGAGGCGGAGGTGAGGGATTGCGTGGCCGCGCGCGAACATCGCCGCTGCGATGCATGCGCCCAGGCCGGTGCGGACCGAGTGATCCTCGACGGTGACGATGAATGGTTGCTGCGCGAGTTCGTCGAGGAACTCTGGGGCGATCTCCGTTGGTGTGGCGACGTGGGCGAGGGCGATGTTGTCGCCGGTTTGGCGGATTCCTTCCACTGCTTCGAGCGCGCGTCCCGTGAGGGTGCCCATGGCGACGACGGCGCCGGCGTTGCCGTTGCGGATCCAATCTCCTTGGCCGGGGCGAAACGTGTACGCGTTGCCGAAGAACGGTTGCCCGGACTCGTCGGTGATTGTGGGCAGCTTGGATCGACCCATGGCGATTGTGAACATGCCGGGGGTTGCAAGCATGTGACGCACTGCGCGGTCCGTTTGGTTTGGATCTGCGGGTACGATGATTTGCATGCCGAAGATGTTGTGCAGGACACCGACGTAGTCGATGCACTGGTGAGTCTTCCCGTCCTCTCCGACATCGAGGCCCACGTGCGTGCACGCGACTTTGACGTGGCCGTGATTGATGTCAGTGAGGCGATGTTGGTTGTACGTTTCGGCAATCCCGAAGACGCCGAAGTCGGCAAACACGGACACGATGCCATCGACCGAGAGCGCTCCGGCGGCGGTCGCTGTATTGTGTTCCTGGATTCCAGCTTCGAAGAAGTGGTTCGGGAACGCTTTGCGAAAAGCACCAGTCTTCACGGAGCCTTCGAGGTCGCAGTCGAAGACGGCGATCGGTGGTGCCTGACCGGCAGCGTTGGCTTCCGCGACATCGAGCAGCGCATTTCCGAAAGCCGAACGATTGTCGGTGCGCTGATCCGCTGCGTACGTGCGCGGTGTTCCGGCAGCAATCTGTGGATAGGTACTTGGCAACTCCGCGCACGGCTGAGGGGAAGCTGCAATTCGCTGACGAAGCGGCTCTAGGTCCCAGTCCTCGGCGCTATCCCCCGAGAGCTTGATGCACTGTTGGTACTCGTCGTCGTTGGCGGCACGCCCATGGAAGTCTGCGATGTCCTCCATGAACGCAAAGCCCTTTCCCATCACGGTGTTGGCGATGAGCACGTGAGGGGCGGCTTCGTCGTGAACTGCGGCTCGCATTGCTTTGTGGATCGCCACCGGGTCGTGACCGTCGACCTCGTTGACCTTCCAACCATCGGACTCCCACCCGGCGCCGATGTTCTGCGGCATGATGTCGCTGGTGGCGCCGCCGATCTGCAGGCGGTTGTAGTCGACGATCGCTGTGATGTTGTGAAGACCAAACTTCACGGCGAGACGTCGGGCCTCACCGATCTGTCCCTTCTGCTGCTCGCCATCGCCCATCGGTACGTAGTGTTGCGCCGAGATTCCCTTCAAGCGATGGCCGATCGCCATACCGCAAGCAGCCGATAGTCCCTGGCCGAGGTTGCCTGTCGTCCACTCGACTCCAGGTACCTCGCGCTCAATGT
The DNA here is from genome assembly GCA_039028735.1 of Planctomycetota bacterium. Taxonomy (GTDB): domain Bacteria; phylum Planctomycetota; class UBA8108; order UBA1146; family JAJFFE01; genus JBCCHQ01. Next base: position 1,883 of record JBCCHQ010000249.1, on the reverse strand, counting down.
GCCCTTCGAAGACGTGGTTCGGGCGGCGGAAGCGAGCAATGACCTCTTCGGGGGGAAAATAGCCGAGGCGCGCCAAAACCGAATAGACACCCGGTGAAGTGTGGCCGTGGCTGACCACGATTCTGTCTCGCTCTTCGAACCACGGCCGCTGCGGATCGATGTTCGCGTGTGCGTACATCACCAGATAGAAGTCGAGCGACGACAGCGATCCACCTGGGTGTCCGCTGTTGGCCAAATGCGTCATCTGAACGATGTCACGGCGGCACGCACGCGCAGTTTCAGCGTGCCAGGCGAGATACTCCTCGTCGAGATGCTCACGTTCCCAATTCCAATGACGCATGGTCCCCCCTCATGTGCGACGGCAAGTCTGTGCACGAAGTGTTATGAGGGAGTTGGCTACCCACGACCCAGGCCAACTCCCCTGCGCTGGACACTAGGGGGGATGCCGCATTCCATCAAGGGACTCCGCCGAAGCCGCAGGGGTGGCCACTCAGAGGGCGTCTGCAGCAACTCCGTCGGACCCCGCAGTCTACTTCGGAAACTGAGCGATGACCGTGACCTTGCGCACGGCCCGGTACTTGTCGTCGGTTGTCAGGACCAGCACGCCGCGAGAGACGGGCGCCCCCTTCTGCACCTCTAGGACGGTCACATGCACGCTGTAGCGCCGTCCGGGTTCGACTTCCTCGACTTCGACCGAGAAGGCACCGGCTGGCGCCCTCTCCAACGCAGCGCTCACGAGCTTGAATTCATAGTCCGGCTGTTCGGTCCACAGAGTGACGGTCTTGCGCAGCGGAGTTTCTGGAGCAGCCAAGTGCGCAGTCGTCTCCTTGCGCCGAAAGGACAGCGATGGCGCGCTTTGCTGAATGCGATCCACGAACACGATCCCCAGCGCGATCTCGCAAGCTACCTCAGCACCGTCCTGGATATCCGGGTGTTGTACGAACATGCGGATGTTCTCGGGCGAAACCCCCACTTTCGAGGTGGGTGGCACGTCCAGCGTTAGCCGGTAGCCGCCACCCGCCAGCTTCGCAAGTGACGCCTTCCCGATGTTGTGGACGGTCTCGACACGCAGTAAATCGGCCGGGGGAGTCGTTACGGGGGTGATATCGAACGACATGGTGCCCGGTTTGTCCGGCAGAACCTTCACCTCCAGCGGTAGCGGCGGCAGCGTGAACAGGGGCTGAATCGTGAAGCGCGTCGTGATCTTGGCCGGAGCCGGCTCCGCGTGGTTCGACTTGATGATGCAACCTTTGGTGGTGGCCGCCGGCTCGCCGGTGCGAGGGTCGCGCGTCACCTGGAGGCGACGGGTCTCGAGGCGCACCCGGACGCTGCCTCGAGCCTGGGGCGCAATCTCCGCATCGAAGTCGACGACCGTCATGCAGCCGCAACCTGGGATCACCTTTTCGATCTTCAGAGGCGCGTCGCCGCGGTTCGTCAGCGAAAACTCGACAATTCGAAACGTGCCCCAGAGTAGATCTCCCAGATCGATGGTGGGCTCGAGGACCTCGAGTCGCGCAGTGCCGGTCGTCGCCAAGGCGGCCGGTGGCTGTGAGGCGTCGGGTACCTGTTGGGCAGCCGCAGTGAGCGCGAGTAGGGGTAGGAGGATGCCGACGGCCAGCACTCCGCAGAGCCGTCGTGGGGCGCTGGAGCCGAATCTCTGGGATGGAAGTCTCAGGGGTAGAAGTCTCAATGCGCTCTCTCTCCGTCAGTGGGGGCACGATCCTTGGTAGAGATGACGGCTGTGGAGGGCACGCCATTCGATCGATTCTCGAGGATCTTGCCAGGAAACGCGGTGGCGGGACAGCTGGTAGCGGCGGTAGCCAGGGGAGTACGGTGGCCTGGGAGGCGCGCGGTGGCGGCGGTCTGGAGGAGCGGTTATGGGC
>JBCCHQ010000248.1:0-3716 GCA_039028735.1 Planctomycetota bacterium | reverse complement strand
GCAAGACGCGCGTCCAGATGGGCGAGCACGGCGGGATCACGCAGCACCTCAGCGCTTACCGCGTGGACTCCGGTGACAAGCACGTCGTGTTCATCGATACACCCGGTCACAAGGCGTTCACGGAGATGCGGGCTCGGGGTGCCAACATCACTGACGTCGCCGTACTGGTCGTCGCCGCTGATGATGGTGTCATGCCCCAGACGCAAGAAGCCATCCAACACGCGCAGGCAGCCAACATCTCGATCGTCGTTGCGATCAACAAGATCGACAAAGCCAACGCCAACGTGATGCGTACGAAACAGCAGTTGGCCGAGATCGGATTGTCTCCACCAGACTGGGGCGGCAGCACCGAGATGGTCGAGGTTTCAGCACTGACCGACCTCGGGATCGATGATCTGCTCGAGCTCCTCACGCTGGAGACCGAGATCCTCGAGCTGCGAGCAAACCCCGACAAGGAAGGGATCGGCACCGTGCTCGACGCCCGCGCCACGCAAGGGCTCGGTAACGTTGCGACCGTACTGATCCAAGAAGGAACCCTGCGTCCCGGCGACCACGTGATCTGTGGTAGCGCCCAGGGCAAAGTCCGAATGCTGCAAACGACGACCGGCATCCCGCTCGAAGCGGCTGGACCGTCGACGCCCGTGGAATTGACCGGCCTCGACGAACTCCCGGAAGCGGGCGATCGTCTCTATGCACTCAGCGATGTGAGCAAGATCAAAGCGATCGCAGAGGATCGCAAGCGCCAACGCCGGGCTCTCGATCGTGCGCGCCGGCGCCAACACATCACGCTCGAAGGGCTGTCTGAGTTCCTGGCCAAGAGCAAGATCAAAGAGGTCAACCTCATCGTCAAAGCCGACGTCAAGGGGAGCCTGGAAGTACTGCGCAAGCAGTTGACGGACCTCTCCACCGAGGAAGTCGGCATTCGCATCATCGGTGAGGGGATCGGCGCAATCACGGAATCTGACGTGTTGCTGGCCGACGCGTCGAACGCCGTAGTCATCGGCTTTGGAGTAGCCGCCAACGACCGAGCTCGACGCCAGGCCGAAGAGAGCAACGTCGAGATCCGCACCTACCAAGTGATCTACCAGATCATCGAAGAGATGAAGCTGTCTCTCGAGGGATTGCTGGATCCAGAGCTCTACGAAGAGGCGCAGGCGACGGTCGAAGTGCAAGAAGTCTTCACGTCGTCACGCCTTGGTAAGATCGCAGGGTGTATCGTGCGTAGCGGTGTCTTCCGTCGAGAAGATCCCGTGCGACTCGCCCGCGAAGGTAAGATCATCTACGAAGGCAAACTCGATTCGCTGAAACGCTTCAAAGATGACACCAAGGAAGTCAAAGAGGGCTTTGAGTGTGGCTGCCGGATCGCTGGCTACAGCGACATCAAGGTCGGCGACTCGATCGAGAGCTACAAGATCTTGAAGAAGGCTCGAACGCTGGATCAGTCCAAGTAGGACCCGACCCCCAAAGGATTGCGCGTTGAGGGAAAAGCGTCGAGAACGGGTGTCTTCCCTTCTCCGCAGCGAGATCGCAAACATCATTCAGCGCGACTTGCGCGATCCTCGGATCGGCTTCGTGTCAGTGATGAGTGTGCACCCCACCGAAGATCTCAAGGAAGCAGAAGTGCGCGTGTCCTTGATGGGGTCGGAGGCGGAACAGCGGACAACGCTCCGAGGCCTGATCGCTGCCCGTGGCTTCATCCAAACCCACCTCGCAGATCGCGTGCGACTGCGCAACACTCCGGCGCTTCGTTTCGTGCAAGACGAATCGATTCGCAAAGGCATCGAAATGGATGACCTGATTCGGAAAGTGCGTAGCGAAGGTGCGCAGGAGGAAGAAGAAGTCGACGGCGAAGAAGCTCGCGGCGAGCCTGCAGACACAGACTCTCGTAGTAAGGACTCTACTGAGGAGTGAGGATCCCCTCAGCCTCTCCTGCCGTTGCCGAGTCCTGCAGTCGGATCACGCGATTCTTGCCTTGGCGCTTGGCGCCGTACAGAGCCGCGTCAGCAACTTGCAGCAATTGGTGAGCGCTACGTCCGCTGCTCGATGCCAGTCCGACAGAGATCGTGAGCGCGACAGCTCCGGTCGGAACGCTCTCGTCAATCGGCGTGAAGTCGAGCGACTCGATACGCTCCCGCAGCCCTTCAGCGCGGGCTTCGGCCGACTCCATGTCCGTCTCGGGTAGGATCAGCACGAACTCGTCACCACCGTAGCGGCAGACGAAGTCGGTCGTGCGAACGGCAACCAGCAGCTCGCGGGAGATCTCCTGCAGGGCCAGGTCACCTTGGGCGTGTCCGTACGTGTCGTTGACTTCCTTGAAGCCGTCAACGTCGATGAAGATCAACGACAGTGGACGTCCGGTTCTGGCTGTCCGCTCAACTTCCTTCTCCATCTGCGAGACCAGGAAGTGACGGTTGTGGCAGCCGGTGAGCGCATCCATGATCGTCTGCAACCGCAGCTCTTCGTACAACCGGATGTTCTCGAGGCAGAGCCCCAACATCTCGGCAATCGTCTCGAGGATGTCGTGGTGCCAGCGCTCGACCAGTCGGTTCTCGCTCAAGAAGTGACGCTCGCGCGGGTCGAGTACCACCTCCATGATGCCCGTCAGGCCACCCTTGGTCGTGATGCTTGCCAGTCGCGAATCGTCGTCACCCGACGGCTGTTCGCCAGTGTCTAGAAAGCGTCGATACTTACTGTCTTCATTCAACGGTCGCGTCTCAGGGAAGTCGCCATCCGTTCCGTGGCGCTGCCGCAGCAGGTCGCCATCGTGAAGGTAGAACGCGACGCCACTGTAGTTGAGACCCTCAGACTGCAAGAACGCCGTGGCACCTTCGAAGACATCATTTTCAGACTGCACCTCTAGCAGCACCGTCGACAGCTTCGGCGTCGCACGCATCTTCTCGGTCAACTGGTAGATGCGCAACGATGACCGCACCGCTTCCACGGTGCGCCGCTTCTGCGTTTCGATCTCGTCCTGCAGGCGTTGCTCGAGGGCCCGGATGTTCTCCGTGTGGCGGAAGAAGTAGACGTTGTGTTCACGTCCGTCCACCGTCTTGAACGATCGCGCCGATGCGGACGCTGCAACAATGTCGTTGCTGACGCCGATGAAGCGCACTTCGAACGTTTCCTCATCAGGATACTCGTCGAAGTGCAGCATGCGGTGCTGATCGTCGGGGTGCACGAGCTCACGCAGCTGAAACGAGATTCCGTCCATATCGCAGAGGTCTAGTCCGAGCATCTGGACGAACGACAGATTCGCCGCAGTCGCGAGCTGCTCTTGCGAGTCCACGATCAGAATGGAATCGGGTGCACACTCGAGGACTGGAAGAGACCCCTCGCGGAGGTTCATCCCAGACCCAAAAATGAGGAGCTTGTTGTCCGATCCGGAACCTGGCGTCGACATTACTTCTCCGAGAGAGACAGCTGGCTAGTGAAGCAAGAAACTTCGGCGGGACCTAGCCCGGCGCTGCCGAGCAGCCACGCACGAGGGCAGTGCCCATGGCGGTGGCTCGAGGACCCTCATAGTATAGCTTGCTCCCCTCGAACCCGACAAACCGGGGGCAATCGATGCGTTCCAAACCCAGAGCTACGCAAGGGATAGCGCAAGGGGCCTGGAGAGTGCCCGGGTTGCCTTTTCGCAGTCCCCTTGATACAATGCTAACTTCTTTTCGCCGCCCCACTTGGGCCCAGCAGGCGGTGCGGAAGACCGTTGAAAGAAG
>JBCCHQ010000247.1:0-3771 GCA_039028735.1 Planctomycetota bacterium | reverse complement strand
TTGGTCAGGAGTCTGATCAACGAGTTCGACGGCAAGGGCTACATCGTGACGACTCGTGAAAAGGCAAAGTACGCCCAGCCCCGCGTCGAGAAGCTGATCACGCTGGGCAAGAACAAGTCGATCGCGAACGTCCGCAAGGCCATGGAGATCTTGCAAGACCGCGAATTGACGTCGAAGCTGTTCGACGAGGTTGGACCGTACTTCTCGAGTCGCGCGGGTGGCTACACCCGTGTCCTGCGTCTTGCCAAGTGTCGCCTCGGCGACAACGCGAGCCAGGCGTACTTTGGATTCGTCCGAGACGAAGCGACTGTCGAAGCGACGGCAGACGAGTAAGCGTTCGCGCAAAGCGTTCTCGAATTGAGAACCGACCCTGAGTAATCTAGACCACGCGAAGAGGCAAACCGCCTCGACGCGTGGTTTTTTTTGGCCCCGCTATGAGGAGGCTGGGAATGACGCGTGGTGAAACGCTGCGGACCGCTGTGATCGTTCTATTGGGCGCTGCTTTGTTCTTGGCGACATCGTGGGCGCAGGAGTCGCGTCCAGCCGCGACGCAGCCAACCGCTTCGGCGCCCGCTGGGATCACGCCGACAAAACCACCGGCGTACGTCACCGCGGACCCACCGTTGCCAGCGGGCGTCCTTGCGCGCATCAACGGCCGCGATATCACGCGCGAAGAGTATCTGGCGTTCCTGTTTCGGCGCATCGACACCGATCAGCTAACGGATTTTGTTGACGACTACCTGATCCGCGAGCAGGCATCGCGGCTGGACCTGAAGGTCGACGAAGCGGTTGTCGAGCAGCTCGTGGACGAGCGTATTCAGCGCACCATCGACAACCTGTATGGGGGGGATCGTGGTCGTTTCGAATCCGTGTTGGGGCAGCGCCTGCAAACGCTCGCTGGCTACCGGCGCGCCCAGTGCAGCCGCCTGCGGACCGACATGCTGCTCGAACGCTGCATCGTGACCGAGCGCAGCGTCGACGACGAAGACGTCAAGCGCCACTTCGAGCGCGTCTATGGCGCCGGTGGCGTGCAACATCAGATCCGTCACATACTGCTGCTGCCGGGGTCGTCGCGTGAGTCCGCCGACGCTCAGGCAACGCGCCTCTTGCAGACCCTCAGCGAGGATCCGGGGCGCTTTGTCGAACTGGTGCACAAGCATAGCCAGGATCCCCTGACCCGGCGTACGGATGGCTTCATCGCGAACTATCGAGGTGGCATGTACGGATCCGAGTTTCAAAAGGTCGTCGATGACCTTACTGCCGAGAACCAGATTGCCGGCCCCGTGCGCAGCACTCGGGGACTCCACATCGTGCAGCTGATCAAGCGCACGGAGACGCCCTTCGATGCGACCGTTACCGCCGAGATCCACGCCTTCCTGACGACGCAGCCGCCCACGGCGATCGAGCGGGCCCGATACCGCGAGCGTCTGCGCAAGCAAGCCCGAGTCGAACGTTGATGCAGCGTTGGCGACTCCGAGTGTGGGCCGGCTTCTTGGGCGTTGTGCCGCACGGCGTCCTGGTTGTGGCGCTCTGCCTGCTGGTCGGCTGTACCTACCAACCGGCCAACCCTGAAGCCCGAGAGCCCGCGCCGCGCCCAACGCACTTGGCCCCGACCTTTCCAATTTGGTCGTTTCGGACCGAAGCGGGGGACGACAAGAACGACCACTACCGCACTGAGAAGTTTTCGTTCGTCACGTACGACGACGTCCTGGGAGACTTCGATACCGTCGAAGGGGAGATCTACCTACCGCTCCCTGCAGCGGATCGCAGCGTCCCGTTGGTGGAGGTCAGTCCGATCTTGGCAGGCGCCCTGACCGGTTACCTCGAGTGTCGCTACTTCTGCCGTCGGATGGCCCGGCGCGGCTTCGCGGGCTTCTTCCTGTATCAAGAGGAGCGCCTGCTGCAGCCGCACTTGGACGCCGTGGAGCTCGAGCGGAGCCTACGGAGCTCGACCCGAGCGACGGTCAAAGCCCTGCACGCCCTGGTCGAGCACTACCCGATCGACGAGGACCGATTGGCGTCGTTCGGGATCAGCTTTGGTGGCATTCGGAACACGTTGCTGGCGGCGGCCGAGCCTCGCCTGCGTGCGAACGTCATCTGTCTGGCGGCTGGCGACCTGAGCTATGTGATCTCGGTATCGCAAGAGCCCGGCGTACGCCGCTATCTCGCAGAGCGGGAAGAATTGACCGGATCGACGCAAGCCGAGATCTGCGCCGACATCGAGGCCCACCTCGAATCGGATCCCATGACCGTTGCCGGGTGTCTCGATCCCAACTCGCTGCTGTTGTTCTTTGCGCGTTTCGACGACGTCGTCGCACCGGACGCCAGCTGGCGGCTGCATCAGGCGCTGGGCCAGCCTGCCGTTTGGGTCGTCCCGGCAGGTCACTACGGGGCCGTCCTGATCTACCCCTGGGCGATCGATCGTAGCGGCGAGTTTCTGGGCGAGGCCCTTTCTTGGCCTCCCCGTGAGCGCTCGTTGTGAGTTGGGCTCGCCGGTCGCTCGATCGCGGTTGCCTGCCGGTTGCCAGGATTCTTGTGGTTGCGCTGCCGCTCTGTCTGTGTGCTTGCGCCCTCGAGCCAATCCGCTTCGATCGCTGGCAGATCGAGGCCCCGACCCGCACCCAGCTCGCCGCGCTCGTGGTGCGCGCGGACGAAACCGCAGACACGCTCTTTGAGCGTTTCTGCACCGACGACGGGGCGTTCCTTTATCGCCGACCCACGACGCCGCATCCACGCAAGGGCATCTACCTCGATCTCGCAGACCAGAGCTGCTGGAGCGGCTACCTGCTGGCGACGTTGAGCTTCCAGCACGTTTGTTCGCCGTCGCCCGTTGTGCTGCAGCGAGCGCGTCTCGTGCTTGCGGGAATGGAGCGTCTGCACGCCGCAACTGGGGTGCGCGGTTTGATCGCGCGGGGTGCCGTGCCGACGGCGGTCGCGACGAAAGTCCAACACCACCCCGAGACGTGGCAGGTGGCAGCTCACGACGAGAGTTGGTCGTGCCGGGTCGATACGAGCAAAGACCAATACAGCGGCTACGTCCTAGGGCTGGTTGCTGCGATGCAGTGCATCGACGACCCCACAGTGCAGGAGCGCGCCGCGTTCTTGTTGCTTGCAATCGCGGGTCATCTCGAGGATGGCGCGCTGCGCATCCACGGCGTAGACGGGACAGTGACGCGCTTTGGTGACCTGCGCCCGCGCATCTTCGGCGCGCCGATTGGAGTCCATTCAGCGATCTTGTTGGGTACGTTTCAAGGCGCATTGCAAGCGCTCGACATCGTCAACGATGCAGACGACTGGGCGGCACTTGGTCTCGAGACGACGCGAGACAGGGCGCAGCGACGCGAGCAGTTCGAGCACCGTATTCAGCAATGCCTCGGCTGCCTCGAACCGCTGCACTTTGCGCTGTTCGGGATCCGCAACTACAACAACGACGCAATGACGGCGGCCGGTCTGATGGCGTTTGCGCTGGCGGAGCCGCTGCTCGGGCAGCGACGGCAAGTACGCGCTGCGCTTCGTGACTTCTTTCCGGCGTTCGTCGGGGAAGGGAACGCGTTGTTCGTTTCGTTGGCCGCGTTGTATGGGTTGCGCGACGACTTCGACGAGGATTGGGCACGCCGCAACCTTGTCTCGGCGCCTCGTGCCAGAGCGATGCGAACGCTCGTCGTGGCGCCGCCGGAGGACTTGCCGCCGCTAGTGGTGCGTGCGAAAAATGGGGAAACGCTTCGTTGCTCCTACGTAACCCTTTGCGAAAGCCAAACAATAGCGTCGGCA
>JBCCHQ010000246.1:0-3816 GCA_039028735.1 Planctomycetota bacterium | reverse complement strand
AGCTTGCGGTGGCTGTAGACGGCTGAAGTCGGAATCCGATAGCGGCTGCGCAGGTCCTGCACGAAGCGACGAAGCGTGTTCCATTGCGCTCGGGGCGGCTCGTGATCCTCGAAGTTCCCGATCAGCGCGATTCCAATGTTTCTCTGGTTCGTCGTTGGGCTGCCGGCATGGGCTCCCTGGTAGCGGCTGGGTCGACCCTCCCAGATGTTGCCCCACTTGTCGATCAAGTAGTGGTAGCCGAGATCAGCCCAACCGCGGTGTTTTTGGTGCGAACGTTGCAAGGTGCGCAGGTAGTCCTTCACATCTTGCTTCGTCCGGAACTTTGGCAGCGACTCTTCGCCGGTGTGGTGCACCGTGATCTTGCGAGGTGCCTCCATGCGATTGACGTTGCCGCGTGTTTTCTTGGCCTTCCACGCCGATCGCGGGATCACTTTCAACTTGGCAACGACGGGCTGCGGCTGAGGCCTCACGATTCGCGGGGGTGGCGCGACGATCTGCGGCCTGGGCGGCAAGATTCGTTGCCGCCACTCGGCATACTCCGGGAGTTCCTGGCCGCCCGCTACTTCCCAATAACGTCGCGCCTTGCGGTCGTGCCCAGCCCGTTCGTACAGCAACGACAGCAGGTAAGCGCAACGCCGCCGTTGATACCCCTCTGCGAGATAGGCAAAAGCACCCTCGAGGTGACGGCGTGCTTGGTCCCATTTCTCGATGCGTAGAAAGGCGTCGGACAATAGCAGCTCGACGCTCTGTTGCGACGGGCTCCCTGCGAGCAACGCCTCAGCGCGCTGCAGGTTCACGATAGCCCCGGCGGGGTTCTGTGCTGCGAGTTCGCAACGACCAAGACCCAGGTAGGCTTCTCCCTGCGCCAAGGTGCCGCGCGCAGAGCTGCGCGGGGCCTGCTTGGCGACGGCGGCGAAGATCTCGCGGGCGCGCACAATGTTGCCGCTCTCGAGGGCCGCGTAACCCCGGTCGATCGCGGTAAGGTTGGCATCGCGCGCAGGCGCACCGATGCATCCTGCAATGGACACGACGATGCCCAGAGCCAGAGAGACCCCCAGAAGTTTGACTTGTAGGCCCACGTTTCCCCTCCGCCGGTTTCCCGTGCGTTGTGAGCGATTACGGCGTATCCCCGACGCCGAAGCGCCGCGGAAGGCGCACGTTACCAGAAAGGCGTGGTCCCCGGGAGTGCCCACTGGGGATTCCCGGAGTTGCCAGCACTTCCTTCCCCGGCGCGAGGATGTTAGCCTCTTGTTCGGTTGTCGTCAGGCAAGACCCACGCGTTCGACATCGACGTCCTGGAATCGACGCGCTGGAATCGACGCGCTCGGATCGATGTCTCACAGGGGCGCGTGGCCGTCTGACTTCCGTGTTCGTGCTTGCTGCCCAGCGCTCGGGGAAATCGCTGGCAGTTGGGTCGATCCGCTTGGCCGTTGAAGACTGGCATCGTGCTGCTTCGGCGCTGTTTGAGCGGCTCAAGCGACAGTGGCTCAAGCGACAGTGGCTCGAGCGACAAGTGGCTCGAGCGACAAGTGGCTCAAGCGACAAGTGACTCGGCGCAAGCCAAGTGCGATGCGAGCACCTACAGACGCAAGGGGGAATTGAATGATCTCGGATCGGAAGCCACAGCGGTCTGCATCTGAGGAAGCTCGGCTAGCGTCCACGGAAACAGCAGAGCAGGCGGCACGTCCGCTGCTGCCCCCCCCGGACTCTGCGGCTGTCGTCCAAAAGGGTGCTCGGCAACCGGCCGCCACGCAGGACTCCGCTGCAGCGTTGATCGTTCGAGAAGATCCAAGAGGAGAACGTCGCCCCTCACCGCAGTTGGGGCCGGCGCTCGAACGGATCGAAAAGCGGATCGCGCACGCCGAGGAGATCCGCTGCACCCGCCGCGTTGCGGCGCGGGAAGCCTGCTTTTCGACCGCAGATCCGCCGCTGCATCCGCGACTCGTGAAGAAGTTGCAGCAAGATGGCGCGTGGCCGTTGTGGAGCCATCAAGGAGATGCGATCTCACGCGTTCTCTCTGGCGACAACGTCGTGATTGCGTCCTCGACTGCCAGCGGCAAGACGCATTGCTACAACCTGCCGGTCCTCGACTGCATGTTGCGCGGTGAAAATGCTTACGCGTTGTATCTCTTCCCTACGAAGGCACTGGCGCAGGACCAGATGCGAACTCTTGGCGATTGGATCTCCGACCTCGGGATCGAAGCCGAAGCTGGCGTCTACGACGGGGATACCGAGCCGGTGGTGCGCAAGCGCCTGCGTAAGAATGGCCGCGTCATCTTGACGAATCCTGACATGCTGCACGCGGCGATCTTGCCGCACCATGGCGGTTGGGCGGGGCTGTTCTCCAACCTACGCTACGTGGTGATCGATGAACTTCACACGCTGCGAGGCATCTTCGGCTCGCATGTCGGCAACGTGTTGCGACGCCTACGGCGGATTGCGCGTCATCACGGGGCGGACCCGATCTTCATCGCAGCGTCGGCGACGGTGCGCAATCCGGGCGAACATGCCGAGCGTTTGGTCGGTGTGCCGTTCTCGGTCGTCGACGACGATGGTGCGCCGCATGGCGAGAAGACGTACGTGCTCTGGAATCCGCCGCTGTTCAACCGTGACGATGGCACGTCGTTTCGCAAAGGAGCACCATCAGTGGCAGTGCGGCTGCTGCCGGAGTTGGTGCGTCGTCAGATCAAGACGATCTGTTTTGGACGCAGCAGAAACACCGTGGAGTTGATCCTGCGCTACATCCAAGAACGCAATCGTGGGCGCACCGGCTATGAAGAGGTCGCTGGTGGGATCGAAGCGTATCGTGGTGGCTATCTACCTAGTGAGCGGCGCGCGATCGAGGACCAGCTGTTCTCGGGCAAGCTGGGGGGGGTAGTGGCGACGAACGCACTTGAGTTGGGGATCGATATCGGGGGGTTGGATGCGTGCTTGATCGCCGGCTGGCCCGGGAGCGTCTGCTCATTCTTGCAGCAAGCCGGACGAGCGGGGCGGCGGCAGTCGAGTTCTGTCGTGTTTCTGATTGCCGGGCAAGAACCCGTCGACCAGTACTTCATGCGTCATCCCGAAGCGCTGTTTGAGAGCAACCCCGAGGAGGCCGTGTCCGAATGGGAGAACCCCTACATTCTGATCCGGCATCTGGTTTGTGCGGCCTACGAGAAACCCCTGAGTACCGATGACATCGTGTTCTTCGGCGAGGAACTCGTCGCGTTCTTGACGCTGCTGGAGGAGGAAGGGGAGCTGCGAGAAGTCGATGGGCACTGGTATCCGAAAGACCAAGAGTATCCGGCAGCGCAGGTCAAGCTGCGCACCGCTACCGACGAGAACTTCACGATCTTTGAGATCGGTAAGGATGAGGTCGTTGGTGAACTGGACTACGTCGCAGCGATGCTGTCGCTGTACGAAGGCGCTGTCTACTTGCATCGGACAGAGACGTTTCTCGTCGAGGAGATGGATTTCGTCAACCAGCTGGTGAAGATCCGCCGCACGAAGACTGGCTACTACACGCAAGCGTTGACGCAGAAACAGGTGACGGTCGAAGACGTCTGGGAGCAGTCCGAACAGCACGCGGCCGAGCTACAACTCGCTGAGGTCGAAGTCGTCACTTTCATCACTGGCTACAAGAAGGTCCGCTTTCACACGATCGAGAACATCGGCTATGGCAAGATCGATTTGCCACCTTTGGAACTCGATACGGTCTCACTGGTCATCGACTTCGATGGTACGGCGCTCAAGAGCGCTGACCCATACGGCCCCGATTTCGTACGCTCTGGAATGCACGGGCTGGCGCGGGTGTTCCGCGAGATGCTCTCGATT
>JBCCHQ010000245.1:0-3965 GCA_039028735.1 Planctomycetota bacterium | reverse complement strand
CGCCGAGAAGATCGATGAACACGCTGGCAAGATTGACGCTACGGCCCGTGAGGTAGCCACCGAACGCCAGGTCAACGAGAAGCAGCAGGCCGATCTCGAGACGCTGCGCCAGCGTTTCACCGAGGTCGAGGTGCGTGTCGCGACGGCGGAGGCGCAGCTGGGTGAGATGAAGGGGGACCTCGCGGAGGCCGCCGCCAAGCTGGTGGAACTCGAGGAGCTACGCGAGCAGCTGCAGCAGCTGCGGGGGCGTATCAGCGACGGGCTCGACCAGCGCGATCAGCTCCGTACGCGCATCGAGGACCTCGAGGCCGAGCGCGAGAGCACCGAGCAGCGACTGCGGCGTCTCGAGCAAAGGCTCGAAATCACGCCGCAGCCCTGAGCGCGCCTTGCGCAGCGCTTCCTCGTCCTAGATCGGCACCTGCCACTGGTCGTCGCGAACGTTGTTGGCGATCTTCAACGCGCCGTGCGCAACGAGGTGTTGATAGTCGTCTGGCACCCTTGTCGTCGCCCCCTCGTAGCCTTCCTCGCGCAGGCGCGCCTGGATCAAGTCCGCCAGCCCCCGGATCTGCGAGCCGCCCCCCGCAACGATGATGGTGTGTAGCACGAACTCGACCGCTTCAGAGTCGCAGCGGGAGAACAGCTCCCGGACTGAGTTCAGGATCGGGTCGATGATGACCTCGCACGATTCGTTGATCAGTGCGCCCAGGTCGACCGTTTTCGGCTTGCCGTCGACGAACACTTTGACGTTGGCCTGCTTCTTCTTCCCGACGAACGAGTGATTTTCCTTCATCTTCGTGATCGTCACGCGCGTCATCTTGATGTCGGGGTAACGCTTCGCGAGGTTTTCTTGCAACTTCTCATCGATCGCATCGCCAGCGACGTCAATGCTGATCTGTTCGTCGGGTCCCGGGTAGCAGCCGAGGACCAGGCAGCAGTCCGTCGTACCTGCACCAATGTCGATGATCAGCGAGTTCTTGGTCGGGTCGACGTAGGACGCGTCTTCTTTGACGCGGTCGTCGTCGCGCAGTCCCATGGCAGCGAGGAACGGTTCTGGCACGACTAGGATGCGCTCGAGGATGCCGCCGAAGGCGCTACGGATGTCTTTCTTGCGCTCATCCGATGCGTTTGCCGGCGCACCCACGACCGCCCAAAGCTCATGCTCACCTTTGGGGTCGACTTGGTCGCGCAAGAAGCTTGTGTAGCTCTTGCAGCACTCCACGTCGTCGACAAAGCCATCGCGCAGCGGCCACTTGAGGTCGAGGTGCAGCCGATACTCCAGCGCATGGTCGGCAAACATCGTGTCGGCATCGGTAGGCAAGATACCGGGGATGATGCCTTGCTTGGCATAGCCGACGAGCGTCGGAAACGCGTCCTTCTCGAACTTCAACGTCTTGCCGTCTTTTGCGACTTCGAACACGCTCGTGTTCGTACCCAAGTCGAGTCCTACGATCAGGACCTTTTTCGTGGCGGTCGGGCTCAACGAACTATCTCCTTCCAGCGGTGACGCCGATCGAGCGCTCCGCCCAGTTTGTGTCAGGTGTTTCTTGTCGGGATACAGTCGCCTCATTGAGAGGTGGACTGTCGATGCGTAGTGGTAGCGCGACGATTCGCTGCACTGCGATGCCCACGTCGGTCGCTTGCGGATACAGCTGTGGTGCGCGCGGTGTCAGCTGCCCGTTCTCGTTTGCGAACAGTAAGAGCACCTGCGGCTGATCGGGGCCCTGGGCGCTGGCGCCGAGGGTCGTGCCGATCGCACCGCTGGTCAGTTCGACCCAGCAACCGGGTAGATACAGGGAATGAGTGTCGAGAATCCGGCGTAGTGCCGCATGTTGCTGCGGATTCGTGAAGGATGCCGCAGCGACACTGCCGATCGCCTGTCGCCAGCTATCTGCGTCCAACGGTGCCGCCTGTGCGATAGCCAAAGCGGCTCGCCAGAGTTGCAGCGTCGTCGTTGTCGCGTTGGCGTCCATGGCTTCTTCGGGGAACGGAAACCAATCTCCTACTGTCTCGAGCAGGTGCCTGGGGTCCATTTGAAACGCGCTCGTGACAACGCTCGCGGCCGCGAGCAGTCGTAGCGCGGACTCTTGAGCTATTGGCGGGCTCGCTTCGCGTGTGATGGTCGACGTTGCGATGGCAAGGGCCTGCCAGTCCTGTGATCCGGCCGTCGGCTGCGCATTCAGTAGTTGCCCCACGCTGGCTGCCAGGGTCGTCCGGTCGTCGATCCACTGCGCGGCGAAGTCGACGATGGATCGTGTGACGCTTTCGGTTTGCCGGTACTCAGCGACGAGATCCGACCAAGCGCTGCAGCGTTCTTGACTCTCAGCCTCCGAAAGCGCGCGCCTTGCCGTCCACATGTGCGAATCGGTTGCCTGCAGCTCACGCGTCAGTTCTGCTTCCCTTGCTTGGCCACGATCCAAAGCAGCATCCAGTTGTGACACCTTCCTACGCAGGTTACCCAGCTGTTCGACCAAGAAACGGGTCCCGTCCAGCAGGTCGTCATTGGCAGCGACTGGCGGCGATAGGGACGGTGCCGTCGGCAGTTTTGCGGTCGGAACTGTTGGGGGTGCGAGGCCAGCGGCGTCGGGCGCCGCGCCGTCCGCTGCTGGAGTCGGCGCAGTTGGTGGGGTTGCCGCTGGCGCCGCCGGTTCCTGCTGCGTTGCTGCGTTCTGCGATCCCGCACTCACGTCTCGTTCACCTGACAGTGCCTGCGGGTTGTTCCAGATGATTTCGTTGCCTTCGATCAGCGCGTGCCAGTGCGGCGTGAACTCGATCTGTTGTGGCGCCTCGATGTGGTCTCGCACATCCGATCCGCTCTCTAAGTGCACGCGCTCTTCGTCGAGGTTGACGACGAAGTCGGGGCGTTCTGGTTCGTCACTGGTTGCATCTGTTGCGACGGTGTCGTGCGGGGTGTCGGCAGCCGTTCCTGCCGGCGTGTCGCTCTCGCGAGCGTCCGCCAGCGGATGCTCGGCGAACGCCTCTTCGAGCTGAGGATCGACGACGAGCTCTGCGTGGAAGTCGTGCGTCGTTGTCGCTTCGATTGGCTCTGATGGCGACAGGATCTCGTCGACCCATGCGCTGTCATCGCTGTGGACCTCGAACTCGCCGCTCTCTGTCTCCCACGGAGCCCTCGGCAGCAGCGGAGACACGTCGTGACGCGGATCGAGTTCAATAAGCCGCTCGAGACCAAGGCCGGGTCCGACATACGCGATTCCCACCGTGGCCAGCTGATTGCAGATCGTTCGTAGTTGTTGGAGCGATCGTGAATCGATGTAGTCGACGTCCCGCAGGTCGACGAACAGCGTTTGTGCCTGCGACGACGTGACATTGGCCAGTACTTCCGTGCGTAACGACCGCCATTGAGCAGCGGTGATTCCCGCCGCGTCGAGGCGACCGGCCAGCCGTAGCCACAAGCACTCATCGACGACCTGAAACGAGGAGTTCATCGACGGCCTCCTTCAGGTGACTGCGCTGCAGTGGCGAGTTCGGGAACGCCATAGATCATGCGCTCCCGGACTTCTCCGGGTGCCTGAAGGGTCTCTAGAATGCTGTCGATCTGTTCGTCGTCGAATCCCAGGGCGTTGCGGACAGCGTCGCGCTTGTCGTCTTGTCCTAGAAACACACGCTCGAAGTGTTCGGCGATCTCGACGTCAATCAACTCGTCGCGGTGAATGTTGTCGGCGAGGCGTACCGCCAGCGCTTCATCGTCGGTCAGGTCCACGACGCGCACAGGCACGGCGGCCAAGCCGAGGTGACGGGCGGCCAGCAGACGCCGGTAGCCGCTGACGACTTGCAGGCGATGGCGCTTCCTGCTGCGCCGGACCAGTAGTGGCACCAGTACGCCGTGCTCGGCGATCGACCGTCTGAGCCCTTCGAAGCGCGTGACATCGAGCGAGAGTCGCAACGTTGCGTTGTCGAGCTCGATCGCATCGATGGGCAGGGAATCGAGCTGCGCCGGGGCGCCCAGG
>JBCCHQ010000244.1:0-4080 GCA_039028735.1 Planctomycetota bacterium | reverse complement strand
GGCGTGGAATCGAACTTGACGCAGTAGTCGTGGCGCTCGTACGAAAAGAGTGCTTGGTAGACGGGGGCATTCAGACCAAGCCTTCGCGACAGACCGTGAGCGGTGAACCGACGGTGGCGATATGCTTGGCGCAAGTCCAGCGCGAGCGCCCGGGCCAGTTCGTCGAAGCGTCTTCGCCGTCCGTCGACGACCAAGGGCAGCACCGACGTGCACATGCCGACAACCCGCCTTTGCGCCGGTGTTCCCCTGTTCAGGACGGGTACTCCGAACACGATCGTGTGGCGTCTGTGGAGTCGTGAAAGGCAACAGTGAATCGCCGCCAGAACCACTTGCATTGCACTTCCGCCGGCGCGTTGTCCGAGGACCTCCAGCTCGCGAAAACACTCCCGGCTGATTGAAAAGGAACGGCGGCGGCTGATTGATCCGCTACCTCTGTCTATCGCGAGGTTGGGAAGCAGCTGGTCATGCGGACTGGTGAATCTGCTGGTCCAGTAGTCAGCGTCTCCGTCGAAAGCGTCGCTCTTGAGGTACGCTGCATCTGCGTCGGCGAAACTCTGATATGGAGTCGTCACTGGTGGCGTCTCGCCGTTGTAGTTGGCGGCCAACGTTTGGACCAGGAGTGACATTCCCCAACCGTCGACTGCGATGTGGTGTGCCGCTAGGAAGATGAAGTTGAGGTCGGGTGCAGCCTTCAGCACCGAACAACGAAGGAGCGAGGTGCCATCAAACGGAATCGGCTCCGCAATGCGTCGGTGCATCCACGACTCTGCCTCTGACTCCGGATTGTCTGTCGACGAGAGATCCACCTGTTCGAGCTTCGTCGGCGGCGCGGCCGTTTGGATTGGCTCGCCTTGTGGTGACACCGAAAGGCCGCAGCCAAACGCGTCGCACTGGTCGAGCGTGAGCCGGAGCGCCAGGCGCAGACGAGAGATGTCGAGTGCGCAGGGAATCCTCAGGTATCCTCCAATGTTGAAGCACGGGTCGTCGGGGCGCAGGAGCTGCTCTCCCCAGATGCCGAGCTGAGGCGATGTCAGCGTCGTCACATCGAGTCTCCTCTGTTGAAATCGCAGACATCAATGCCTACGCCCTGACGGACACACTCGCGGAGGACGTAGTCAGCTACGGCGACATCGAGCATTCCGAGGCCGAATGGCGAGAAAATGGAGACTCTCTTGCCGGGGGACCGGGGGGGCGCCTGTCCAAGTAGGACATCCGAGAGGTTCGCTCGCACGAAACTGGTGTCTTTTGATGCGTCGTACGCCAGTTCGATTGACGTTGCCTTTCGGCAAACGTGGTGGAGATCGTCGACTATGTTGTCGGCCGCCAGAATCGCAGACGGTGCGAAGTCCCGCAGGGAGATATTGAGGATGGTGCAGCGATCCGGGCAGGTCGAGAGGTTCTGAATGTGTGGCGAAGTCGCCGTCGTTGCGACTGAGAGGATTTCGGAGGCGCGCATGCATTCTTCGGCGGACGACTGCAACTGAATTGATAATCCGGGGCGATCTTCCTCCAGCGTCGCCGCAAAGCGGCGCGAGCGTTCGGGCCTCAGGTCGCTTATCGAGACCTGGCTTATGCCGGGAAACGCATCCAGCACGAATCGGGCGACCGTGAGGTTGATCGGTCCGGCGCCAAGTATGCCGAGTGCACGTGGGTCGGGGTTTTCATGGAGTTCAGCTGCGGCAAGGGCTGCACTTGCTGCGGTTCGGTATGCACTAACCTCGGTCGCCTCCAGAACAGCGAGCGCTCGTCCGGTAGCCGTGCAATTCAGAACCATTAGTGCAGACGCACGTGGCAGGTCGCGCTCGAGATTGTCGGGAAACGACGCGATCCACTTGATCCCTACGCGATTCGTTTCACCACCGAGGAAAGCTGGGAGGGCGATAATCCGAGCTCGTTCACCGAGTCCGTCGGACGATGTGACGAACGGCGCGTGAGGGACGCACGCCTGTCCTCGACCATAGCTAACGTATGCCGATCGGACTACGTCGACTATCTGGCTGCGGCTCTTGGAGAGAATCTGCCGCACGTCCGCAGAACCCAGCACCCTCAATGGGAGTTCGTTTGTCATGCAATCCCCTGCTCATTCCACGCCGGGACTCCGGCTGGTGGATCGTTTCCAACCGCGGCTCGGTAACTTCGACGGTTCCATCGGTACATAGACCACTTCTTGGCTGCGAGGTCCGGGCGCGCGACTAGCTCCGGCTTGTCGGGGGGCGGAAGGAGTTCTACTTCGTGAGCTCGCAGCCAGTCGGGGTCGTAGAAAGTGTGGAGGTAGCGGTGCCCCTCGTCCGGCAGAATCGCGATGACCGATTGCTTTGGGTTCTGCTGCGCGTACCACCGGGCCACCATCGCTGCCGCCCCTCCAGTTGCACCCGTGAACACTCCTTGTTGCATCCGGAGTTCGTGGGCCGAGGCAAACGCCTCTGCCGCAGTCACCCAGTGAACTTGATCGAATGTCCTGTGATCAACGTTCCCGAACATGACGCTGGAACCCGCGCCCCGAAGTATCCTCGGCGGCTTATCCTGTTGCCCGAACAGCACGCTGCCATGCGTATCGACGGCGACAGCGCGCAGCGGGTTCCCGGTCCGTCGCAAGGCGCGCACCGTGCCACACATCGTGCCGCCGGAGCCTACGGCGCCGACAAGGCAGTCGATAGTTGCGATTTTGCGACGCAGATATTCTGCTAGAGCGCGGAAAGCAAGCGGGTTGGTCGGGTTGTCGTACTGCCTCGGCCAGAACGAACGTGCGTAGTTGCGGCGAACCCGGTGTAGGAGTTCAAGGCGGGCGCGTTGAGAGCCGAGCGCGGCCCGTGTGCCGTCAACGATCGTTAGTTGGGCGCCGAGGCTCAGGATGTGCCGTCGGACAAAGGAGTCAATCGCCCTATCTCCGATGATGTGCAGCCTGTATGGCAGATTCCGGCAAACGACGGCCAACGCGAGGGCGAATGAACCAGAAGACGTCTCTACAACGACGTCTCCCGGCCGTAGCTTCCCGGACACTTGAGCCTCCTCGATGATCGCTCGAGCTGGTAGCAGTTTCACCAACCTAAAGTGTGCGAAGTAGAGGTTTGGGGTGACTCGGACTATTGTCGGAAGGCCTGAGTCATGGGTGAATCGAGAGAGAGCGTCCGCGTCGATCGATGCGGACGAGTGGCGGCTCTCGGCCGGGTGACCAGTGCTCATTCTCGTTGCTCGGATCTCGTCATTCGAAACGACGTGGCCAGCCCACGCATAGTCTCGAAGAACTGTGCCTTGCCGCCCTCGGGCTTCCGCCCGAGTCGAACGACTACGAGTTCCCTGTCGGGCACTATGAGAACGAGCTGGCAACCAAACCCTTGTGCACTGAATCCGCCCGGCACGATCGTGTTCATCCAGAAGTGAGTTCCGTACGTCCTAGATTCGCACTCTGGCGTTGAGACGTGCGCGTCATCAACCCACTCCGACGGGAGGATCCGTGTTCCCTCGAGCTGCCCTCGACCCCGATACAGTTCGCCAAACCTGACTAGGTCGCGCCCCGTACAAGTCAGGCCGCTTGAGGCAACGAAGGTGCCAGCTCTGTCGAAAACCACGCGGGCTCGAGTCATTCCCGCCGGACGGAAGAGACGCTCATGTACGAACACTTCGTATTCCCGACCGTGCCCGGTGAGCCAGTCGCGCAGCACTCCCGATGCGATGTTGGAAGATCCGCTCGAATAGCTCCAACTTTGTCCGGGTGGGGTTACTAGCGGCATGTTGGCCGCAAATGCGGCCACGTCGTGGCGGCCCGATCCGAAGAGCATCGGGATTACATCTGATTCGCGTTCGTTGGAGTAGTCTTCTCGGAACCGTAGGCCGCTCGTCATCGTTAGAAGGTGTCGCAGCGTGATCTCGCCGCGCATGTCGTTGGGTGAGGCGCGCCAGGCACTGAGTGCGACAGGCTCGGCGACCGAGAGCCCTTCCGTTGTCGCGATCCCTACAAGGGAATGCAGGATGCTCTTGGCAACCGACCATGCGCAAAAGATCGTTCCAGGGCCAGCCCCACGATCGTATTCTTCGATCACGATCTTTCCGCGATGCGCAACAAGCAGAGCTGACGCCTCG
>JBCCHQ010000243.1:0-4394 GCA_039028735.1 Planctomycetota bacterium | reverse complement strand
TCGTGGTCTCTCGAGCGAGTCGGGGGTTCGCGGTCAACAGGGCCACGCGAGCGAGCGCCAGGCGGAGATCGTCGCTCTGGGGTCACCCGGCAACATCGTCCCAACTCCCACCGGCCCGGGAATGAAGGTGTTCGCTGTCCATGCAGCCGCACCGTTGTTCAGTCGAATCGTGATGCCACCCCCAGCGCCGGCGTTCAGCCCAAAGATCACATCCAGGTGGGTGTCTCCGTTCATGTCTGCAACCGCCACCGACAGCGGGACACTCAACGCCGCCAGCAACGGCCCCGCCGTAAAACCTCCAGTCCCAGTTCCGAAGTACACGCGTCCACCTTGCGACAGCGGTAGGGCAGCCACGAAGTCGACGTGGCCGTCGGCATTGAGGTCCGTCGCTACGGCATCGGCGGTCGCGCCCGGGCTCGGCCCGGCGCTACCACTCGAGAAAGTGAAGCCGCCCAGATTCCGAAACAACAACGTGTCACCGAAGAATGCATCGATCACCAGCACGTCGGCCAGCCCGTTCTCGGCGAAGTCACCAACCATGACGGCTACCGGCGCCAACAACGACGAAATGTTCAGGTTCACGCGGGGTCCGAAGCCTGCACCCTGCAGCCCTGGATAGACATAGCCCTGACTGACGAGCCCCGGCACCGCTTCGATCACAACAAGATCCAAGAGACCGTCGTTGTTGAAGTCCGTAGTCGCGATGTCAGAACCACTGGCGATCGTTCCGTCGATGATCACTTCCGGCCCGAACGACAACTGCGCTTGGGATACAGGCGGTAAACCAACCATCGCAAACAGCAAGAAGACGTTACGGATGCGCATAGAATCTCCCTCTGAAGTTACAATGCTCAGGGGACACCGGTGGGTACGAGTCCCTCATCTCTCTTATGGGAAAACGCGTCACACGGCAGACCAACTTTCTTTGCGAATCTCGAGGTTTGATCAAACTCAAGATGCCATCACCAACCGACTCCAGTGACTGCGAGACTTTCGGACCTCACGTAGCTAGGATGAACGCCGACAAAACCACCAGCTGATGATCGGAGCCATCGATGTCGCTTCCCTGCGGTGTGCAACAGGCGAACCCACGGAGTCCTCGTGGCTGACGCTGCATGCTACGAGATCACACGATTGCTTCGCAGTTGGCGCGAAGGTGAGCCTCGCGCTCTCGACGAATTGATGCCGCTTGTCTATGACAGGCTCCGTCGACTCGCCGCACTGCAACTCAAGAACGAACCCAATCACACGCTACCCAACACTGCGCTCGTTCATGAACTGTTCCTCGAACTCGCGGGAACCGAGGGAATCCAGTTGAAGGATCGCAGCCACTTCTACGCCCTGGCCGCGCGCCTAATGCGCCGAATCTTGATCCACCATGCACGCGCTCGCGCCGCGCTCAAGCGAGGCGGTGACCGCCAACGCAATCATGTTGACCTCGACTCGTTGACACCCGCGCCAGAGACCTGGGACCTCCTCGCACTAGACGATGCGCTGCGCGACCTCAAAGAGCTGGCGCCACAGCGCCACGAAGTGGTCGAGCTCCGGTTCTTTGGTGGCCTTACGTTCGATGAGATCGCGAACGTCCTCGACCAGCCGAAGTCGAACATATGGCGTGACTTCCAGGTCGCTCGAGCGTGGTTGTATCGCTACATCCGGGAGGGGATCGACCGTTGATTCACCGTCGGCCTGACGACCACGCGCAAGCGATCTTCTCCCGCATGCTCGAAGAGAAGCCCATAGACGTTGGGCTGTTCTTACGCCGCGAGTGCGGCGACGATCGCGCGCTCGCCCGCGAGGTCAAAGCCTTCCTCGCTGCCCACGATGCCGCTGGCTCCTTCTTCGAAGAGCTCGTGGAAGGGGAAGCGCGCACCTTGTTCGCCGAGATCCAGTCTCAGAACGACTACAGCGGACGACAGCTTGGCTCGTTTCGCCTAGATCGCTGCATCGGCGAGGGCGGCTTCAGTGTTGTCTACGAGGCGTCGCGCACAGACGGCGACTTCGAGCAGCGCGTCGCGGTCAAAGTATTGAAACGCGGTATGGATACGGCCAGCGTGTTGCGGTCATTCGCGCGCGAGAAGCAGATCTTGGCTCGCTTCTCACACCCGAACATTGCATCTATCATCGATGCCGGCACAGTCGCAGAAGGACTCCCCTATTTCGTCATGGAACTCTGCGACGGCGTGCCGATTCTCGAGTATTGCGATAAGCGGCGCCTCGCCCTCAATGATCGCCTGCGCTTGTTCGAGAGCGTCTGCGAAGCGGTTCAGTACGCCCACCAGAACCTCGTGATCCATCGCGACCTCAAACCCGCCAACATTATCGTCGACGAGAGCGGGTCGCCGAAGCTACTAGACTTCGGTATCTCGACACTGCTCCAAGGCGACGAGCGTGACGCGACCGACCATCTGCAGCGACTGCTGTCGCTTCGCTACGCGAGCCCGGAGCAGCTACGCGGTGAGCGCGCAACCACTGCTTCCGATGTGTTCTCACTGGGCATCGTCTTGTACGAACTGGTGGCAGGTGTGCACCCCTACGAGATTAGCGGTAGTGAGCTGGGCTTCATCGATCACCTTTCAGCTCGTAAGGCGCTGACTCTCCCTAGCCGTAGCGCCATCACCGCCGACAGCGCTCACCATCGTCGGCTCCTCGAGAGCGGACTACGGTCAGCGCTCCAAGGCGACCTCGATGCGATCGTCGCAAAGAGTGTCGAAGCTGCGCCGTGCGACCGCTATCCGGCTGTTTCTGACTTGGTTGAGGACTTGCGACGCTCCGCGCGCCTCCAACCAATTCGTGCACGGACTCACAGCTTGCGTGAGTCCGTAGTCCGTTTCGCGAAACGCAACCGTCGCGAAACCGTCGTCTTGACTTCCGTAGCCGCCGCCGTTGTCACCGCGCTAGTCCTCGTCAGTGTTTCTTGGAGTGGCGAGCGCGCCGCGCGACACGACCTACGTAAGGCTCTGGCTCGGGAAACAAAACTGACCAGCGACCGCGAGGCCGCGCTAGCGTTGGCGAACCAACGTTTCACTCAGCTGCATGAGTGGTCGAAGGACATCTTGTTCGACCTCGATGCATTGCTACAGCATGTACCCGGTGCGCTGGAGGCACGACACTTCCTGCTGGCCAAAGCAACTCCCTACCTCGAGCAACTACAGCAAGCTCGCTCTGAAGATCCACAGTTCGGGCTCGAGCTAGCCCAGGCCTATCGTCGCGTGGGAGACTTGCTGGGCTACCCTGCTCATTCCAACCTCGGTGACCTCCCCGGGGCATTGAGCCACTATCGAGACGGCCTCGCGGCCCTGCGCGAAATCGGTTCGCCGTTGAGCGAAACCCCGGTAGCAGTGCTGACGGAGGCGTTGCTGCTGCAGCGTATCTGTGCGGTACATGTAGAACTCGACGACCTCACGGCGGGCGAACGCCACGCACTACTCGCGCTCGAACGCCTCGCCGACCTCACAGATCCGTCAGCACAGTCGGCCGAGCAGGCGACATACGTCGAGCTCCTTACCTTCGCCTCTCGTGGATCGATCGCACTGACCGACGAGCGCGCGGAGCTCGCCCGCAAGCACTACGCATACGCTGCCAAGTTGGTGCGGGAGCTTCGAACAAACGCCACTGATGACCTGGAATATTGCCTGGTGGAGCACACAACGGATCTGCAACTTGGGCGGGCACACTACGCCTTGGGCCATCTAGACGAGAGCTTCGCGCACGTGGAGAAGGCCATCTCCGGCTTCGAAGATCTGGCAGCAAAAGTGCCCACAGACGTTCGCTACTCGGGCGGACACGTTGGTGCGATCAGCCAAATGGCCCGCTTGTGCATCATCACCGGCCGTGACGCTGAGGCGGAGGAGTACCTATCTGCAGCACTCGCGATGACCCGGACCCTCTGCCAACAAGATGGGCTCGATGTCCGTGCCCGCAAAGCGCTCGGCAACCGGCTCTATGAACTGGGTGGCGTCTACCGGCAGAAGAAGGACTACTCTCGTGCCCTCGAGGTCCTGGTCCAAGCCGAGGGAGTCTTCGCGAACCTAGCAGCGAAACGCCCCGAATCACTCCACCTTTGGACGCGACGCTTCGTCTGCGGGATCCGCACGATTCACTGCCAAACGGCAGCCGATCAACTGGACGCTGCGAGCGAGACAGAGGTCGCTCTGCAGTCGCTATTGGCTGTGGCAGAGAGACACTTCCCTGACTTCGTACCCCACAAGTACGAGGCCTATCTGTGGCTCGAGAAGGCGCGCCTCCTCGAAGCTCGGGACGATCTCAAGGGAGCCATCACCGCCAACATGGAAGCCTGCGATCGCGGCACTACACTGTTCGACGAGAATCCATGTCAAGCCACTGCGAGCATTCTGGTCGACGCCGTCCAGTCGCTCGGCAAGCGTTACTAC
>JBCCHQ010000242.1:0-4463 GCA_039028735.1 Planctomycetota bacterium | reverse complement strand
GTCTTCGGCCACTGCCACAGAGCAGAGGAGAAGCAGCAAAGGGGTCAGGCAAAGAACGACTCTCCGCATGCTGGTGATCCTTTCCTTGAATCACTGATTCGTTGGCACGGGTCGCGGTGACCGTTGAAGGTCGCCGAGAGTGGACCTCAGCGGCGTCGGGAGAGCCGAGCCCTTCCGAGGACGCCGCAAGGGTCACACTACATACGCTCGAGCACCACCATCTGCTTCATCGTTTTCCTAAATAGCAATCCAGTTGCTGTTTATGGGGCCTAGATGAAGTTCAACGGGGCGAAGTCCGTCGGGTTCGCCAACGCCGCCGCGTCGAATCCAGGGATCACCTGATTCACGAGTGCGAGGTCGTCTCCGAAGTGATTCATGAAGATCTCAGCGAACACCGAGCGGTAGTCGGTCTTGCGGCGGATGTACTTGTTGTCATAGCTCAGCAGGTCGCCACTGAGCCAGGTCGTCGGGTCGCAATTGTAGACGCCGCCATTCACACCACCGCCGGCCACGAACATCGACGTGGCGTGCGCGTGGTCGGTACCGCTACTGCCGTTCTCGATCGACGTGCGGCCAAACTCGGTCATCGTGACGATGACCAGATCAGACCATTGGCTTTGCAGGTCGCGAGACAGCGCTTGGATTCCCAGCGCGAGATCGCCGAGCAGGTCCGCGTGCCGACCGTTCTGACCGCCCTGATTGCTGTGCGTGTCCCAACCGTCGATGTCGACGCCGAGCACTTGAACAGGGGTCCGTTTCAGCAGCATCGCGATCTGTTCCAAGCGGCTACCGAAGCCGTTGCTCGGATACACGGCGCCATTCTCTGGCATGTACGACCCTTGCTGCAGCGCGCCCTGGACGATGTCGATCGATTCCACCAGGCTCAGGCCCGTGTTGTAGACGAGATCGCCAAACGGGTTGTTCACCAGCTCGCGAGGACCGTCGTAGAGCCCCAGCAGGCCTTTGCCGTCGGTGCCGAGAGACGCTGTCGGCAGCTGCCCGATGAACTTGTCGACCGAAGATTGATTGCCCGAGAACACGAAGTCTTGCGCGTCGTCGAACGCCGGCAGCGGGAAAGCCCCGCGGAGCGCACGCATTTGGTTGTCTGAGATGGCAGCAGCCGTAAAGGCGTTCTGTTGTGGGTTCATCGTCGCTTCGACCTGGCGATAGATCATCCCCTCGTCGAGCGCTTGGCCTGGAGTGCCGTTTTCCCAGTACTGCTGCGAGCTGAAGTGGCTCTTGGACTGACCGTCGTAGCCAATACGGTGCAGGACAGCGAGATTGCCGGGGCCTGGGATCCCGTTCAGTGTCGAGTGGTTGTAGATCTCCATGAGCGGCTGTAGTGCCGGGTGCAGCTGCGCGAAGCCATTGCCCAAGTCGATGGCTGCAGTGTCTGGGATGAACAGCGTTGGCCGGTTCGAGACGCTGTACTCGGCATCTCCGCGCGGTATGACAGTGTTCGCCGCGTCGTTACCACCGCGTTGGAAGATGAAGATCATCTTCTTGGGGCCTCCGGACGGGCCGGCGAGCACCTTGCGGCGAAAGATCTGTGGGCTGTAGAGATTGAGTCCGACTCCGAGCGCCGTAACTGCGCCGGCCTTCATGAATGTGCGTCGATCTAGCATGGAACGTACTTTCTAGTCTCGAGAAGCGTTGGAACCAGATACCGTTACCGAACGAATCACTGCGCTTGCCAATGCGGCATGCTGAGGACCAGCCGCACGAGCTCTTCGGCTCGCTCGGTGTAGTCCGGCTGCAGTGGATCGAGCGGCAACGGTTGTCCCGTCGCGTCTGTCTCGGCGAACTCGATCAGTAGGTTCTTGCTGGGCGTGCTCAGCGTGCCCTGATACAGCAGCGCGTCGAAGTGATCGACGATCTCTGCTGCCGTCTGCACGCCGTGCGTTCCCAG
The DNA here is from genome assembly GCA_039028735.1 of Planctomycetota bacterium. Taxonomy (GTDB): domain Bacteria; phylum Planctomycetota; class UBA8108; order UBA1146; family JAJFFE01; genus JBCCHQ01. The sequence continues at coordinate 2,554 of JBCCHQ010000242.1, read as the reverse complement.
ATAAGCCAGTGTGTTCCAAGTGAAGTCACTGTTGTCGTTGTTGGTCAGGTCCTTGATGAACTCGAGGCGGTCCAGCATGCGCCCGGTGTCGAGCCACTCTTCGCCGCGCTCGGGCCAGCCGTCGGGCTCGTCGCGTGTGAAGAGCTGCATGCCCATCCGCGAGATCTCTTGCGGTAGGTCGTCGCCGTTGGCGTCGGCTTCGAGCGCCCGCAAGCTACTGTTCACGTACTCGAGCGGAGTCCGGATCTTGTTGAGGTGGTTACTGGTGGCCCAGAAGTGGCTTTGTTGCTGTACCGGGTCCAGGATCGTTGTCAGCACAGTGGCGATGTTGCCGGGCGGGGTCGTTGAGTACCAAGCGGCGACGGCGTTGGCCACAGCGACCCGGAGCTCGACCGGTGCGCTTTGATCGTGCAGCGTCTCGAGCGAGATCTCGTCCGACACGAACTTGTTAACCAGCTTCAAGCTAATGAATTCGGCCGTCGCTGGGTGCGAGATCAGTGCATCGATCACGTCCAAAGCGTCCAGTACGCCATCGACTCCGGTGCGACCCGCCGGGACAGCGACCTCGAACGGCGTTGCTGGGAACAAGATCTTCGCGGCCATGTCGTGCTGGTCAGGATCGAAGCGAAATACCCATTCGCCACTTGTTGCGCCCGTGTCGATGCTACCGGGGGCCAAGCTGCGTTGGACCAGTCGTGGTAGGAACGAAAGGTCGTTGCTGCTGAGGCTCGCGTTGTGGACCTGCACGGCCAAGACGTTGTTGCCGGGTTGCAGGAAAACTCGAAACGGCGCGAGGTTGAACGTGTCGGTGTTCCCGCCGGCTTCGTGCCCTCCAGAGCTACGGTCGAACTCCGGTGGCGTGCCGCGACCGTCCATGCTGTCACTGCGTGCGACCTCGATGCCGTTCAGGTACGCAACGAAGCCGTCGTCGTAGCCAATCTCGAGCGCGAGGTTCGTCAGCAACGTCGGGTCGACGACGTTGAAGGTCTTACGGAAGTAGATGGACTTGTAGTTGTTCTGCATGTCGGTGATGACCGTCGTGTCGTCGCCGTCGCCGTAGCCGATTCCGGTGACGCCACTCAGCCACGTGCTGTCGTCGTGGGCGATTTCGGCCCATGCCGTCGTTGGATCGCCGTTAGTGGCGGGTGTCGGCTCGGCGTTGCCCTTTAGATACTTCCAGCTGTCGCCGATCTCGATCAGCGCTACGTCGGCAACTTGAGCGCCCGGGACGATCGGCGGGTTCGTAACCGATGTGGGGAACGGCTGCCCGGTGTAGGCGGGCACCTTGGTGACCGTCCACCCGGTGAAGCAGAGCGCGAGCTCTTCGATGTCGTCTTGGGTATAGCCGTTGTCGACACCCATTGTGTGGAGCTCGAGGATCTCGCGTGCATAGTTCTCGTTGGCATCTGCTTTCAGGTTCGAGACGCTGTCGAGATAGATCAACATCGGCGGGCTGGACGCGCTGTAGCGCAGCAAGTCGCCGAAGTTGCCCATCGCGTTGTCATAGAAGAACTGGTACTCCAAGTACTCGAGCTGCACCGCTTCGCGACGCGCCTGCGCTTCGCTCATCGCCTGGGATCCGTCGGCGTTCACGGCATCTTCTAGGTAGTCAGCGGTCTTGTCGTAGTCGGTCGTGAAGTGGTTCTCCCAGAACTCGGCCATGACTTCCTGCAGCTGCTTCTGCGAATACACGCCGCGGACATGGACGAGGCGGCGCAGCTCGTCGAGGCCACGGATCTCGGACCGCGGTGGCACTGCGAGCGGATCCTGCACCAGCAGGATCGGGATCAACGAGAAGTCGTTACTGCTGATCGAGTTGTTGTGCCCTTGGATCGCCAACACGTTGTTGCCGGGTTGCAGCAGCGTGGCGTCGAGGACGAAGTCTTCCGGTTCTCCAGGTTCGTGGTTGTTCGTTGCTTCGGCATTGAACGCGGGCGGGACGCCAACGATGTTTGCGCGAGCTACTTCCGTACCGTTGAGATACGCAACGAAACCGTCGTCGTAGTCGAGCCGCAGGACCAGCGTCGTGACTGCTGCTGGATTGGCGACGTCGAAGTTCTGCCGGATGTACAAAGATGCATAGTTGTAGCGCATGTCCGTCAGGACAGTGGTGTCATCATTGTCGCCGTAGCCGATCCCTGTCTGTCCCAGGAGCCAGGCTGAGTCGTCGTAGATCGGATCGGCCCAGTTGGCCGGGGGAGCGCTGTCACCTTTGCGATAGCGCCAGAACTCGCCGCGTGGGATCAGCTGCACCTCTTCGAACAAGGAGACGGTGTCGAACAGCGGTGCGACGCGCGAGTTGAGCGCCGTATTGCTGCTCTCATCGATAGAGTTTGGGTTCAGCTGCTCGAGTGTGTAGCCGGCGATGCCCATCGCGACGACCTTCTGCACGTCAGCTGGAGATGGTCCGTGAGCAACGCGATTGAGAATGTGGCCGACTTCGAGATCGCTGGGAGCCGTCGTTGAGCATTGATACGCTGCGCATCCCAGCGCGTCGGCCGTCAAGTCAGGACCGCACACGTCGGGGCCGGGAGCAGCCGGTGCTGGGCCAGCT
>JBCCHQ010000241.1:0-4615 GCA_039028735.1 Planctomycetota bacterium | reverse complement strand
GACTGCGACGACGATCAGCAACCAGAGCAGCGCTAGGATCGCTGAGCGCTTGCGCATCGCTGACGTGCTCCTGTTCTTGCCAGGCCTCAGGGTCGGTGGGGGCCAGCCTCTCTCGCCGCTTGGGGCAAAAGAAGGGCCCCGCGAAGCGACTGCTTCCCAGGGCCCATGGAAATACCGAAGGTGGGACTCGAACCCACAAGAGCTGAGCTCAACGGATTTTGAATCCGTCGCGTATGCCAATTCCGCCACTTCGGCTCGGTGAAGATTCTAGTCGACTCGCGCGTCGGCGTGACCCCCAAAAACGGGGAAACGATGCGCCACGTCTAGGCGGGGCTGCCTCCCTCAGGATCGGACCGCAGCGCCAGCGGTGGCGCGAGCACTTCGCGCCAGGCGAGGATGCGCCGCAGATCGCGCGGCGAACGGAGCTCCCGCCGACTGACGAAAGCAGGGCGATCCTCGTCCGGGGCCCACTCGTCGGCACTGGTCGTGACGATCTCGGGATTCACCAAGTGCGCCAACGCGCCGGTCCGACGACCCGCCGCCCCCTGACTCTCGATGCTCGACACCGCAGGCGCGACCGGCGGGGCAGCCACCGGCTCCGGGGGTACCGTCTCCCAGCCCTCGTCGGCGGAGGCGAACTCCTCATCGTCTGCATCGCGCCACTCGGGCTCGTCGTCACGCCACTCGGGCTCTGACTCGTACGCCTTCTTTTGTTCCTCGACGATCTCTCTTAGTACGTCTTGCAGACCTCCTCGCGCTTGCCGCTGCTGGGTAGCCTGACCGCCGCCGCTCGACTCTGCGCGTCGTACAGTACGCTCCCGCTGCTCGCTGTTGGATTGCTCCGTGAACTTGCGGAGGATCCACTGCAGCAGGGGCAGCACGATGAAGAAGAAGACCAGGAGCCAGAACTGGACGCGATTATCCAACGGAATCTCCCGATTCACCGGCGATCTGATCGCGCATCTTCGTATCGGCTTGGATGTTCTTCAGGCGATAGAAATCCATGATACCGAGGTTGCCATTGTTGAACGCCGCCGCGATGGCCAGCGGGATCTCGGCCTCTGCAAGGACGACCTTCGCGCGGTTTCCTGCAACCTCTGCGATGTTCTCTTGCTCTTGGGCAACGGCGAGCGCGCGCTTCTTCTCGGCCATGGCCTGGGCGACGCGCTTGTCGGCTTCGGCCTGCTCCGCCTGCAGCTTGGCACCGATGTTTTCGCCGACGTCGACGTCGGCGATATCGATCGACAGGATCTCGTAGGCGGTCCCGGCGTCGAGCCCTTTCTCCAACACGACCTGCGAGATCATGTCGGGGTTGGCGAGCACTTCTTTGTGGGTCGTCGCCGAGCCAATCGTGGTGACCATACCCTCACCGACACGGGCGATGATCGTCTCTTCGGTCGCTCCACCGACCAACCGTCCCAGATTGGTTCTTACCGTGACTTTCGCTTTGGCGCGCAGCTGAATCCCGTCGCCGGCCACTGCGTCGACAGTCGGGCGACCGAGAGCCGGGTCGGGGCAATCGATGACTTTCGGCTGCACACTGGTCCGCACCGCGTCGTAGACATCGCGACCTGCGAGGTCGATCGCCGCTGCTTGGTCGAAGTCGAGAGGAATGTTCGCTTTCGACGCGGCCACCAACGCTTGGATCACGCGTCGCACGTTGCCCTTGGCAAGGTAGTGCGCTTCGACGCGATCGAGCTCTAGACGGAGGCCGGCCTTCGTCGCCATGATCAGGCTGTCGACAATGATGCGGGCATTCACCTTCCGCATCCACATACCGACGAAGTCCTTCACGGCAACGCGACAGTTGGAGAAGAGTGCTTGGATCCACAGACGCCCGAAGTTCAGGAACAGAATCCCCGCGATCACAACGAAGATCGCGGCAATAACAACGCCGATCCAGCCAGCGGTTGTCATGGCTATTAGCATTTCTCAACTCCTAGTTCTGTTAGATCGCAAGCCCTAGACGGGGTCGGCAGTGAGCTGCCAGCGTTGGCGTGCTCGATCAAGACGTGGTCTCCGCAGTGCCCGCCGGCGATTCAGCGTCCCGCGCGGGGCGTACAACGATGCGATTCCCGGACGTATCGACGACAGACACACGATCCCCCGCTTCGACGAAAGTGCCATTTGTGACGACGTCGTATCTGCGATTGGCGATCTTCGCAACACCTGCCGGACGCAACGGGGTGACCGTGACACCTGTCTCCCCGAGGAGACCCTCCGCCTCTTTGACATCCGCGCCGGTGGAGACGCCTGACTCGAGCGTCGAATGCAACGCCATCCGCCGTATGCCCCAACGAAAGGCCCAGACAATGTAGCCCAACGTGAAAATGACCATGATGACAGCGAGCCACAACTGGTCGTGATTGTAGAGTTCGTACAGGCAGTAGCCGGCGATGACCATCGCCACGATTCCAAGGATCCCGCCGGAAGGCAAAAAGATCTCGAGGAGAATCAGCCCCAACGCGACCGCGTAGAGGAAGAGGACGAACAGAACCCACAGTCCGTCGTCCATTAGGAGTTCTCCACGGAGCGCACGAGCACCCGGTGACCTTCAACAGCCGCAATCTCAACGAGGGCTCCGACCTTGAGAAACTCACCGTCAGCGACGACGTCGATCACCTGGTCATCGATCTCGACTTTGCCTGCTGGGCGTAGCGCAGTGACGACGACGCCGGTCCTACCAACGAGTGGTGAGTCTGTCGGGAAGCCGTGGTCGTCGAGTGAGCTCGGCGCCGCGGCCTTGTCGAGGACAGCAGTCGAGATCAGTCCCGACCCCAGCAAGCGATCGCTCTTTGGCAAGAAGTGCAGCGCGATCAGCACCGCAACGATCGAACCTGCGATGCTGTAGATCACCACCTGTGAGGCCGGCAGAATCTCCTCTTTCTGGAACTCCCCGGTGCCGCTCATCAGTGCCAACGTCAGACTCGCCAACAGCATCGCGAGCCCGAGCACCCCAGCAACGCCGACCCCGGGAATCAGAAACACTTCCGCCATCAACAGTAGGATTGCCGCCACGAACAGGACGATCTCAATCGTCCCAACCGTACCCGCCATGCCTCCAGTCACGAAGAACACGACGAACGACAGGACGCCGATGATGCCTGGGAATCCCAAGCCCGGCGCCTTCATTTCGATCGCAACGCCCAACACGCCGATCAAGATCATCAAGAACTTGGCGAACGGATGGTTGAAGAACGGCAGCCAACTGCCGGAACCGAAACTGCGCGTACCTTCAGACTCACCGTGCACGATCAGTTCGTTCGTCAGGCCATAGGTGTTGAGGACATCGGATCGTTCGCTAATGATGTGGGCGATGAAACCGTAGTCGAGCGCTTCTTCACTCGAGATCGTGAGCAGGCGTCCTTCTTCGACGACGATCTCACGCTTGTTGATGCGATTGACAATCTCGTCGGGAAGCACTTCGAACTCGCGCCGCGTCACGAACTGATCGAACGGATTCTGGTTCTCATCCAGTCCTTGGATCCGCGAGATCTCCAACTCCTTCGTCACCATCGAATCGACGAGCGCCTGCGGGTAACCGCGGGCAATCGCGAAACTTCGCAGGGAGCTGCGAACGAACGTCTGCACCTTCTCGGGAAGTTCCTCCATGAACATGTTGATCGGCTGCACATCGCCGATCTGAGCGTTCTTCCCCATCACGAGACTCTGGCACGCCAACGCGAGCATCGTCCCGGCCGAAAGCGACTTGCTATTGCGAGGGACATACCCGTACGTGCGCACATCGCGATCGTCGAGTTCGAAGATGAAGCCAGAGATATCGAGTCCCGCTTCGATCAAGCCACCACCGGTGTCGAACTCGAAGACGATGTCACGAACGTTGTCGTCTTTGATGTAGCGATCGATGTCGGCGCGCACGCGGCGCTCCATTTTCGGATTGATCTCCCCTTCGATCGGGTAGATCAAGACCCGCTCCGGCGGCGGCACATCGTTGGCCTCGCCTTGGGCCCAGGACAACAATGGAAGGAGTGTGCAGAAGGCAACGGCGAGGACGCCAGTCACCGCAAGGCTGTAGCGATTCATGGACTAGATTGTGGAGCCCGTGACGAGAGGAAGCAAGACCGTCCCCGCCGGATCCGAGGGAGACACGGGCAAGCGCATCCGAAGTTGCGGGCGCCGGGAGCGAGCCAGTGGGAGTCAGGACCAACACAGCGGCGCAACTTGCCACGTCGGGGTCGGAGATACCCCAGGCGGAAGTGCGGGGAGACGTACATGAGCAGGAAACTCTCCCAGGTAGCAAGGGCGGAGCAAACGCGGATGAGGAATCGGGACCGGGACGAGGGGAAGGTGGCGGGGGAAGGGAAGGGGAAGGGAAAAAGGAAAGGGGGAAAGGGGGAAAGGAAGGAAGGAAGGAAGGAAGGAAGGAAGCGGGCTATCGTCCCTTAGTCCTCCAGACCCGAAGCGAACCGCTGGGCCAAGCACCGCCGCCTCTGGCGTTGGTTCGCCCCGGTGAGATCGATGCCTCCGGGCCAGATACGAAACCACCTCTGGTGAACGGCTCCCGTTCACCAGATCCGCGCCAAACGCGTCAGCGGTTGGGCCAAATACATCCACCTCTGGCGTTGGTTCGCCCCGGCGAGATCGATACCCCCGG
>JBCCHQ010000240.1:0-4788 GCA_039028735.1 Planctomycetota bacterium | reverse complement strand
CTTTCTCGACGGCGCCCCGGAGCTCGCGGACCGTACCTCGGAGCTGCTTCCAGCGGCGCGCGGCCGGGGGCAGAGCGAGAGTGAAGCGGAGCTGGTCCTCAACCGTTCGCAGCGCTTCGGACAGGCGATTGAAGGCGGCGTCGAGCATGCGTTCGAGACGCGGTGTCGGTGCATTCATAGCACCACTCTGCGGCGTCGGCGGCCGCAGCGCAAGGGCGTCTCAGATTCGGGTGCTACGCCCAGGGAGGACTGGTATCGTGCCGGTTTCGGGGGTGATTTGGGAATGCTGTACCGGCGAGAGGCGTTTCGTTGACGCGCACCTTCCTGCTGCTGCTATCGATCCTTCCGGGTGCCGGAGCGATTCTGCTCGGCCACGGGAGTTTCGGATCGTTGTTGATGATCCTGGGGCTGTTTGGCTGGGACGCCATGGCGCTCGGATTCCTGCTGCTGGGTGAGCAGGCGCAGACGATCGGCTGGGCCGGCGCCGTGATCGGGCCGACTGCGACAGTGATTTCCGTGGTGTGGACGGCGATCATGACCTCGCCGACTCGTCGTGACCGGCAGCGGGCGCTGGCCGAGCGAGCCCTCGAGACAGCCTACCTTGCCTACCTCCGCGACAACCTCCGTGGCGCGTGGATCGCCGTCGAGAAGGGACTCCGCGGCGCCCAAGACGATGCTGACCTCCTCTTTCTCGCGTGGTGCCTGACGTTGCGATCACACCGGCGTCGTGGCCTCGAGCGACGTTTGTACCGCCGCCTGCTGCGCGCGGACGAAGACGGCAAGTGGAGCTGGGAAATCGAGCGCGAGCTCGAAGCACAGGCGAAGTGACAGGCGAAGTGACAAAGCGACTCTTGGCGTGGGTGAGTGGCCGCGCTGAAGGCGACGTAGCGAGCGTTGACGCAGCGAGAGACGAAACAGAGAGAGACGAAATGGTGAGCAGGAAAGCCACGTACCGCGACTCAGGAGTCGACATCGACGCCGGCAACGAAGCAGTGCGCCGCATGGGACGTTGGGTCAAGGAGACGCACGGGCCGCAAGTGCTGACAGACATCGCCGGCGGTTTCGGAGGCTTCTTCTCTCTGAAGGGCAGTGACTTGCAGGACCCGGTCCTCGTGGGCGCGACCGACGGAGTCGGCACAAAGCTCAAGATCGCGTTTCTCGCCGAGCGTTTCGACACGGTGGGCATCGATCTTGTCGCGATGTCGGTCAACGACCTGATTGTTGGCGGTGCCCGTCCGCTGTTCTTTTTCGATTATCTGGCAACCGGCACGGTGTCTCCCGAAGACGTCGAGCAGATCGTCAAAGGGATTGCAGCAGGCTGCTTGCAGTCGGACTGTGCGTTGCTCGGCGGTGAGACCGCGGAGATGCCAGGCTTCTACCGGGCCGGCGAATTCGACCTCGCCGGCACTGCTGTCGGCATCGTCGAACGCAAGCGGATCCTCGATGGTCGCAAGGTCAAGGTAGGAGACGCTGTCATCGGCCTCGCTTCCAGCGGATTGCACTCGAACGGGTTTTCGTTGGTGCGCAACGTATTGCTGCCGCGCGGCGGGAAGCGGGCGCTGCAGCGCCACGTCGACGACTTGGGGCGCACGCTCGGGGAAGAGCTGCTCGAGCCGACGCGCGTCTACGTGAAGCCGATCATGGCGCTCCTCGATCACTACAAGAATCGCTCGCCGGTGCGCGCCATGGCTCACATCACGGGCGGCGGCTTGCTCGAGAACGTGCCACGAGTGTTGCCGAAGGGGTGTGGCGTTGTGCTGCAGCGGAAGAGCTGGACGGTGCCGCCGATCTTTGACCTGTTGCGCAAAGAAGGCGACATCGCTCGCAAAGAGATGGACCGAGTCTTCAACCAAGGGCTTGGAATGGTCGTTGTCGTCGCTGCTGATCGAGCCGACGCGGCCGTCAAGGTGTTGCATGCCGCAGGCGAGACCGCGAGCATCGTCGGCGAGGTCGTGGCCGGGCGAGGCGTCAAGTTCGGGCGGTAACGGCGATCCTCAGCTCAGCGTTGTGACAAATGCGGCTGACAAATGCTGTGACAAATGCTGTGACAAATGCGGCTGACAAATGCGGCTGACAAGCGCGGCTGACGGTCAATGTCGAGCTTCCGCCCAGTAGCTGCTTTCGTCGCTCGAGATGGCGCGCTACCGTGGCGCCATGAAACACGCACTCGTTCCCAGCACAGCTCTCATGACCAGCGCGATCCTCCTCTCCATTTGTGTACCGCCCATGACCACCGCCTGGTCACAGTCGCTCGCTGCACAGCCCGTCGCCGCGATCAATGGCAAGTGTCCGCGATCTGGCAAGCCGGTCGCTGCCGATTCATTGACGTGGTATCGAGGCGTGCAAGTCGGCTTTTGCAACACGCACTGTCGAGATGACTTCGCCGGCAACGTTGCAGCGCGTCCCGACGATAGCAAGTTCTTCGATCAGATCATCGATGCGTCTCCGGTAGTGAAGATCCCCACCACGAAGGAACGGCAGTTCGACTTTTGGCTTGGGAAGTGGCACGTCGTCAATCGCCACTTGCAACCCGATGGCTCTTGGTCCGTCGGCGGTAGTGCGATCGCTGAGATTCAGTCGGTCTTGGGTGGCAGGGCGATTCTCGAGCGTTGGACCGGACAGGGCAGTCTACAGCTGCGCGGCTTTAGTCTCCGCACCTACGACGCCGAACAGCAGCGTTGGGAGATCGTTCTCAACTGGCACAGTGGTGCGCCTGCGTCATTCTCGATGATGGTCGGCAACTTTAGTGGCCAACACGGTGATTTTCTTCCGCCGCAAGGACCGAAGCGCACCCGCTTCAGGTTCTCGAAGGCGAGGGAGAAGAGCTGCCAGTGGGACCAATCGATCTCGCGTGACGGAGTGACGTGGACCACCAACTGGATCATGAGTTTCCAGAGGATTGGTGAAGCGACTGCGTTGTCTGCGAAGGAGCTCGTCCTGCAGGGCCCGGCCGCGTCGACTCGTGGCAAGTTCCCCGGAGCCCGTCAACTCGACTGGTTGATCGGTGGCTGGGCCGGCCTGGGTGACTCAGATCATCCTACCGTCCGTCGGACCACGGCAATTCTCGATGGCTATGCACTGTTGACGTTGACCGCATACGGCAGTGGCTCGTCATCGATCGACGTCTTGGCCTATGATCCGCAACGTACGCTGTGGTTCGGCATTGGCATGCATGAGCAAGAACCTGACTGCCATTGGCTCACGGGGCACTACTACGACAAGACTCTGTACCTGACAGAAATGGCGCGTTCGGACAATGGGCTGCCGCGGCAGACCCTGCGCCGCAAATCGGACGAGCGCTACGAGCAGACTCGGCATGGCCCAGTTCGTAGCGGCACGACGTTGCGATCCCGGGCGCAACTGGCACCGAACCTCGATTGTCACCGGGTCAGTGCCCCCGATGCCGGCCACGCCGTACCGCCGACACCCGTGTTTGCCTCCGATAGACTGAAGGCTGCGCAATCGTTACTTGCTCTGCAGCTGCCGGTGCCGGCGCAGAAGATCTTGGCGGACTTGGTCGCTGCCGATGATGCGCGGCCACAGGTGCGCTTCTTGCTTGGCTACGTTCAGCACCTGCAGAAGCAGTACGCCCAAGCTGAGGCGAACTACTTGATCGCAGAGAAGCAGCCGGCCACGCAGCTCATGGCGCGCTACAACCTGGCCTGCCTCTGTTCGCTGCAGCAGCGTAGTGACGAGGCGTTTCGCTACTTGAAGGCCATGAAGCAAGCCGGTTACAAGAATTGGCAGCAGGTTGCCGCGGATCCCGACTTCGCGAATCTCCGCCAAGACCCGCGCTTCGCCGCCTACAGCCCCGCGCGCCTCGCCGACGACAAGCTATTTGCCGAGCCGACGCGGATCCTACACAAGTTCGTCGGGGAGGCGCCCGGTGATCAGTTCGGCTGGACCGCGCGCCGGGCTGGCGACTGGGACCGCGACGGTGTCGAGGATTTCGTGGCATCCGCGCCGACGCATGGCGGCAGCGGCAAGGTCTACGTCTATTCGAGTCGCAGCGGCAAGCTGCTGTGGTCGCAGGAGGGGCAGCCCGGTCAGCGCTTTGGGAACAGTGCTGTCGGTTGCGGGGACGTCAACGGCGACAAGGTTCCAGACTTGTTGGTCGGCGCACCCGATCGCGCAGGGGGCAGCAAGCCGGGTAGCGCGTATGTCTTCTCAGGCGACGGCGGCGCCGAACTGCTGCGCCTCGATGGATTCACACCCGGCGATCAGTTCGGCTACGAGGTATCTGAGCTCGGCGATATCAATGGGGATGGCAGTGCGGACTTCTTCGTCGGGGCGTTGTCGGGCAATGGCGAGCAGCCGCGAAGTGGCTGTGGCTACGCATACTCAGGGACGACTGGCAAGAAGATGTTCGCCCTCCATGGCGAGCGCACTGGAGACGGATTTGGCAACGCCGCGGCCTGTGCCGCAAATGGCGATGGCAGCTTCACGCTGGCGGTGGGAGCCAATAACTCGGGAATCAACACGGGCGGCCGTGTCTACGTCTACCGTATCACGCAGGGGCAACCGACCCTGGCCTACAAGATCGACGGCGATGCGAACAGCGTCCACTTGGGGCAGATGTTCTTGTCGTTCCCCGGAGACCTGAACCGTGATGGCTTTCCTGACCTGTTCGCGTCGGACTTCAGTGATCAGACGACAGCTCCCGGCGCCGGCAAGATCGTCGTCTGCAGCGGTAGCGATGGTGTGCCTTTGCTGACGATTGCCGGGCAGCGCCCCGGTGAAGGGCTAGGGACCTCGGTAAGTGACGCAGGCGATGTCAATGGCGATGGG
>JBCCHQ010000239.1:0-4789 GCA_039028735.1 Planctomycetota bacterium | reverse complement strand
GGCCGACTGTTTTGAATGATCGGGGTGATGTTCTTGCATTGGACCAGCGCCGGTCCAATGCCTCGACGCGTGTCACGCACTCGAGCTTTCTACGACGCTGTGAACGCGATCCGACCATTCAAAACAACGTTGGAAGACCTGCGGGACCTCCCGGAGGTCTTTTTTCGTTGGCTGAACGCGAGCGACTTCGCGGGGCGACTGTTTTGAATGGTCGGGGTGCGAGGTTCGCCACGCGTGTATCTCGATGGGATCCGCGGTTCCGGTAACTCGCAGGCGAGCGACGCTACGGTGCACCCAAGGCGCGGTGCCAGAGCCGCAAAAGCTCCAGCGCCTCCTTCGACGATACCACAATGTGACACAGACCTTCATGGCTCACTAGGCGTCTTCTGGTTGCACAAAGAATCGAACCCGCGATGGCATCTTCTTCTCCGAAGTTTCGGCGTGCCGGAGTCACACTCCTCGAGTGTGTCGTCGCCATTGCGGTTCTCGGCACCGCTGTGGTTGCGGGCCTCGAAATGCTTGGTTCTCACCAAGCTGCGGCTGCCCGTGAAGAGAGCATTTGGAAGGCCCTGCTGGTCCTCGACAACGAGACTGAGAAGATCAAAGTCTCGCACTACGACCAACTAGCGACGACGGCGTTCACGGTCTCGGCCGACGATCCCGCCTATGACGTTCGCTGGATCGTCAACCAAGAGACCGTGTCGTGCCGCCGCGTGACCATCGAGGTTCGCTGGGCGTCCCCTTCAGGTCGGTACGACCGTCGCTCACTTGAAGTGGTTCGCTGCGAAGGAGTCGAATAGATGGAGTCCCGTCGCCGTCACCTCGCCGCCTTCACTCTCTTCGAAATCATGCTAGTGATCGCAATTCTGGGAGCCATCACAGCAACTCTCACGGCTGCCGCGAACACGGCTCTTGCCCGGGCCTCTGACACGCAACACAAAGAGGAGCGGCTGCACCGGGCATACCATCTTCTTGAGCAGATCAAGCAAGCCATCCGAATGGCAGAGTCAGTACACCAGGCCGGAGACAACCTATTGGTCATCTCGACCCGCTACTACTACGACACAGACGACGCCCTGGAGCGGGTGCGGTTCAGCTTGTCCGGCAGAACCCTCCTCCGCGAGATATCTCAAAACAACGGCGCTTCCTACGCCGCTCCTGAGGTCCTCGACAACAATGTGGCTTCCTTCATGGCATACTCGTTCCGCATCAGTGACCCATTCGACCCCGGCGAGTATGACCTAGCTTTGGCGGGCATCCCCACTGGTGACCCATCACCTGTCGATAGCAAGGTGCAGGCTGAGTTCCTAGTCAAGGAACTCGGACAAGTCGACCAAGAGTTCAAGGACTCGTACAGCGGCGGACAGCTGCAGATCACCACCACCAATGCCGACCCCAAGAGAGTGACAGTATCCCCGCCACTGTCCAAAGACGGCCTTCAGCTGCGCACCCAGTTCACCCCGCTCGTCGCAAACTCTAGCTATCGTCCGCTCCGCTTCGGACTGCAGTCGGTGCAGACCTCGACGATGGTGCTGTTCGAAAATACCGGCAAAGTTGTCCTACGCTCCAAAGAGGCCGATGTGCTCCTTGCTCAGCAGTATGGGACAGCTGACTGGATTCCGGGAGAGACCTACTTCGTTGAAGTGCACTTCAACGGTAGCAACGCTTGGGCTCGAGTGATCACAAACACGGGCGACACGTTGCTTTCTCAAACCGTGCCCACGTCCAACGCGCTCGATAACGCCGAGGTAGACTTGACTGCTGGTACCCAGAACAACCCTGGCTCTTGGGACGACCTCCGCGTCGGGTACCCCAGGGTGACGGTCGAAATCGGGGTCGACATCGGTTCCGGCATCGATCGCCTGACCGCGAAGGTGGCACCAAGAGCATGGTGAAGAATCCCCCACTTCTCGCCGACAGACAGCGCGGTGCCGTTCTACTTCTCGCCCTTCTCATGATGACCGCCCTAACGGCCCTGGGCTTTGTGTACCTCGAGCAATCGACGGCGTACCTAACCAGCGTCGGGCTGGCGGAGAATCGACTGCAGGCGCGAGCTCTGGGAGACGTGGCCATCGAACTCGGGCAGCAACAACTGGTCGACAATCCGGGCTTCACGGGCCAGATTGGCCCCAACTCGATCGGAAACGGCTACTACCAGATCAACGTGACTGCGATTGGCGACGATCGACATCTGGTCGTTGAGGGAGGGTCCGGCGCCATTTCGCGGCGATCGGAGACGCGGCTCACCGTCGCGGCAGCATCAGGTGGACAACCAGACACGCAGATCTGGGTCTCCAACATCAAACTGCACAGCAAAGGACACCTGGTCTGGGATGGACCGTTGGTGTACGAGACGAGCGTGCAAGTGGGTGGAAACTGCAGCGCCACTGGCTCGTCGACCCAAGACGTCGCACCGGCATTGGGATTCGATCCCAGTCAATTCCAAGCTGCCGCATCGATCGTCTACAACTCCTCGCACACGTATGACGACAGTGACTCGGGACTCGTCTTCGTCGATGGCGACCTCACCATCAACGCCGAGTGCAATTTCAGCGGAACCTACTTCGTTACCGGAGACATCAATGTGAGTGGGAATGCTGCGATCACACTACAGAATGCTACGCAGAAGGCCGTACTGATCTCCCAGGGTGGCATCTTCTTCGCCGGGGTTGGCGGCGCGATCAACGTCACAGGCAGTGTGTATGCAGTCGGAGAAATCGCAGTGGATACATGCGACTCCTTCAACCACTCGAATGGTCGAGTCTATACACAAGGCCAGCTCCGCGTGAAGAAGACCACAGCGACCTTCAACGGCGGAACCTCTTCCGCCGTAACCGACGACGAAGACATTGCGGGAATCACGCTCCCCGGCGACGGCGGCACAACAACGGTCCGCCAGCTCTGGCAGCGGCCGTACAGAGACTGAGCGACTCCAGCCTTGGTGCGCGGCGGCGAACGAGACAAGGAGGAGCCGGCTCGAGATGCAAAAAGAGGCGCCCGCGCTTCTCGCGCAGGCGCCTCTTCGGCAAATCAAACCTCACTCAACCGCAGCGACTTAGATACAGGTCAGCGTATCCGGCGTCGGATCATCTCCCTGCGGGTCGAACGGCGGAGGTGGCGGTGGTCCACTCGAGAACAGGAACGTCAATCCGTAAACCGGATCGCCAATGTTCACGAAGCCATCGTCGTTGGTGTCGGCAGCGTCGAAACAAACCGGCGGCGGCCCGCTTTGGAACAGGTACACCAGCGTGTAGACCGAGTCCGCTACATCCAGCGTGATATCGGAGTTCGAATCTCCACGAATGAAACCGTATGTGTATCCATTCGGCTCGGTGACGGCGATGATGTTTTCGATCGTCAAATCGACGGGCCCCAGGACCGTCGCAGGCTCGGTGAAGAACGTCAGCGTGTTGTCGTCGACAATTGTGACGTTCGTCTGCAAGACTCCGTCGAGCTCGACGCTGGTCGGCAACGTCGGATGCATGAAGCCACGCCCAGTCACCGTCACTTCGGTGCCGCCGAGGAACGTACCGTTGTCCGGCGTGATCGAGTTGATCACGATCGGAATGACGTCCGCGTCGCATTCGCTGATCAAGACGACAGGCGTGCCGAGCGGATTCGGGAAGACGACGGCAATCACGACGTAGTGATAGCTCCCAGGAGCGAGCGCTGGATCGGTGTAGGTCAGCGATCCCGCCGGAAGGGTGTCGATCAAGATGCCGTCACGGTGCACCAAGTAGTAGTCGAACGGCGTGCACTCCATCCAATCGAGTTGTGCCGACGTTTGGCCACCGGTACAGCTCAGGTTCAGGCAAAAGTCAGGCGGCGGATCGATCGTGACGGTAGCGTCGACGAAACTGGGGACCTGCTCCAGGCCAGCAACGACGACCAGGTTGGCCGTAGCCGGCGTTCCCAGCGTCTCGCAGAACGTGACATCGGTCGTGATCGGCGTCATCCCCGGTGGCGTACCGATGATCTCGTACGACGCGATCAACATCTCCTTGCCCAACCCGGCGGGCAGCACGCTGCTGCTCGATCCGCTGATGATTGCGGCCATCGTGACACCAGCCCCGGGCGTCGGCGCCGTGTCGATACTCAAGAAATCAGCGCCGCTGCCACCATTGAGGGCATTCACATCGGCGCCTTCGACAGCGCTCATGATGTCGAGTTGCAGATCGTCGTGGCAGAGCCCGAACGACCACCCCTGAATGTCATCGGCTAGATCGAATTCAACAGTTGTGTCGATGAAGAAACCTGGAATTCCAGTCGAGCTCGTCGCTCGCATTGTGTTCTGAGCGGTTGCCATCATTGGCACCGCACAGATCATTACGAACATTAGCAATCGGATCGTCGCCCGCATCCGCGCGCCTCCCTCTCTTACGCCCCCGCCGCCCATCAAACCGAAGGCTGCTGCCCTCAGAATGAGTTCGAAATACTTGTTCCTCGTTTGCCTCCGCAGCCGGTCGATCGCGACTCGCCACTTCGACTTCAGCTCGACGACGTCCCGCCGCGAGCCATTCGATACATCGTCCACAGACGGAGGGCCTCAACACGACCCAACCGCGGCGACCTCATCCGAACGCCGCGGGCACAGCGGTCGTAAGAAAGGAGCTCGACGCCTGCACGCGTATCACGCACCAATGCAGGACATCGCTGCGTGGCATCCTTTTGTTGTTGAGACTCCAACGCCCTCGTTTCGGCCACAAGGCGTTTGCGCCCGGGCCTCAGGGTCAACGACCCTAGGCACCTACTCTACGAGATCGGAAAGCGGTGTCAACTACCGGCTTAG
>JBCCHQ010000238.1:0-4804 GCA_039028735.1 Planctomycetota bacterium | reverse complement strand
GCTGATCGACATCCCCCGCAAGTCTGTGGGCGGCAAGAACAGCGCCGACATCAAGATGGTCGTCGACGCGATGGAGTTGTCGTTCACGAAGGACCACGTCGACACCTTTGTCCTGGTGACCGGTGACAGTGATTTCTCGCCGCTCGTGTCCAAGCTTCGTGAGAACAACAAACACATCATCGGCCTTGGCGTGAAGAACTCGACCAGCGACCTGCTGATGGAGAACTGCGACGAGTTCGTCTACTACGACGACTTGGTGCGCAAGGAACGCAAGCGCCGCCGCGCGAAGCCGAAGCAGCACGGCAAGCTGACGAAAGAGAAGCAAGAGGCGATCGCGCTGGCCGTGGATTCGATCCTGGCCCTGCAGCGGGAGAACAAAGAGATCATCTGGGGCTCGATGGTGAAGCAGACGATGCAGCGCAAGCGACCGTCGTTCAGCGAGGAGTACCACGGCTATCCGACCTTCTCGAAGTTGCTCGAAGACATGGTCAAAGAGAAGGTGATCACGATGCATCGCGATCAACGAAGCGGCACCTACGTCATTGACGACCTCCTCGATCCGGACTTCTAGGAGGTTGTGTTGAACGCCTGGGCGCCGGGAGCCACTGACGAGCGAGCGCTCCGCGACGAAATGGTTCGTGTTGCGCGTCGCACCTACGAGGCCGGACTCGTGGCAGCGACCGATGGCAATCTCAGCCACCGCCTGGGCACCGACCGCTTACTGATCACGCGCTCTGGGGTTTGTCTCGGTGAGTTGACCACTGACGATATCGTGCGAGTCACGCTGTCCGGGGAGCCGCTACCAGGCGAAGCGCACCGCCCGTCGTCTGAGTATCGGATGCACGTCGTCGTGTACGAGGCGCGCGCGGACGTCCATGCCGTACTGCACGCACATCCGCCGATCACGCTGGGTTTCAGTATTGCCGGTGAGAGCCTCGCTGGCTGTGTGCTGCCTGAAGTCGTCGTCGGACTTGGCACCATCCCGACGCTCGACTACACGACCCCGACGACGGAAGCGACTGCGGCGCTGGTCGGCGAGATGATCCCAAGTCGCGACGCGTTGATATTGGACCGGCACGGCACCGTAACCGTTGCCGACACGATCACGCACGCGTTCCACAAGCTCGACAAGGTCGAGCACACGGCCAAGATCACGCTCCACGCCAAGCAGCTGGGGAAGGTCCGGACGCTGCCGCCGCAAGAGGTGCAGAAACTCTTGGGGATGCGCGAGAAGATGGGATTGCCCCCGTTGATCCCCAACTGCAACAACTGCGGGATCTGCATTACGAAGTAGCGGAGGGCGACGGATGAGACCCTTGATCTTCATCGTGCTGGTCGTGGCACTGATTGGTTTGCCGATCTTCTGGTTCTCTGGTGGGCGCAATCTGCTGCCGATGCCCTACGACCAGAAGAAGATCGAAGCGGTCCCGTTCCAGACCGTGTTTCGTGTCGTCGATGCGGGGCAGACCCGCAAAGATGGTGGCCCAATGCGCTATCACTGGGCGGTAGAGGCAACCACCCACACGCATGGGGCGCACGGTGCGGCGTTGATCGATATCGGCGACGTTCGCATCGCCATCGCTGGCTGGCACCCGCGCGGTAGTCAGGGTCGATCTGCGGTTCAGGTAGATACCGATCGCCCGTCCGATCCAGCCGCGTCGAGCTCTGGTATGACCGGTTCCGGTAGCTTTTCCTTTGCGACTGCCGAGCAAGGGGGGGTCGTGACATGCACTGCAACTGCTCCGGGGAGCCCGAACGTGACGTTCACGGTGCAGAAGATGCAGCTCAACATTGCTGGACAGGCGGTGTCATTGGGGCAGGGCAACACCGTCGTGCACGTCACGGCGCAAGGAGCCATCGACAAGATCACGAACCTGAACAAGAAGGCTGTGTTGTTGCAGCGGCGCTCGCCCAGTGACCCCAACCGTGACGAACCAGAGGCACGCAGTGACCGTGGCACCCAGAAAACACCGTGAGACGTTCGCGATCGGGATCGTGCTGCTGCTCCTTGCGGCTGGTGCGGCTTGGTATCTGATCGTTGGGCAGCACTGGGCCGCCGCGCCGTACGACGCCGACGCGATCGCGGCCCTGCCGTTCGATACCGGTTTCACGGTCGCGCCGGACGGTGAGTCAAGTACGAATCCAGGACGCAAGTACTCGCAAGTAAAGGCCTTCACACGTCGGTACGGCGCGCATGGGGCAGCGCTGATCGATATTGGAGACGTGCGTCTGGCGATCGAAGGTTGGAATCCCCGTGGCGGAGTTGGCCGAAGCTCGCTGCCGATCGATACCGATCGACCGGCGTCGATGGGCGGCCGTTCACGGAGCTCGGGCGGGGGCAAATACCTGCGGTTTTCGCGGAACACCGAAGGCGGTGTGACGACTTGCTTGGTGCAGTCGCACGGGCACTACGATATCCAGTTTTCGATCGCGCACATGGTGCTGACGATCGGAGATCAGGAGATCGCGCTGGGCCAAGGGCAGCGGGTGGTCTACTTGTCGGATGTGGGTGCTGTCCAAAGCGTGCGCGTCTTGAATCATGAGCCAGCGCAGTTTCTCGCAGATGGCCCTCGGGACTCGGCGGCGCCAAAGTTGCGCCGTGCTGTGCGGGGATGGCGCCCCTGAAGATTCTCCTGCGGCCGGGGCACGTGGCGGTGACGCTTCGGCAGTTTTTCGGGCGTGGCTCAGGGGAATCCCGGAAGCAACAGCGCTGGCTTCCGGCTCCAATAGCGGCATCATAGATCCGGGCTCAGATTCTTGAGGAGATCACATGACCACGTCGCGAACCCCGCTCGCACTGTCGTTGCTTTTGACCATCGGCCTTCTGAGCAGCAGCGTCTCTGCGCAGGTCGATGATCGCTATCGCTTGTATTTTGAGGGCACGACCGCGGGGACGACCTCCGACGTCGCCAATCTACTCGACATGACATCCGGAGCTCTTGGCGCGCCGCTGTCGTTGAGGAGTTGGTCCTATGGCGTCTGCCACGACGCCAGTGCGGTGACGCTAACTGGAGTCGCCCCCGGGGCCGCGCTATTGACCGCGCAGAACGGTGGCCCTGTCGACTTTCGGGTACTCGATACCACGCCGAGTCCGGGGGACGGCTATACGGTCGGAGTCATTGTCGATGCTTTCAGTGTTTTCACTCTGAGTCCAGGGGTCGGACTCGAGCTCGAAGTCGCGACCTACGAGCATGTGACGACTTCTCCGACGACGATTTCCTATTGCGCGACGCTGGGCACGCCGACCGTGTTCATCGAGTTGAGCTTGGCCAACCTCACGAGTGCGTTTCCGGTGACAGAGAGTGTCGAGCTGTCCGTCGGGATGCCGGTACTCAGCCACTCGACCGATACGACCATCGAGACTGGTGCGTCGTTTGATTGCTCGGACGCGTCGGGGCACTTTGCGACTTCGTATTGGCGCAGCTACACGCTGTGTGACTTTGGGATCCAGTCACAGATCAACGTGGCGTCGGTGACGTTCGGTGTCGAATCCTCAGTGCCGGGACCAGGATTTACAACTCTTCCGGTACGAGTTCGAATCTATCAAGACCCAACGCCGTTCACGATCGGGCCGCCCACGGGGCTTTCGCTGCTGCACGCTGAGACGTTCGATGTGCCAGCGCTGACGCTGGCATCGTTTACTGCCAACTTGTTCACGCCTGCCGGGATTTCGTGTCAGTCGACTTTGGTCGTCGAAGTCGAAGCGCTGGATGGACAAGCCGACGGGCATCTGTTCGTGCTCGGGGCCAATGACAATGGCCAATCCGGCCCCAGCTACTTCTCTGCGGCAGCGTGCGGCGTCCAGATTCCTACGGACTTGGCCGCACTCGGCGCGCCAGACGTGCACTACCGAATCGATGTGAACTACACCGAAGGGATCGATTGCGGCCCGTGCCCGCCACCCACCGTGGATTGTCACCAGCCCGGTCTGGGTGGCTACACGTTGCGGTTCGAGCAGGCAGACGTGTTCGCGAGCGCTCCGGTTGCGCTGATTTCTGACGCGCTCCCACCGACAACCGACTCGATCACGGTGTCTGGTGTTGCGACGGTCGGTGACATGGATGTGTTCGTGGACATCGCACACCCCTTCGTCGGTGACCTCGAGCTGGTGGTGTCCAGTCCTCTGGGAACGTCTGTGACTTTGCAGAGTGCAAACGCGTTGGCTTTGGCAGACGTCCGAACGATCTACGACGATGATGGTCGTGCGCATGGTGCCCCGTTTGCAGTGTCTGAACCGCTGACGCCGGAGCGGATGCAGCCCAGCGGCCCGGGATCTTTGTCTGACTTTGCTGGCCAGCCTGCAAACGGCGCGTGGCTGCTGACGATTACCGACGGCACGCTCAATAGCATGGTCGGCGCGCTGAAGGAGTGGGCATTGCGGTTTGTGGTCCCGCTACCGATTCCTGACAACGAACTGACCGGCGTCACCGCGCCGATCTCGGTACCGGCTACGAACGTCGATGAGATTCAGGATGTCGATGTGCATGTCGTCATCGAGCATCCGGCCGTAGAACAGTTGGCGTTCGACGTCACGTCGCCGGCGGGAACAACGGTCGGGCTAGCGGTACAAGGGACGTTTTTCGGTGCAGACCTGGATGTGCGTTTCGATGACCCCGGACCGACGTTCTGTGACGGTTTCGGCTACGAGCCGGTCGGCCCTGGCACGTTGGCCGACTTCGACGGTCAGGCATTGGCGGGCGATTGGCAGCTGTTGGTCGCAGATCCTCTGTTCGGGGAAGCTGGGGCGTTGCCGCGCTGGGAACTCTTCGTCAACCCGATCCCGTGCGATCCGCCGTTGGCGCTG
>JBCCHQ010000237.1:0-5013 GCA_039028735.1 Planctomycetota bacterium | reverse complement strand
CCGAAGCGCTGCGAACGGTTGAGGACCAGCTCCGCTTCACTCTCGCTCTGCCCCCGGCCGCGCGCCGCTGGAAGCAGCTCCGAGGTACGGTCCGCGAGCTCCGGGGCGCCGTCGAGAAAGAACGGCCACCCTTGGCCCTGCTCCGCGATACGCCTGGAGACCCGGGGCATCCCGACACGAGTGACCACGACCCACACCGCACTGACCTGCGCGACCTGCTCGCAGCGAATGCAGCGCGCGCGTCGCAGGCCAGCCGCTCGATCGAAGAAGCGCTGCGGATGATCTCCCCAGAGCTCGCTGGGCGCGCCGAGCGCCTCCGCTACGCCCTCTACGAGGAAGAGGCGGCCGTGGTGCGGCTACTCGCCCCACGCCAGCAGCTCGCCGATGCGCGCCTCTACGCGCTCGTCACGACCGCCCTGGCAGCGGGACCGATCGTCGACGTCACCGCTGCAGCGATCGCCGGGGGCGCCCAGATCATCCAGCTGCGCGAGAAGGAGCTGCCGGCGCGCGAGTTCCTGGCCCTGGCGCGAGATCTGCGCGCCGTGACCGCCGAGCTCGGGGCGCTCCTGATCATCAACGACCGCCTCGATATCGCTGGCCTCAGCGAGGCCGATGGGGTGCACCAAGGGCAAGACGACCTGCGCCCCGCCGACGTGCGCCGAATCCTCGGTCCCGACACGATCGTCGGTGTCTCGACCCACTCGGCAAACCAAGCCGCGGCTGCCGAGCGCGATGGCGCTGACTACATCGGCGTTGGCCCGATCTTCCCGACCGCGACCAAGGAACACCGTGCCGCGGTTGGGCTCGAGTACATTCAACAAGCAGCGACGGCGACGTCGCTACCGGGATTCGCGATCGGCAGCGTCAAGCTGGACAATGTTCACGATGTGATCGCAGCCGGAGCACAGCGGATCGCAGTCTGCACGGGGATCATTGCGGCTGCGGATGTCGAAGCGGCCGCACGCGGTTTTCGCAGCGCGCTGGATGAGGCTGCGGAGAATCGGGCGAACGGCTAGAGGAAACCACGGGCTACTTGTTGTAGTGAGCCGCGGCGCCATGTTCGTAGACGAGATCCCCACCCAACGAGCCAGCCCGCGCCGCCAACACCGCAACGGCGATGCAGCCAATCACGACGACGACTTGGACGACTGGCTGCCACTTGCTGCGAATCAAGCCGACCGCAGCAACGATCAAGACACCCCATGCAACGCCGTGGAAGAGATCGCCAGCTTCTTGGTGCGCATCGAGGGGAGCTGCAGCTACGCTGTCTTCGACGACGACACGTTCTTCCTCGCCGGTTTCGTTCGCGACGAACGCGCTCGTGCAGACGAGCCCCTGCAACACGACGACGAACAACCACAGCTGCACCGGCCCCTGCCACCGTTTGCCGACGATCAACGCGGTGATTGCGACCAGAGGCACGAGGAACGCGAACGCGATCGGAAAGTGTACGACAGCAGGGTGAAGCGGCTCGGGGAGCACTAGTGATCGCCTCCGAAGAACAGCTTCACGACAACGAAGCCACCGACCAGCGCAATCATGAACAAGATCGCTACCAGGTCGAAGCGGCGTTCGATGAAGTCACGGATCTTCTCACCAAAGATACGAATCAATAGCGCGACCGTAAAGAAGCGTGCCCCGCGCCCGACGACCGACGCAATCGTGAACGTCCAGAGGTTCAGACCACAAGCGCCAGCGGCAATCGTGAACACCTTGTACGGCATCGGCGTCAGCGCTGCGCCGAGGATCGCCCAGAAGCCCCAGGTCTTGAAGTCCTCCTGCAAGTCGCCAAACAACTTCTCGGCGCCGTAGAACTCGATGATCTTGGTTCCGAACAGATCGAAAAGCGACGCCCCGATCCAGTATCCCAGCAAGCCCCCCAATACAGAACTCACCGTGCAAACGAACGCATACCACAGCGATCGTTCCCGCTTGCCGATGGCCAGCGCAATGAGCAGCGGATCGGGTGGGATCGGAAAGAACGACGACTCCGTGAACGAGATCCCCGCGAGTGCCGGCGTGCCGTAGCGCGTGTCGGCCCAGTGCAGGACCCAGTTGTACAAACGCCGCAACAAGCCAGGGCGCTTCTCAGGTTCTGTGGGCGCGACTGAGGTTGGTTCCGGCGCGGTTTCCGTGTCGGCGTTCTGATTCGTCACTCGTTACCCTCTTTTGCTGCGGTCGCCACCAGGTGCGACAAACGTCCCCCGAGTCCCGGTAGCCAGTTGATCTGAAGGGCGTCCTGCTGCCGTACCGTTTCGGCCTGCAGCGAGAGCATCAAATCTGCTTCGGCGTGATAGAGGGCCGGCACGATCAAAACATTCGATTTGCCGGCATCCACCAGCTCTTGCAGCACGACCTCGAGTCCCCGATCTCCGCTCGGGCGCGCGACTTTCAGACGGGCAAAGCGACTGCGCAGCTTCAGGACGTCGTCTGCTTCCAGCTGTTGCCACTGCGCCCATTCATCGGCTGTGGCAGCCTCCGGCACGACGACAACCGTCGTCCCCCCGAACGGTCCCGGGCACAGAGGGAGCGCCCGTGCGTCGGCGAAATGAACCGCGGCCAGGGCACCCTCACTGTTGGCAGCCATCGCAAACGGCAGCGCCCCCTGCTCGGGCGCAAAGCCTAGCGGCACGACCTTGACCTCATCGACGTCGCCACTGGCCTTCCAGGCCGCAAAGGCATTCTCACACTGACCGACACCGACAACGCGAGCCGGCGAGTCCCCCTTCTCTCGGTAGGCGCGCGCCAGCAGCTGCGCCCAGTGCCCCGCCAGCCGACTTTCTTCAAACAGCACGAGCAGCTGGCCGGTCCGCCCCTTGGGCGTACTCGACGCTGCGACACCCAATGCGTTTCGCATGGCTGCTTCCGCCGCGTCGTACGGAAGATCCTCCCGATTCAGCGCGACGCCGACTCCAGAATTCCGGTAGTCGTCCATTTCTTGCTGCCACCACTTCGAATCGCTGCCGAGGAACAGCTGCAGGTCGACCCACGCGTCACCGTGTCGATAGCGACCTTGCGTCGGGTCCGGAAGACCGAGTTCGCGCAGCTTGCCGAAGCGACGTGGCTCTGTGGCAATGATCTGCGCCGGCAGGTCGCCACGATACAGGGCAATCGCAACTGCGACGGTCGCGCCACTGCCATCACCGGCAATCACGATGCGCCTGCCGTCGACCGGGTAGTAGCGGGGTAGGTAGTCGCAGAGGCGAGCAACCCCGGTGTGGAGGGCGCCCAAGTCGGAACTGAACCGATCGTCCCAATACCAGCGCCCGCTGCGGTACAGATTGGTCTCCAGCTGCGGATACGGGTGATCCACGATCGCGAGAGCCACCTGATCGCCGAGCGCTGTGCGCCAGTACTGCAGAGCGTCCTTCGACGACAGGCCATCGCCCGCCAGATAGACGAGCAGCGGGACATCCCCGGTGCGTTGACGAGGCAAGTGCAAACGGTACTCGAGGTCCCGTACCGTCGAGACACCATGGACTCCCTCGTTGACACCGTGCGCACGCCGTTGCGCGAAAACGACGAAGTCAGCTGCTTTCGGATCGAGGTCTGCACCCACGCCAGCAAGGTCACTCACTGCGTTAATGTCGACGACGAGCATCTGCTTGCCAGGCGCCCGCAATGCAAACTGCCGTGCGGTGCCGTCTCGATACAGCGTGTGAAAGCCCCCATTGATGTGCAGCACTCGATGATCAGGGTGCTCGCTGAGCGCTTGCGCGCACGACCACCCCATACAGTTGTCCCAGAGACTCTGCACAGAGTAGACCCGCGCCGCTCCTTCCCCCATCATCCCAGCGTGCCCACGCACAGCGCGCGCGAAGCGCTCCCAATAGGCTTCGGTGTTGGAGTGCAGTTCCGGCGGCACCAAGGCCTTCTCTTCGGCAGTCAGTGCGTCCCATGCCTCCTTGCCCCCGAACCCAACTTTGCGCTGAATCTTGCGGGGCAAGTTCGACCCGACCACCTTCGCGCCACGGGCTCGCGCGCGCTCGACCATGGGTCGGTAGCCCGTCGCGTAGTTGCTCCAGCCGCGGACTGCGCGACGAAATGCCTTTTCGTCGGTCTGCCCGCTAACGTAGGCATCGAGGTGCTGTTGCTGGTCCCGAGTGAACATCTCCATCGCAAGAACGACGCGACCTTCGTGGCGTTCGAGGAGCCCCGCGTAGACGGCGTCCTCGACGCGATGCGTCACCTCGTCGACGTGCGTTTCGCCGAGAAACACGGCCTCGGCCACGGCAAGCCGCTCCACCAGCTGTGCCACGTTGAGTTCGGCGCCACTCTTCGTGTCGAAGATTCTGGTCACTCGATCGAGTGATACGGGAGCGTCATCTTTGACTTCATCAGCCGCCCACAGCGGCTGTACGAGTAACGCCAAGAGCGCCACAGCAATCCGATATCTAAGCATCTCTACTCCAAGAATCCCTCGAGTTGCGCGACCTTCGTGGCCGCTGCGAGGAAGTCGTCTACTTGCCAATCTTCGGTGACTCGCGCGGCTTCGGCACCACGTCCGGTGCGGACCCGAATCGTCGTCATACCCAACGAACGCCCCGCTTGGATGTCCGACGGCGCGTCACCAATCATGTAGGAACCTTCGCACTGAATCCGTAGCTTGCGCGAAGCACGCTCGAACATCGCCGGCGCCGGCTTGCGGCACTGGCAGTTTTCATCGGGTGTGTGCGGGCAGTACTCGATGGCGCCGAGCGGCGCATCCCACGCGGCGGCGTCACGCCGGAGTTTCTCGTTCAGATACTCCACCTCGTCCTGCGTCGTGTAGCCGCGACCGATGCCGGACTGATTCGTTACGACCACCAAAGGAAGACCGATCAAACCGAGAACGCGAAAAGCCTTCTCCGTGAATTCGTAGTACGCGAAGTCTTCGCGCACGCGGACGTAGTCCGATCGATACTCGTTGATGACACCGTCGCGATCGATGAAAACACCGCGTTCGCCGTCTGGTTTGGGCGCCTTGGCCAAGAGTCCTCCTTCACCGTCGGCGAAATGCTATCGGGTCTCGTG
>JBCCHQ010000236.1:0-5113 GCA_039028735.1 Planctomycetota bacterium | reverse complement strand
CCCCTAGCGAAGGCCGAAGCTTTCCTTTTCTTCGGTCCCCACCAGCTACCCTTGCGCGACTTCCCCGGGTACAACACGACGTGTCTGAACGGATTCGTCCGCAATGAGAGGGGAAATCGATGCATTGGGTCTTTGCCGTTGTGGTCGCCTGTGGCCTCGCTGCCGAACCAGCCGCTGCGCCGGAGTGGCGCAAGGATCTCGAAAGTGCGCGGCTCGCAGCCGCGAAGAGTGGCAAGCCGCTCTTCATCGTCTTTACATGAGAGTCGTGACCGGGCTGCCAGTCCATGGATGAGCAGGTTGCTCGTCCACCCGCTGATCTCGCGCGGCTGTTGCACGACTTCGTCTGCGTCCGCGTGACCAACATGCGCGACGTCGATCTCTCGCGCTACGTCTTCGACTACGACCTGACGTTCGCGATCCTGCTGATGAACGCTGACGGGACCACCTATCACCGCTATGGAGGTCGCGACCACAAGGATCCGATGGGCTGGATGTCGCTGCCGTCCCTGACGCGAGTCATGCGGATGACTTTGGTCGAACACGCGCTCTACCAAGCCAAGCCGGCGCCTCCGAAGCTGCCTCCGTCGCGCACGATCATGGACGTCGAGCCGTTCAAGGAGCGGACCAAGGGCAAGAAGATCGATTGTGTGCACTGCCACAGTTTGCAGCCTGCTCTTCGTGAGGAGGCCAAGAAGAACGGTAAGTGGCAGCCGCGCGACATCTGGATCTACCCCACACCCGAGCAGATCGGCATCGAGCTCGTCGCGGCCGAGCAGAACCGCATCCGTTCCGTGTTCCCGACGTCACCTGCCGCCGTGGCCGAGCTACGGGCTGGAGATCAGTTGCTACGGATCGGGAGCGTGCCGATCGCTAGCTACAGTGACGTTCAAATGGCGCTCCATCGTGCTCCCCACGCCGCCACGGAACTCGTCGTCGAGATCAAGCGTCGCAACGCGCGACAAACCGTGAAGCTTGTTCTGTCAAAAGACTGGAAAATCGGTTCGCCGTTGACGTTTTCGTGGCGACCGTCGAAGTGGGACTTGCAACCCTCGCCGGGTTTCGGCGGCAAGGCAGTGTCGGAAGATGTGCGCAAGCGACTGTCCATCGCCGCTGGGGACTTTGCGTTCGAGGTCGGCTACCTCGTGACGTGGGGGCACCTGAAACGGCGTGGGCTTGCCGCACGCGAGGCGGGTTTACGCAAGGGTGATGTCGTCGTAGCCGTCGCCGGCAAGCGCGACTTTACGACCCACGACCACTTTCACGCCTGGTTTCGGCTGACGCGCAAAGTTGGCGAAACAGTACCGATCGAGGTCGTTCGTGGCAACGAGCGGGTGACGCTGCAGCTGTCGGTGATCGAGTAAGAGTCGCTCCGCCGCCCGACGGCGGCGGAGCGCGTTAGAATGCTTCAACGAACGCCTCCAGTTGGACTAGGCCCACTGGTCGGCGGCACGGCACCGTTCTTCTGCGACCTGACGCAGAAACTGCTCGCGCTCAAGGGGGTAGTAGAAGGCGGTTGCCGGAGTGTTCGCACCGGAACCGCGTAGCATCGAGCAGACAGCGCGAAACGCGACGCTGAGACGAGTGGGGTTGCGTAACAACTTCATCGAATTCCTCCGTGACGCTTGAGTCAGCTTGTTTTGCGATTCCATGACCTCTCCTTGAACCGTACCCAGCGGGTACAGCCGAAACTGAACGCTCGAAGTGCACGGCCTCGAGTGACATAGGCGGCTGGTTGGCCGATCGAAGTTTTCCGAAACATGTGTTTGCTCCTTTCCGGAGTGCAAAACGGACCTAGGCGGGCTCGCCTGAGCTCGCCGAAAACACTGAGCTCGCCGAAAACACTGAGATCGCAACGAGCGAACTCAGAGAGTGTGATGCATGCAGCACGACAGAGTGCTGGTACGAAATGTCAGTCGATAGATTGGGAGCGACGTGGTCGCGCTAGAAAGCGCTAGACGCGCCTCGGATCCGCTAGCTGTGGCCGCTACAGCGCATTCGCAGCGCTGCGTGCGACAGCTCGTCACCGAGAGCGCCGACCCGTTCGGTCGGTAGTGACATGGCTCCGAGCCCCGGATTCGGCTGTTGCTGCGATAGCAACGCATACGGGGACGGGAGCAACGGCGAGGAGACGCAATCGAGGACCAGGCCGGTCGTGTTCGTTCGAGCAAAAATCATGGTGCATCTCCTTTCCGGAGGCGGTTCGAATGTGGTCTTGCGTGGCTGGTTCCTACCAGCCGCCCTGTTCTTGGCGCCGGCGAGCATGCCGGCGAGTATTGCCACGGTGATTATCGCCACCCGCGGCGACAATCTTTACGACGATTTCGCGCTGTTGTTGGCTCCCGCAACCAGATTCTGCGAAAGCTCGCCGGTTCAGTCTCTTGGTTCCTGGTGACTGACTGGCTACTGCTTGTGTTGTTGCCATGTTGCCCGGCGCGCCTATTGCACGAGACTGCCTATTGCACGAGATTGGACGACGCGCGCTGTTAGACGCATCTGGTCTCAAAGCGCTGCAGCGAAAGTGTCGAATTTGGCGCGCGAGAGCAGATTCGGGGGCGAATGATCTCACCAAAGTGATCTCAGGCAAGCCTTTTCTGCAAAAAGGCCGGTTCGGGGGAGCTTCTCAGGGTCACAGCGAGAGCCGCTTCTCGATCCTCACAAGTAGGCCATGCGCGTGGTATCCTGGAACGGTTGTGTTTCGAAGAACGGGCACTCGTCCGCGGGCACTCGTTCTTTGGCACTCGTTCTTTGGCACTCGTCTGTTTCGAGCAAGCGCGCCGGAGCCGTGTCCTGCAAGTTGATCCAGGAGGTCACCGTGTCCATGCCAATCATCAGAGTCTTGTTCTGTGTCGTGTTGTTCCTGCCCGCAATGGGAACGGTGGGTCGTGCGCAGCCGTGTGTCGGTTTCCAGTTGGCGCAGTCGGGGCAAGCGACCGTGGGCTCGAACTTCGGTTCGTTGTCTTGCGATGACTACAACCAGGACGGCTTTGCCGACGTCCTTTTGACGGTACCACTGACGCAGCCGTTGCAGCTGATCTATGGCGATGGGGCTGGCAGTTTTACGGTGCCAGTGCCGTTCGACCCGGGGTACATGCCGCTGAACGTGGATACGGGCGACTTCAACGGCGACGGCTTTCTCGATCTGCTGATCGGCACGACGGGCTCGAACGTTGTTCTTGCGACCGGAAGTAGCAGTGGCGTTTTCACCGTTGCTCTGGATCTCAACGTTGGTAGTCAGCGCTCCTATGTCAGCGTTGGCGATCTCACTGCCGATGGCAATCTCGACTTCGTCGTCACGCGCCAAGCGTTGACCGGTCCCAGTCATGTCCGCCTCTACCCAGGCGATGGCGCTGGCGGTTTCGCGAACCCGCTGGATATCGTGTCTGGAGAGGTGCCCGATCAAGTTGAGATCGCTGACTTCGACGGCAACGGTACGCTGGATCTCGCAGTCGGTAGCGTCTCCCTGAGCGCAACCGCACAGCCATCCTTGAACATCCACTACGGTGCACTGTCCGGTGGCGTCGGGCCGGCGACGCTGGTCACCAACGCCTACAGCGGTGGCTTCAGCAGCGCCGACGTCAACGGCGATGGCGTGCGAGACTTTGCCGTGATTCAGTTCATCCCGATCACGGTTTGCGGGCAGGCGTTGACGATCCACTTGAGTACCGCGACCGGGGGCTATAGCGCCGGCACTCCGATTACGGCCGTATGTGGGCCGTACTGGCCACGCTTTGCCGACTTCGATGCCGATGGCAATCTCGATCTTGCCTACACCGATGGCGGCGACTTCGTCGCGTCCGCGAACTGGCTGTTGATCCACTTGGGCGACGGCGCTGGGAACTTCGCGGCCCCGTGCAACCCCGCGACGGGTTCTTGGTCGCTGGGGCGCTTCGCGACGCCGGATCTCAACAACGACCAGCGACCCGACTTCGTCGCGCCGAACTTTGGCCCCAACGGCCTCGTCGCGTTCTTGAACACTAATCCAATCCTGAGCGACTTCGTCCGGGGCGACTGCAATGATGACGGGGCGGTCAACTTGGCCGACGCGGTGCGGGGCTTGAATCATCTGTTTCCGATTGGCACGCCGACACCGCTGAGTTGCGAGTCGGCTTGCGATGCCAACGACGACGACGTCCTGAACCTGGCGGACCCGGTGGCGGTCTTGAACGCTCTCTTCAGCTCACCGCCTACCGTGTTGCCGGGGCCGAGCGTTTGTGGCGCGGACCCGACGCCGGCCCTCATCGACTGCGCGACCTTTGTGAACTGTCCGTAGTGACACGTGTCCGCTGCTGAATCCGGCTCCTAGCGAATCAACGAACTGCCTGCTATCTTCTGCCGACTCGTCGTCGGCAGGTAGCAAGGGCGCCCCAGCAAGGGTGCCAGCAATGAAACTGGCAGGAGGTGGTTCGGATGGAACTCTTCGAGGCAATCTACGCACGGCGTGCGGTCAAGCACTTCGACCCGCAGCATCGACTCTCGGACGCCGAGATCGAGAAGCTGTTCGAGGCGGCAATCCAATCGCCGACGTCTTTCAACATGCAGAACTGGCGCTTCGTGTTGGTGCAAGATCCGGAGTTGCGCAAAGCGGTCCGCGCTGCAGCCAACGATCAAGCGCAGGTGACCGAAGCCTCACTGGTTCTGCTGTTGACTGCGAATCTGAAATCCTGGGCCCAAGAACCCCAACGCTACTGGCGCAACACGCCGCAGGAGGTGCAAGACATTCTGGTGCCGTGGATGGGGCCATTCTACGAAGGTAAAGACGAACTGCAGCGCGACGAAGCGATGCGCTCGTGTGGTATCGCGGGGCAGACCATCATGCTGGCGGCGAAGGCGATGGGCCTCGATTCGTGCCCGATGATTGGCTTCGATCCCGAACAGGTGGCAAAGCTGATTCGCCTGCCTGAGGATCACGTGATTGGCTTCATGATCACGATCGGCAAGGCCGTGAAGCCAGCCTGGCCGAAGCCCGGGCAGTTGCCGCTGAGCGATGTGATGGTACACGACCGCTTCTGAGGCGCGGGCTAGTCGGTGCTGGCGCCACTCTCTTCGAGTGGGTCGCCGAGGCCGGGATGTCCGTCGGGGTGGGCTTTGGCGTGATCACGAGGTTCGATGTGGG
>JBCCHQ010000235.1:0-5381 GCA_039028735.1 Planctomycetota bacterium | reverse complement strand
GATCGCTTGCGCACGTTCGTACAACCGCCGCGCTTCGTCGTATTCTCCCTGTCCCGCGAGCAGCACCGCCAGGTTGTTCAGGCTTGTCGCCACGGACGGGTGCTCCGGGCCCAGCGCCTTTTCCTTGATCGTAAGTGCACGTTCGTACAGCCGCCGCGCCTCGTCGTACTTCCCTAGCGCCTCGAGCAGTACCGCCAGATTGCTCAGGCTTCTCGCCACGTTCGGGTGCTCCGCGCCCAGCACCTTCTCCCGGATCGCCAGCGCACGTTCGTACAGCCGCCGCGCCTCGTCGTACTTCCCCTCCTCCTGGAGCAGCATCGCCAGGTTGTGCAGGCTTGTCGCCACGTTCGGGTGCTCCGCGCCCAGCACCTTCTCCCGGATCGCCAGCGCTCGGTCGTACAACCGCCGCGCCTCGTCGTACTCTCCCTGCCGCACGAGTAGCAGCCCTAGGTTGTTCAGGCTTCTCGCCACGGACGGGTGCTCAAGGCCCAGCACCTTTTCCTTGATCGCCAGCGCACGTTCGTACAACGGCCGCGCCTCGCCGTACTTCACCTGCGCTTCGAGCAGGGTCGCCAAATTGTTCAGGCTTGTCGCCACGTTCGGGTGCTCCGCGCCCAGCACCTTTTCCCGGATCGCCAGCGCTCGCGTAAAAGCGCGCTCACACAAGCTGTGCTCACCTCGACGGTAGTACAGCATGCCGAGCGCATTGAGGCTCGTCGCCAACCGTTCAGAGTCAGCGCCCAAAACGCGTTCTTGTTCCTCCACGGTCCGCATCGCTTCGGAGAGTTCCAGATCCTGACGCTCCTTGCGCGTCAGCTTCGCTGGGACTCCTGACAGCAACGACAGCTCGAGAGGGCCGGTACCCTCGCGTAGCGCGCACGCGTCGACGCGATACGTGCCTCCCGTTGCGAGTTCGCAGACAATACGAGCCTGCGTACCGATCAACGCATCGTCATCTTCGGCGATCACCTTGCCTTCGACATCGCGCAGCACCAGGTAGGCGTCGAAGAGATACGAACGCAGCTCGATACGATAAACGCCAGTTTCGGTCACCTCGACGGTGTAAGTCTTCCCGCGCGTCAGCTTGCCGGAACCCCCATAGGACTTGGGGTCGTCGAGTGTTGGCGTGTGCACCTCGGGATCGGTCGCCGTGATGTCACCGGTCACCACCGTGCCGGCGACGAGGTGCGGTAGGTCTTCCTCGGCAACAGCAACTGCGGTCAGTAGGACAGCGATGAGAAATGACGCGGCGGCGATGGCCACTCTTGCAACCCAGTAACCAGCGCGAGCCCGCTTCTGTTTCGCCATCGAGCCTCCCTGTTCGTGCACTACCAGCGACCGCGACGCGGCAGCGACGAAACGTCGCTGCGCCTGCGCCGATTCACGCACGCCGTGGGGTGTTGTTCTTCGCGCCGGCATCGAGCCCTTGTGCTTGGGCCAGCGTCTCATCCGGTCCGTGCCGGGGGTAGTCAATTCCGCGCCACTGACAGCCATCCGTGCCCCCAGTACGGCGTCGACTTTGTGCCTGCAGGTCCGCCTGCCGCGGATCGGTGCAGTCGCGTACCCGGCGGTCGCTTCGCCGAGTCACTCCGCACCTGCCCGTTGGGACCGTCGCCCAGCTTGCCAGGTCGATCGATGAAACGGGCAGCGGAGCGATGAAATGGAGCCCCAACTGGTAACATCCAGTTGACGCCTCAAAAGTTGGGTCCTACTATCCCGGGCTGCCTACTGCAAATACGCCAATACAGGCGGCATAGCCAAGTGGCTAAGGCAACGGTTTGCAAAATCGTCATCCCCGGTTCGAGTCCGGGTGCCGCCTCCAAAATCAAACCCTCGTGGCTGCCTCGCAGTTGCGAGGGTTTTTTCATCGCTTCGAGCCGGCTCGGGTTGCGATACTAGCCTCCGCGACACGTCGCGCACCTTCGCGCCTTCTGGTGGCTGCGAACAGACGCGGGCACGGCCAAGCTTGACGGGAGACTCGAGTGCGCGGCGCAACGATCCAGATAGCAGGCCTAATCCTTGTGCTCCACTTCGTGGTCGCGGGTTGCTATCAAGGACACCGGCGACCCCGCGCTTTGATGGCCCAGAACGACATGCGAGCGCTCGCGCACGCATGCTTGGAGTTTCGACGAGTCCAACAACGCTGGCCGGCGTCATTTGAAGAACTGACTTCCCCGACACTCGGCCCGGGCGGCGAGCCGTGCCTGTCGCAGATTCCCGACGATCCCTGGACCTACCAGCCATATCTAGTGGAGACCGGTATCGACGGCGAGCCAGTGTTCGTATCGTATGGCTCCGATAGCGTCCCTGGTGGCGAGGGCGAAGAGGCCGATCTTCGGCTGTCGGCGTTGGACGTGGAGGGGTAATGCGAAGGCGCGGAGCGGAGGACGGCAATGGCGAATCCTGATCCAACCGACGAGTCCGCACCGACGACGACGAACTCTACCTCCCCCCTCTGGAAGCGCGGCATGTGGATCGGGCTCGGGCTGGTTCTGGTCGGGGCCGCGCTGCAAGGATACTTCGCCTACGGCACCGACGGGGGCACGACACCCCAAACCACAGCCGTCTCATGGGGCCTAACTGGCCTAGGCATCGTGATCTACGTCGTTTCACGGATCACCGGCCTCTGGGCTCAGCGCACCCGCGCGTAGTCCTCACAACTAGAAAACAACAAACACTTTACGGTACCCGGCGTAGCTTGGGACCGGATCGCTTTGGCTCCAACACGGAACCAGGTAGACTGCCGGGACTGCAAAGCTGCCGTCAGAACTGCGTTGCCGATCGACTTACGACATTTGCCGTCGCGGTCCGGAATCGGAGTTCGAACGGTAGCGCTACAATAGTGTCGGGCAACAGCGTCGTGGCTCTGCGAGCCGGCGCAGACAATGTTCCACTGTGCACGCAATGGGAGAGAGGGTGACGGTGCTATCGATGGGTACTCGCCAACTTTGTCGAAACGCATGGATTCTGGTCTTCGCACTTCTCGGTGTGACGACTGTAAACGCCCAACAGTGGGTCGAGTTCGTCGACGAAACTTCTTCGCGACTCGTCGGCACTCCGGGCCTCTCAGTCGCCGACAACCAGGAGAAGGACTACGCCTGGGGCGACGTCGACCAGGACGGTGACATCGATGTCGTCTGCGTGCGCAAAGAGCCGTTCACGACACCGGGCGCCCGCGCCAACGTCCTGTTCATGAACGAAGGCATTGCCGAAGGACATCCGATCGATGGCGTGCTCGTTGACCGCACGGCATTGTATGCGTCCGCCTCCGACGTCGCTGGGGATCAGGGCTTCCTGACGGCGACCAACGATCGCGACGTGGTCCTCCACGATCTCAATGGCGACGGCTGGCTCGACATGGCTACCGCCGTGACGTTGGCAGACAACCAACCGGTCCACATCAAGATGCCCCGCGTCTACATCAACCTCGGGGACGACCCTACGACCGGCGACTGGCTGGGCTTCCAACGCCAAGGCGCCTGGATCCCGGACCTCTCTGCCGCCACCCCCGTCCCGAACTCTTCGCCGCGCTTTTGCGCCGTTGCGGTTGCCGATGTCAACACGGACGGCCTCCCAGACCTGTACTTCGGCGATTACGACGCGCAAGGGGCTGGGACGCCCGTGCCGATGCTACACGACTACAACGATCGCTGCCTCATCAACACAGGAACCGCGTTCGTCGACCAGACAACTACGATGTTCCCGAACATGCTGCAGCCGACGGCGGCAGCCGCGCAGCCCTTCTATCAGTCGACGTTCAGCGCGTCGGTCACAACAGCTGACATGAACGGTGACGGCGTTGCTGACTTGATCAAGCAGAGTTCACTCCAAGATCCACGCTTCGTTGCGATCTCGTACGCCAACAGCACCACGCACGTCTTCGATCAACACGATGAGGTCTACAATCTCGCCGCGTACTTCGTGTCCGCGGGCGATCTCAACAACGACGGCAAGAACGATCTGGTCATCGTCGATGATTTCGAAGACCGAATCATGTTCAACCAAGGCACCGTCGGCGGCCAAGCGAGTTTCGACGTCGACAACGACGGCACGGATGACTCGTTCAACCTGCAAGGCTCGACGAGCGAGTTCGGCGGCAACTCGGTGATCGCAGACCTCGACAACGACGGCTGGAACGACGTGATCGTGACCGACGTCGACGTCGACATTCCTGGCTGCAACCGCCGCATGAAGCTGTTTCGCAACCTAGCCAACCCGCCGTTGAACACGCTCAACGATGTTGCAGGCGCGCAACCGTGGACGCCGCAAGGGGTGCACGACGTGGCAGTATTCGACCTGAACGCAGATGGCTGGCTCGACATGATCGTCGGTACCTGCACCGGTACTCGAATCTGGATCAACGATCCGCCAATCGGTGTCGACTTCGCGTATCCAAACGGCCAACCGTCCTTGGTACCACCGGGACAACCCGTAACGATTCAGGTGCAGCTGACACCCCTCGGTGGCCAACTGGTACCGGACACCCATATGCTCAACTACTCGCTGAACCAAGGGCCGTACCAACAAGTTCCGCTGACCGACATCGGTGGCGGCAACTTCGAGTTCACGTTCCCCGGCGCAGCTTGTGGGACCGTCTACGACTACTTCCTGACCAGCGGTCTCGACAACGGCCAGACCTACAGCGATCCAGCGTCGGGTGCTGACAAGTACCGGCTGAGCTATGCGACCGTTGGCACGGTCACCGTGTACGAGAACTTTGAGTCTGGGCTCAACGGCTGGACGGTGGCGAACACCCCGAACTTGATCACTGGCGCCTGGGGACATGGCGTTCCGAACGGCACGACCGTGCAAGGGCAGCCCGCGGCTCCCAACAGTGACGCCGGGCCGGCTCCAGAGGCCTTCTGCATGATGACGCAGAACGGTGCGATCGGTGGCCCTGCCGCGTCGACGGACGTCGACGGCGGACCAACGCTGCTGTACTCGCCGACGTATGATCTCGCTGGTACCGATGCGCTGATCGAGTTCGACTACTGGTTCATCAGCGTGATCTCGTCGAACAACTATTCGCCAGGCAACGACCGAATGGGTGTCGCGATCTCGACCAACGGCGGCTCGTCGTTCTCGGGCTTCCCGGTCCAATTCGAGCATGAAGCGGGTCAATGGCGCCACTACTCGTTCAACCTGGGGGACTTCGTGACTCCGACCGATGAAGTCGTGTTCCGCTTCGCGGTCAACGACGTGTCCCCCGGTTCGATCACCGAGGCGGCCTTGGACAACTTCCAAATCACTCCTATCGGTTGTCCTACGAGTGACTTCGTCCGCGGCGATATCGACGCCGACGGCGCGATCAACCTCGTCGACGCGGTCGCGCTTTTGGGCTACATGTTCAACGCCCAGTCGATTCCGTGCGTGCTTGCCGG
>JBCCHQ010000234.1:0-5601 GCA_039028735.1 Planctomycetota bacterium | reverse complement strand
TGCGGCCTGGACGGCGAACGCCCAGTACCCGAAGCGCCACAGACCAAGCGTTGCGAATGTGCCGCCGATGAGGGGTCCGCAACAGGCGGACGCGCTCCATGTCGCCGAGGTTGTTTTCCTGCCGACCATCGCGACCGGCCTCCTCGCCCCGGCCGACGGCATCGACAACTACTATCCGAGCCTGCTGTCTCCTGACAAGGGGTGGAGTCCATATCTCTTCTGTGGATACCCCACGTTCGCAGACCCCCAGGAACTGACTTGGTATCCACCGGCTTGGCTTTTCCTGCGTCTCCTCGGTTCGTGGAATGCGTTCGTCGTCGCTGGCTACGCGATCGCGGCCGGCGGTATGCATGTCTTCGTCCATCGTCAAACCGGCTCGCATTCCGCGGCCACTTTCAGCGCATTGACGTTCTCGCTGGGTGGCTTTCTGATCGGACACCTGCGCCACGTGACGATCGTGCATGCGGCCGCTTGGCTACCGTGGCTGCTGATTGCGGTCCAGGGACTGCAGCGCGCGGCGGCCGCAGACCGCAGCCTTGCCCGCGGGACCGCAGCTCTGTCTGGATTCACGGCTGCGTTGCTGCTCGCAGGACACCCTCAGATCCAGCTCTACGCGCTGACCTTCGTCGCGATCGTATGCGTCGTGCTCGCTCGCGCCGCCGCGCCACGGACACTCCGTTTCCTCGCCGCCACGACCTGCGGCACGTTACTGGGCGTGGCCTTGTTCTCGGTGCAGCTGTTGCCGTTACTCGAGCTCACGACCCACGCCGTGCGGCAACAGCTGTCTTTCGCTGAGTTCGGCTCCTTCGCTCTTCCCGTCCAACAACTGCCGATGCTGGTCGCGCCGTTATCATTTGGAAACCCTCTACAGCAGTACACGGGCGCGTGGAGCTTCGAGGAGCTGTCGGGCTATGCCGGCTTACTGCCGCTACTCGCCGTACTCGCTTACGCGGCTCGACCGACTCGAGATCCGCTTTTTTGGTGTTGCGTTGGGCTGTCGGTGATCGGCGTCGCACTAGCACTGGGCAACTCGTTCGTCGGAGCCGGGCTCTATCACGTTCCGGGCTTCCAAAAGTTTCGGGCGCCGGCGCGACACCTTATCGAGTGGAGCGCAGGCCTGTCGATCGCAGCAGGAATCGCGTTCGCCCACCTGCGCGTGATGACCACCGCCCGCCGCCAACGCGCCATCCAGCGCAGCCTGTTCTGCGCCGCGGCCGTAGTCGGCATTACGACGCTGGCCGTCTGGCTGATCAGCGATCCATCCTTGTTGGCAATCGCTGCGCCACTGCTCCTGTTTGCGCTGCTCGCGATCGCGATCCGCTGGTGGGGCGCGCAGCCGGACCGACGTCGCACAGCCGCGCTGATCGCGCTCGTGTTCGTAGACCTCGTCAGCGTGGCCTACTTCGCGGAATGGCGGCGCCCGGTGCCGGTAGCGGCGACCGCGCCACCGCCGCTCGTCGCCGAACTGAAACAGCAGCTCGCAACCACGAACATGCGCTGCACGCCGCTTCTCGGTACTCGACAGCCGCTCGAGAACGGCACGCCGAATCGTACTCGACTGTGGAACCTGCCGAGCACGAACGGCTTCAACCCGCTGCGCCTACGACGTTACGCGGAACTGACCGGCATCGATCTCGCTGGAGTCATACAGCCCGCGATCCTCAGGGACGAAGATGCCACGCTCGACATCTTGTCCAGCCGCTACATCCTCTTGCCCACCGTCCTAGAGGATCGCTGCAGCGCATCGACACGTTTTCAGAAACGCGATGATCTATCAGCCTCGCTGACGGCCAGCGTGGTCTTTGAAAACCTACGAGCCCGCCCGCGAGCCTGGCTGGCCTACGACGCGACGGTCCTCGACGATGCAACGGCGATCGAAACGCTCCGCAGCTCCCGATGGCCTGACGGCACCGCCTTCGATCCGGAGTTACAAGCAATCGTCGCGGCGCCACTACCAACGACCTTGGGCTTACCGGACGCAGATCACCGCGTCACCATCGCTGAACTAGACTCCTTGCGGCAGCGAGTCGCGACGCAGTCAGACACGACTGCGCTGCTGGTGATCAGCGACAT
Source organism: Planctomycetota bacterium (assembly GCA_039028735.1). Lineage (GTDB taxonomy): Bacteria > Planctomycetota > UBA8108 > UBA1146 > JAJFFE01 > JBCCHQ01. The sequence goes on along the minus strand of JBCCHQ010000234.1, from coordinate 3,528 downwards.
ACATTACCCAGGCTGGATCGCCACGGTCGATGACAAGCCGGCAGTCGTTCACCGCGTGAACCATGTGCTACGCGGCGTGGTCGTGCCGGCCGGGGAACACACCGTAACCCTCGAGTTCCAGCCTCGTAGCCAACGTAATGGCTTCTTGCTCTCCGGGATCGCCCTCATCGTTGTCTGCGCACTACTTCTGCGACGCGATCGCCACGGTCGAACAGCAACACCATCCAACACGGCAACGTCAACGCAGTAGGAATCCACGAATCTCACGAGCGCAACGCGCGGGCAAAGCCTGCAACAGTAGATGCGGCCCGTCTTCGAGAGTGATTGCGGACAGTTGCCGCACGCCCCGCAGCTGCGCGAGACCACGGTCACGCAAGAGACGGTCGCAGGCGCCGTGCAGGTACAACACCGGTACACCGATCTCGGCAAGCTGCGACCGTACGTCCAACGTCAACGTCAGCCGCGCCCGTTGCGCCAGCACCTCCGGTCGTACAGCGCGCAACGCTTGTTGCGTGGCGATGGCAAGCTGAGCGTCGCTGGTCAACCACCAACGCAGCAACCACAGCGGGGCTGGCCGCCGAAACAACACAGGGCAAATGATGAGGCGTACCCAGCGCAGCCACCACGGCAGCGGGTTCGACGCGAACGTTGCGACCAACACGACAGCTTGGAGCTGTTTTGCCTCCTGGGCAGCGTGCAGGAGCGCTACCGGACCCGAGAACGACTCGGCTACCAGCACATAGGGTTCGGTTGGAGCCGCTCGCTGGACGCGATCGACCAAAGCCTCAATGGTCAACGGCTGGTCGTTGGGGTAGTCGACCACGGAGACTCGAAAATCAGCCCCCAGCTCTTCGTGCAGCGCAGAGATCAGCCAGTCGAAGAGCCCCTTCGTCCCATGCATCCCAGGCAGCAGCACAAAGTGCACGTCAAGGACAGTTCTGGTCGACGACCCAAATGGGGTTGCCTTCGGGGTCGGCGATCGCGCCGAACCAAAACGAGTCGGCCTGGTTGAAGTTGGGTCCCCCTGTGATCGCGGCGCCTCGCTGCTGCACTTGCGTGAAGAACTCGCGCAGGTCGTCGACTTCCAACTGCAGTACGACCGAGTTGTTCGCGCGGTCGACCGACTTGACTCCCATCTCTTGCGCCGCCGCAATCCCGATGCGAATCCCCGAATCGGTCTGCATGTGACAGTAGTGGAAACCGTCCTCGATGCGTTGCGTGACCGCAAACCCCAAGGCCTCTTGGTACCAGCGAACGAGAGCGTCGAAGTCGGCGGCCAGAATCACTGTCTCACGCGGGCGGACCTCCACTACACCACCTCCTCGATCCGTGCTTGACGTATCCGTTCTTGCGTATCCGTTTTGGGGCCACACCCACCCCGTAAGCGTTACAGTAACGCCTGGTCCACGCCCTCGATGCGGATTCTGACTCAAAACGCGAAACTGTACCAACGTCCCCCGTCACGGCAACGTATCGACACTGTGCCCACGAACTAAAATGCTAGGATGGTCTGAATCCCCCCTTTATGATGGAACGAACCCGCTGGAGACCTGCCAGAAAGGTAGCCGTGCCCCTTCGCCCACTCGTCGTTGCTGTCTGCCTGTTCCTATCCGTGTTGACCGCCGCCGCTCCAGCTCGCGCTCAGGAACGTACTGCGCCCCCTGAGAATGCGGCTGACCTTCGCGCTATCGAAGCCAAAGTCACCGCGGCTGTCCGCCGGGCACTGCCCGCTACTGTAGCCATCAACGCCCGAGGGACGTTCGGTAGCGGCGTGGTCGTGTCCGCCGACGGTTATGTTCTGACCGCCGGGCACGTCTCCACCGAGCCAGGTCGCCGGGTCCGAGTGATCTTTCAAGATGGTCACACCGTGCAGGGAGAAACCTTGGGGTGGGGACAGCGCGAAGATCTGGGACTGATCAAGATCATCGACAAGAACGACGACAAGGATTGGCCGTACCTCGAGATGGGCAATGCTGCCGAATTCCAACGCGGAGATTGGTGCATCGCTTTGGGTCACCCCGGCGGTCACGAGCACGGTCGTGCGCCGGTCGTGAGGACGGGGCGCTTGCTATCGACGGCACGCCGCATGTTGCGCACCGACTGCGCGATTGCGAGCGGCGACTCGGGCGGTCCCTTGTTGGACCTCAGCGGTCGCGTGGTCGGCATCCATAGCCGCATTAATCCTGACATCACTCGCAACTACCACGTGCCGATCGATCTGTTCCAAGACTCGTGGACTCGCCTGACGTCGGCTGAGACATGGGGCCGTTCGATGATTGGGGTCCGCGGAGTCGATCATGAGAAGGGCTACCGGATCACTGAAGTCATCGCTGGCTATCCGGCCGAGAAGTCCGGGCTCGAAGTGGGCGATGTCGTGACCAAGGTACAAGACCAAGAGGTGACCGACTTCGATGTGTTGGCCCGCGTGATCACGCGCTTGAGTGCCGGCACGACCGTGAAGCTTTCTGTTCTGCGCGGCGAGAAAACCCTCTCTATTGAAGTCACCGTCGCGAACCGCAGGGAGGCCCAGTAATGCGCTATCGCTACACGAGAATTCTGTTCCTTGCGACAGTGGGGATCTTTGCAGCCACCGCGACCGCCGACGCACAACGTTGGGGTTGGCGCCGCACGTGGGCTCGCAATGGATCCGCGACCCGCGCAGCCTTCAGCGAAACCATCGAGGCGGCGCGTGCCGCAACCGTACGCCTGGAGGTCGACAAGAAACTGGTCGCCCTCGGAACTTGTGTGCATGCCGATGGCTGGATCTTGACGAAAGCGAGCACCGTCCCGTTGGCAGTCGATTGCGTGCTACCCGACGGGCGTCGCGTCGCTGCCGTCCGCCGCGCCACGATCGAAGAACACGACCTGGCCCTCTTCTCGGTCAGCGCCACCGACCTGACCGTTGTCGACTGGCAGGTGGAAGAGCCGACAGTTGGCCGCTGGATCGCGGTCCCCGGCCACGCGGATGTCCCCGTCGCCGTCGGCGTCGTCAGCGTCCCCTCGCGCACGGTCGAGGCGGAACGCGGCTTCCTCGGCGTCGAGATCCACGACTATGATGATGCAGGGGCGTTGATCAAGGCAGTCATCGACGATACGCCTGCTCAGCGTGCCGGACTCGCTGCCGACGACGTCGTCGTGCGTGTCAACGGTGCAACGGTTCGCAACCGCTCGATGCTGGTCAGCAACATTCGCAAAGTGGGCGCCGGCGGTGCGCTCGAGCTCCTCGTCCGACGTGGAGACAAAGAAGTCACCGTGCGTGCGATCGTCGGCCAACGGAACTTCGATCCGAAGGACATCGAGAACTCAGGGCCAGTCAGCCTGCGACACAGCGGCTTCCCCGCAGCGTTCCAGCATGACGCCGTGATTGCGCCCAGCCAATGCGGCGGCCCGGTCGTCGATCTGTCCGGCAAGGTCGTGGGCGTTGCAATCGCGCGCGCCAACCGTTCTCCTATTTCGCCTACGGCCCAACAACCATCTCCGGGGCGATGCTGGAGGGGCTCGGCTTCACCAGGTCGGAGGCTCAATCCG
>JBCCHQ010000233.1:0-5734 GCA_039028735.1 Planctomycetota bacterium | reverse complement strand
GATGTGGGTCGTGATCCACATCTTGCGTCCGGCAAAGCTGTTCACGATGGCTTCTTCGACCTCGGTGACTCGGGAGTGCGCTTCCGTCACCGAGAGATCTCCCGGGACGAGCATGTGCACGTCGACCCAGGTTTCGTCGTTGACCTGTCGGCACCGGAGATGGTGGAAGTCGACGATGCGACCTTTGGCAACGCCCTCGTTCAGGTGGTTGACGAGGTGCTTCCACAGCCCAGGTTCCACTTCGTCCATGAGTCCCGAGAACGACTCCCGGATCAGCGAGATCCCGCTGAACATGATCCAACCGCCAATCAAGAGCGCTGCAGCTGCGTCGAGCATCTGGATTCCCGTCGCCATCACCAAGCCGACGCCGAGGATCGCAGCGATGGTCGTCCACATGTCTGAGAGTACATGCTTGCCATTGGCGACGAGGATCAGCGAGTGGTGTTTCTTGCCGGTGCGGATCAGCGCGAGCCCGAGAACCAAGTTGATCAGTGCCAATAGCAGTGAGATTCCCAGTCCGAACTCGAGGTGGCGTAGCTCGGGTTCACCGACGAGCGCCCCGAAGCCGCTGTACAGTACGGCAAACGACGCAGCTAGCACGAGCGCGCCCTCGAAACCGGCCGAGAAGTAGGCGATGCGGCCGTGCCCATACGGGTGATTGCGGTCGGCGGGGCGCGCTGCGTACCACAGGCTGAACGCGGCAAGGCCGGTCGCGACGCCGTGCACGACCGATTCGGCGGCGTCGGAGAAGATCGCGGCCGAGTGCGTCACGAAGTACGCAGTCAGCTTGCCGACCAACATGACCACCGACATCAGCAAGCTGATCACAATGATCTTGCGGCGCGGATCGAGGCCTTGATCAGAATCAGCCGCGGCAGGAGTGGTCACTTCAAGGTGCATGGCGGCAACCTACCCGGAACGCAGTGGGCAGTGGTAGGGGTATCGTAAGATTAGTGTTTTCATTGAGATAGGAGTACACAGTGGCGGCCTTTGGTTGTGGTATTGGCATTATTTCTCGGCCTCCGTGGGTTGCGTTTTTGGCAAGTCGGCGCTAGGGTCGACCGTAGCCGCTGTGGTCACCGGCTCGACCGCTGCGGTAACCCCTGCGGTAACTTCCTGCGGTCTTCCCGCTGTAAATCTGCGGTAAGACAAGAAACGGAGGCCCCATGCGCTTTACCCCGACCCGTCGTACAGCCCTGCACTCCATGGGCACAGACAAAAGCGACGCCGCCCCCTTGTCGATGATCGACATCGTCTTCCTGCTGCTGATCTTCTTCTTGTGCGCCACGAAGTTCCGGGTGCCGGAGGCAGACTTGGACGCGTTCCTGCCCCGGGACCGAGGCACCGCGAGCCAATACGTCGACGCAGCCTCCTACCCGTGCGTCGTGCACCTGGCGCGCGCCAATGGCAGGGTGCTTTGCCGCGCTGATGATCGCGACCTGCCGACGGGTCCGCTGGAGTGGCTCGAGCAGCACACTGGGGTACCCGGACCAGATATGGAGGCGCTGGAGGCGCACCTGCGTCAGCGCCAGGAGCTCTCTGATTCGAGTCGCCCGTTGAATGTCGTCATCGATGCGGACCCCGACGTCCCCGCCAAGTATGTCGTCGGCGTCGTCAACCGCTGCGCAAAGCTGGAGATCACCGACGTGGCGATCGTCGAGCGGGAACTATCGATCGACTAGCATCAGCAGTCATGCTCTATTGTTGGCATGACGAAAGATCTCTCACGACTCGCCATCGATCGGGCGCCCGCTCCCCGTCAACAGGGAGGTGGGCGTGGCGTCATCGTGATCGTGGTGCTTCTGCTGCTGATCATCAGCTATCTGGCATGGGAGCGCTTTGGCGAGAGTGCGGGTAGCGACCTGACGGTGCGTCTGGGACGGGTCATGCGGGTAGGCGGTGCCCCGGCGCAGACTGGCGTTGCCGCGAACGGCTACGTCGTCGCCCGGACCCGTGCAGCGCTGTCTACAGATATCCCAGGGCGTCTGATCGAGATCCCGGTCGAAGAGGGGTCTCGCGTGCAGCAGGGAGAGCTGATCGCGCGTCTCGACACGAAGCAGCTCGACGCGGAGCATGCGCAGGCGAAAGCTGAAGTGGAGCGTGCTCGCGCCAACCGTGCGCTCGCTCGCATCGAGATGGAGCGTGCGCAGGACCTTGCGAAGAAGCGCGGCCAGTTGATCACCGAGGCCGAAGTGGACGCAGCGAAAGCGCGCCACGATGAGACCATCGCACTGTTCGACGCGGCGTCAGCGGCCGCTTTGCGCATCGCCGTAATGATCGAGAAGTCCGAGGTACGCGCGCCGTTTGCGGGAGTCATCATCGAGAAGAACGCTGAGGTTGGTGAGATCGTCAGCGCCAGTTCCGGTGGTTCGAACGCTCGCGGAGCTGTCGCGACGTTGGTTGACTTCTCGAGCCTCGAGGTCCAAGTCGAGTTGGCGCAGACATCGCTCCACGCAGCTCGAGAAGGCGCGTCAGTCCTGGTCTACTTGGACGCGTTCCCTGAAGACGCTTACCCCGGCCGTGTGCGGCAGATCTGGCCGACGGCGAATCGGCAGAAGGCATCGGTCGAACTCCGCATCGTCTTCGTCGAACGCGACGATCGCATTCTTCCCGACATGGGGGTGCGCGTCGTGTTCCAGCAAGACGGCGGCGAGACGGCGCCGCAGCCAACGCGGGTCTTGTTGCCCAAGGAGGCACTCGTTGCGCATCCAGAGCCGAGCGTGTTTCTGTTTCAGGCCGGTACCGTCGTCAAGACGGCTGTCGAGACCGCAGGGGTCGACGAGCAAGGGCGTTTCTTGGTCAAATCAGGGCTTCGCGGCAGCGAACTCGTAGTATTGGACCCGCCTGCGGGCCTCCGAGATGGGGACGTAGTGCGACGGATGAAGGAGTAACGTGACGTCTCTGATCGAGCTCCAAGGAGTGTCCAAGGAGTACACACGTGGTGGCGAGCAACTGGTCGTTCTCGACCAACTCAACCTGTCCATCGACGAGAAATCCTTCGTCGCGATGATGGGGCCGAGCGGCTCCGGCAAGACGACGATCCTCAACCTGGTCGGGGGACTCGACAAGCCCGACAAAGGAGTCGTGTCGGTCGACGGCTTGAACCTCGCGCAGCTCGGTACCGGTGAGCTTGCGAAGTGGCGCGCGTTACACGTGGGATTCGTGTTTCAGTCGTTCAACTTGATGCCCGTGTTGACCGCATACGAGAACGTAGCGCTACCGCTGTTGCTGACGCCGCTAGCCCGCAAGAAGCGGCGCGAACACGCCGAGTACGCACTGGAGGTCGTCGGTCTGAAGGACCGCATGGATCACCGTCCGGGGCAGCTTTCCGGTGGACAGGAGCAGCGGGTTGCGATCGCCCGAGCGATCGTGACCGATCCCGCCTTGATCGTCGCCGATGAGCCGACCGGAGACTTGGATCGCGAGAACGCCGATGAAGTCCTCGACCTACTGACGCGTCTGAACCAGGAATTGGGGAAGACGATCTTGATGGTGACGCACGACCCCGCTGCCGCGAAGGTTGCCAGCCGTACACTGCACCTCGACAAAGGTGCGCTGGCCGATCGAGGCGCCGCGTGAGCCGCACTCCATGGTTTCTCGTGCGCCGCAACCTGGGCGAACACTGGTTTCGCAGCCTACTGACGGTCGGTTCCTTGGCTGCTGCTGTCTTCTTGTTCTGCATGCTGCGTTCCGTCATCACGTCGCTCGAGAGCACCGTCGAAGAAGCCTCGGCGGATCGTGTCATCGTGCAGTCCAGCGTTTCCCTGTTCGTCAGTTTGCCACAGGACTACCAGGCAAAGATTGCTGCCGTGCCAGGGGTCGAGGAAGTCTCGAAGTTCAATTGGTTCGGCGGGTACTTTCGCGAACCAAAGAACATGTTCGCGCAGTTTGCGATCGACCACGTGATCTTCTTCAAGATGTACGACAGCGACATGGAGCTGATGGCTGGGCACGACGCAGGGCCAGAGACTGCCGCAGCCGTGATCCAAGCCTTCAAAGCCGATCGGCGAGCGGCCATCGTCGGCGCCGACCTAGCCAAAGAGTTCGATTGGAAGGTTGGCGACACGGTCCCGATCATTCCAACCATCTACCGCAAGCAAGATGGCAGCGAGTGGGAATTCAACATCGTCGGCTTCTACCAGCCGAAGCGTTCGAGTGTCGATCGGCGCACGATGTTCTTTCGCTTCGACTACCTCGACGAGACGCTGCGCCCCGAGCAAGGGCCCGTAGACGTCGGCACGTTCTCGGTGAACACGCAGCCCGGCTATCCGGCCTCACAAGTCATCAGCGACATCGACGCGCTGTTCGTCAACGGACCCCAGAGTACGAAGACGAGTACGGAAGCGGCGTTCCAAGCGACCTTCGTTTCGATGATGGGGAACCTCCCGTTCTTCTTCGGAACGATCGGCGGAGCGGTGCTGATTGCCGTATTGTTCTCGGTCATCAACACGATGTACATCGCCGGTAGGCAGCGGGTGCACGATGCGGGGATCTTGCAAGCGCTCGGCTATCGCGGAACCGTGATGGTGCGCTTGCTATTGGCCGAGGCCCTGCTGCTGACAATTCTCGGCGGGGGACTCGGGATCGGTCTGTCGGTGCTGGCTGCCGTCGGTGCCAAAGCCGTGCTGGCGAGTTTCTTGCCCAATTTCGTGATCATGCCAGATACGCTGATGTGGGCTGCGGTGATCAGCCTCGGTATCGGTGTCCTGGCCGGCATCGGGCCGGGCTGGATGGCGTCTCGCTACGAGCCGACTGCCGCCTTGAGGAGTTCGTAATGCCGCTGCCAATCCGTTACAGCATTCGCAACATGGCGGTGCGCCGCATGTCGACGTTTCTGACCGCCGTGGGCGTGGCGTTGACGGTTGCCGTGTTCGCCGGAGTCTTTGCACTTCGTTCTGGTTTGCAGCAGATCTACACCGATGCAGGCCGCGACAATCTTGCCATCTATCTGCGGCAGGGTGCCACCTCGGAGGGCGAGTCTGGAATCCCGCGTGAGTCGGCGCAGATCCTGATCAAAGAACGGCCGGAGATCGCTCGCAACGCGGACGAAGTTCCGCAGGCCGCTGCCGAGTCGTACCTCGCTGTCTACATGGAGAAGGTCGGGGGTGGGCTGACGAACGTGCCACTGCGCGGTGTACAGCCGATGTCGATCGAGCTGCAAGGCGACGCATTGCAGTTGGTCGATGGGCGTTGGATGGAGTTTGGTACCGACGAAGTCGTCGTCGGCGAGTCGGTAACCCGCCGCATGAAGAACTGCCGCGTCGGGGAGACGATTCAGTTGAACGTAACGCCGTTCAAGGTCGTCGGTGTCTTCCGCCACGATGGCGTCCAGAACAGCGAGGTTTGGGGCGATGTCGAGCGCATGATGGAGGCCCTCGAGCGTCCTGTCTACCAGCGGGTCGTGGCTCGCGTTGCCGACGGTACGGACTTCGAGCAGGTCAACAACACGTTGGGTGAAGACCCCCGAATCTCGTCGTTGGAAGTTCAGTCGGAGGCGGCGTACCTGGCGTCGCAGACCGGGGCGCTGTCACTCGTCCTGACGATCATCGCCGCGTTTTTGACGATCGTCATGGGCGGGGCTGCGATCTTCGCGTCGATCAACACGATGCTGGCATCGGTTGCGTCCCGCACGCACGAGATTGGCGTCCTGCGGGCAATTGGCTACGGTCCCGTCTCGGTGTTCTTCGCGTTCGTCCTGGAATCAGCGGCGATTGGCGTCCTTGGAGGCATCATC
>JBCCHQ010000232.1:0-5768 GCA_039028735.1 Planctomycetota bacterium | reverse complement strand
GGCTGTAGACATGAATCTCGTCCGAAACGCCGATCGCCGTCAGAACTACCGGGAGGATCGCGATCGTCAGGTAGACCGGGGTGCCACACCAGCCCATCGCGCCGAAGACAAACAGCAAGCAACCCGCGACCTCGAACAGCGGGAGCACGGCTGCCGCACCACTGCGAAACCGCAGCAGGAACACAACGACCATGATCACGATCGCGATCGGAACCATGCCCAGTTGACTCCCCAGCCGAGTCCGCAGTTGCGCCCACAAGGAACTCCCCGCCGGAATCTCCCGTGCGACACTAGCTCCCAGCAGCGCACGGGGCAGCCCCAGGTCCTCGAGCAAGTGCACACCCAGGAGGGCTTCAGCAACAGGCGCCCCCAGAACAGCAATCCGATCCTGGCTGTTTGCATGCGCCTGAAGCAGTCGCTGTAGCTGCGCATAGAGCCCTATGCGGTCCGTTCCTGGTCGGACCCTTGCCAGGAGCGCTGTCGACTGTTCGTCTTCGCTAACGATCGTTCCGTGATACAGCTGGAGCAGACGCAAGTCGTCACGGAGTTGCTGCAGTTGCTGTGGCGTTTCGGGGAAGCGCTCCAGAAACGTCTGCATTTCTAGAGTGCCCGGGCGATATCGGTGCCCGTGTTCGGTCGCTAGGCTGGACACTGTGGTGACATCCGGCAACGCGGCGACCGCGTCGGTCAACGCGACGACGCTCCCCAGTGTGGTCGTGTTGAAAATGCCGTCGGGGTGATCGGTCTGCAACAGCACCACGACGGGATCGTAGACACGGAATTCGGCACGCACAGCGTCGTCGTATTGGACCGCCGCCTCTTCTGCGGGCACGAGGGCATGCCCGTCGGTCCGCAGCCGCAAGAAGGCCAGCCCCGGAGCAACACACAGGGTCAAGATCACGGTCAGTGCAAGGACCAGCTTCGGGCGCTCAATCGCGCAGGAGAACAGCGCTCTACTAACGACCACGCCCCCCCTTTGTTGCGCAACAGACCTCTGAGCGCATCACGCGCGCCAAAAGAAAGCAGCCCGCGGCCAAACGACGGCCGCGGGCTCCCATCTCTTTGCACCTCTCAGTAGACGACGAGGTCCACCTTCCTTCTCACCCTACGGGCAAGGCGGGAAGCTCGCACACCCAAGCGCAACCCCAACAGGATCTGGACCGCACAGCGGGAATGGTGGATTCACGGCCGGCGGTGGCGTGGCGAACAAGCTGTTCAACATGCAAACCGCGTCGGCGATGTTCTTCGTCTCGTCATCGTTACAGTCGCAAGCGTCCTCACACACCAACGGCCCGCCAGAACTGAACAGGTGGTTCAGCAATCGCACTGGGTCGGCGATGTTGTTCGACCCATCCGCGTTGCAGTCGTTACGCACGAACAGCTGCACAACCACACACTCGTCCGGAATGCCGTCGAGATTCGCATCCTGGCTCGTGCCGCTAGCGATGTCGCACTCGTCAGGCACGGAGTTCGTGTTGCAGTCTGCGCTCGTGCCACTGGCCAGATCGCAGTCATCGGGGATGTTGTTGCTGTTGCAATCCAACTCGCACTCATCGGGAATGCCATTGGTGTTGCAGTCGAGGCTTTGCCCCGTACTGGACACATCGCACTCGTCGGGAATGCCGTTGTTGTTGCAGTCGTTGCTAGTCCCTGCCGCAATGTCGCACTCGTCCGGGATACCGTTCGTGTTGCAATCATTGCTGCTACCAGCAGCGAGGTCACAGACATCAGGAATGTTGTTGGAGTTGCAGTCTTCGGCCGTGCCGTCTGCAATCTCGCACTCGTCTGGGATTCCGTTCGAGTTGCAATCCTGACTGACGCCGCTGGCAATATCACAGTCATCTGGGACCAGGTTGTTGTTGCAGTCGTTGTCCTGGCCTGTTGGCAGCGTCAGCTCACACTCGTCAGGAAGACCATTGCTGTTGCAGTCATTGCTAACACCGGAGGCGATATCGCACGAGTCAGGAATGCCATTGGTGTTGCAGTCGGTCTCCAGCCCTGCCCCGATGTCACATTCATCAGGAACGCCATTGGGCTGGCAATCCAAACTCGTACCTGCAGCGATATCACACTCGTCGGGGATATCGTTGTTGTTGCAATCGGCCTCACACTCGTCAGGAACGCTGTTGTTGTTGCAGTCCTGACCGCTGGGGCCACTGGTCGTCATCACGGTCGTTCCGGTGGTTGTGCCAGAGAAGCCTTCAATCAGGCTGCCCGGGCACCCGACGAACTCGATCTGATAGGTGATGTCGAAGAAACTATCGACCTGGAAGTCACCACCGGGGAGTCGAGTCAGCGTCGTGTGGCCGGGACTCGGCAAACCAAAGCTATTGCCGCCTGTTACCCGGAACGTACAGAAGTCAGGGTCTCCGAACAGTTGCCCATCCATGCGGAAGAACAAGGTATCGAAGTCTTGCACGTCGGCGCCCGGCGTGCGTGGCCCGGAGTGAACTTCGCAAGCAACCGGCACGAACAGCGTGCGCTGGAAGCCGGCAAGCGTGCCCGTGCCGGTCACGTCGAGCTCGAGGATCGAGTCGAAAGTCTCCTGGGTGCCGCCGAGGCTACCGCCCGGGGCTTCCACGATGTTGATGAAATCCTTGTGCACCGCGTCGATGATGATCTCGGTGCCCGCGGGAAGCCCATCAATGATGCGATGGAGCTCGCACGGACTGGTGTAGTCGCAGGTTGGGGGTAGCGTTACGGTCCCCGTACCGTTGTCCGGTGCCACGCAATCCACCGGCAAGCACTCAAAGCGAATCACCCCGAGCCCGGTCGGGGTCGTCGCACTGAAGGTACCTGCTTGAATCGTGTAGCACTGTCCAGCGACGGCTGTGAAGGAGACCTGCGACTCTCCCGGCGGGAAGCCGTGGAAGTCATCGTCACAAGTGATCAGATCAGCCGCGGACGGCAGACACGCGCACACTCCATACACTGCAAGCCTGGTATCGAGCGCGCTACCCTGTGTGGAGATCGTTACGATTCCATCGCAGGGTGCCACGTAGCAGTACCAGACATCTTGATGGATCTGCGTGAACGGACAGGCGCCCCCCACTGGAAACGCGAGGCCATCGGTAGTCGCGCCATTGAGGTTCAACGAATGGACGCCATCGCCGACGCAGAACACATCGCCACAGTTGTCGTTGGGTGGCGGCGACTGCGGTGCTGTTCCGGTCGCCATGACCACACTACTCTCCGTGACACCACCCAAGCCGTCGAGAATACTCCCCGGACAGCCTTGGAATTCGATCCTGTAGGTGATGTCGAAGAAGCTATCGACGTTGAAGTCTCCGGACGGCAGCTGCGTCAGCTTCGTCTGTCCGGGACTGGGCAGGCCAAAGTCGGTACCGCCGTTGATGCGTAGCGTGCAAAAGTCGGGATCACCGAAGAGCTCGCCTGTCAGGCGGAACATGTCGTTCGGGAAGCTCTGCACGGGAGCTCCTGGGGTCTGTGGCCCCGTATGCACTTCGCATTGGATCGGCACTGTAAGCGTGCGCACGAAACCTGAGAGCGCACCTGTGCCCTCCATCTGTAGCGTCAGTGCCGAGCTGAATTGCTCGATCTCGCCGCCGAGGTTGCCACCTGGTGTTGCCATGACGTTGAAGAACTGGCTGTGCTCCGCTGCAACATTGATCTCGGTACCCGGGGGCAGGCCGTCGATGATCAGGTGAACGTCGGCGGGGCTCAGATACGCGCAGCCGATGGGCGGTAGATCCACGGCACCCGTGGGTCCCGGCGTTACCACGCAGGTGTTCGGGGGTTGACACTCAATGTTGAGCTTGAAGTCGCCCACTGGACCGTTGCTGAAGTTCGCGACACGAATCAGAACAGTCTGCCCGGCGACGACCGGAATCCGAATCAGCGAATCGCGCAAAGTCCCGGAATCGAGCGTCCCACAGTTGTCTGAGGATGGCGCGTCGTCGTTACAGGCAATTTCGCTTGCAGCAGTGTTGAGGCAGTCGTTGTGCAGTGACAGCACAGTGTCGACTCCGGTGTCGACACCACCGAGATCATGCGTACCGCAAGTGCTGACAACCAGATCGCCGGTACACGTGGCCACGTACTCAAACCATGCGTCCGGGCTGCTGCCGGACGCGCCACAGCTGGCGTTTCCATCGTTGGTGAAACCAACCAGCGTTTCCATGTGCATTCCATCGCTGATCGGCGCCGGAGTCGCGCAGCTGTCGTTCGGCGGTCCGACAGGGCCACCGCCGACACTCGTACTCATGAAGACTTGGGCTGTCGTGCTCCCACTCAGCCCCGACAGCGCCCCTCCTGGAGCGCCAACGAAGTCGATGCGATAGGTGATGTCGAAGAAGCTATCGACGACAAAGTCACCGCTCGGCAGTCGAGTCAGCGTCGTCTGCCCCTGGCTAGGAGGCAACCCGAATGGGGCTCCCGCCTGGATCGATAGAGAGTCGAAGTCTGGGTCCCCAAAGAGCTGTCCTTGCAGCTGCACCATCTCATTGGGGAAATGCTGAATCGGGTCTCCCGGAATTCGCGGCCCGGTCTCGACAACGCAGTTCAGCTGCACCGAGAGGGTCCGGTTGAACGTCGACAGTGCCCCCGTACCCTGCATCTGCAGCGTGGCAAAGGAGCTAAACATCTCGAACTCACCTCCAGTAGGTGACGGAGAGGTCGTTACGTTGAAGAACTGTGAGTGCTCGGCGGCGACCGTGATCTCGGTCCCTGCCGGTAAGCCGTCGATCATCATGTGGAGATCTTGCGGGCTGACGTAGCCACATCCGGGCGGCGGCAGATCGATCGTACCCGTGCCGTTGTCGGCAACGGTACACGGCGGCGGCGGACCCGCGGTGCTGCCCGCGGTCATCGCAATATCACCGGTCGTGCTACCACCAAGCCCACTCAAGGCCCCGCCCGGGGCACCGGTGAAGTCGATCTGGTAGGTGATGTCGAAGAAGCTGTCGACGTTGAAGTCTCCGCTGGGTTGACGCGTCAAAGTCGTGTGCCCAGGACTCGGAAGTCCATTGCTGGTGCCGGCTGTAATCGTCAGAGTGTCGAAGTCGGGATCACCAGAAGGTAGCGTGCCAACGATCGACATCATCTCAGTGTCGAACGACTGGATCCCTACACCCGGAATCCTAGGGCCACTGTGCACCTCACACAGGGCCTGCATGAGGATCGTGCGGCTGAACCCGGCGAGGGCTCCGGTACCCGTCATCTGGAGGGCGAGTGTAGAATTGAAGGTCTCGATCTCGCCACCCAGGATCCCCCCCGGAGTTCTGACGACGTTGAAGAACTCTCGGTGCTCTGCGGCGACGTTGATTTCTGTACCCGCCGGCAGTCCCGCAATCATCATGTGCAACTCGGTCGGACCCACGTAACCACACCCCTGTGGCGGTAGATCGACGGTGCCCGTGCCATTGTCAGGAACCTGACATGTCTGACCAAACGTCGCTACCGGCAACAAAACCAGCAGCGCTAGCAGTGCCACACCTCCCAACGGCAGGCGAACGGGTAGCGCCGAGAGTGGAGAACGCGACGACTTTTGGTGGGTAGACATGAGTCCCTCCTTGGAGATTGCGGCAACACCGCGCAAGAGGGAATCTTCGGCAAGAGACCAAACCTGCGACGGAGCCCGGAAAGCACAAGAATCTCGTAGCCCTCGAGAATGCCGGCGCCCGCAGGGAGTGGCACCGCATTCGATTTGTGAGGATACTGCGGCATCTCTCGCCGCTGCAAGGAGTTTCCGAAGCGACGCCTTAACAAACTTACCGTGGGCTGGCGCTCTCGTACGTCCAATCGCCGCT
>JBCCHQ010000231.1:0-5878 GCA_039028735.1 Planctomycetota bacterium | reverse complement strand
TGAGAGGATCTGCTCTTAGTACGAGAGGATTGGAGCGGACGGACCTCTGGTGTTCCAGTTGTCGTGTCAACGGCACCGCTGGGTAGCTATGTCCGGGAAGGATAAACGCTGAAGGCATATAAGCGTGAAGCCCCCCTCAAGACTAGATATCCCTTGAGACTCCTTGAAGACCACAAGGTTGATAGGCCGGGTGTGTACGCATGGTGACATGTTTAGCTTACCGGTACTAATCAGTCGATTGGCTTGACCACAATTTCTCCTTCGCACTCTTCACTGGGCTGCGAACGATCTTGGGTCGACCAACGTTGCAAGACAAGTGTTGCTTCTTCGTGTTACTGCGAAGGAGAAATTGTCTTTGAATTTGCGCCAACCGCTGACGCGTTTGGTCGGATTCTCCTTCGCGCGTCGAAGGGCGTTGGGAGGCTGGGTCGGGAGTGATTGTGAATCTTAAGATCTAGTTGGTTTTTGTTACTCTACTTCACTCAGAGTTTTGACTGCGAAATCTACCAAACCATCCTTTTTTGAATTCGAAGGAGCGTGTTTCGACCGCCTGTTCGCAAGGTGGGACGACAACACGGCTCCGGGAAATTCCAGGTGATCATAGTGGAGGGGCCACACCCGTTCCCATTCCGAACACGGAAGTTAAGCCCTCTACGCCGATGGTAGTGGTTCGCGCCGTGAGAGTAGGTCGTCGCCTGGTTATTTTTTAACACCGTCTCGGTCGTGCTTTTAGCCGGCTAGGGCGGTGTTTTTTTGTGTCGATCGCGCAGTGGCGAACTTGGGGGCGGGCGGCACAATGAGAGGGAGCTGCGCTGTGTTCCGGGAGCCATGGCCGCCGCACGGCAGTGGCCCTTACACAACAAAACCTAGAGGGGGTTCGACATGTCGAAGTCGTGGATGCTCGTACTCGCGATGGTCCTCGCCGGTGTTCCTGCACCGCTGCTGGCCGGGGATGAGGAGTTCAAGCGGGAGCGCAGGCCTGCAACGGCAGCAGCCAAGGATGCGCTGGAGGGGAAGGCGCCCCCGAAACTGGTCGTCGAGGGTTGGCTCAACAGCAAGGCGCTGACCTGGTCGGACCTGCGTGGCAAAGTCGTCGTGATCGATTTTTGGGGCACCTGGTGAGGGCCGTGCGTTGGTGCCGTGCCGCACCTCAAGTCCCTGCATGAGAAGCACAGCAAAGATGGCCTCGTGATTCTGGCAGTCCATTCCACCCGGGGTGGTGAAAAGTGCGCCGCTTTCACGAAGGCGAAAGAGCTGCCGTACCCGGTGGCTGTGGATGTAGAGACCAAGACTCAGAAGGCATTTCGAGTCGACTCGTTTCCCGACTACTACGTCGTCGATCGCGCTGGGAAGTTGCGATTCGCTGACCTGGCCAATAGCGAGCTGAGCAAGGTCGTGAAGAAGTTGTTGGCGGAGCCTGAACCAACAGCGGAAGAGTCGGACGCTGCCACGCCGAAGGACGACAAGGACGAAGCTACTTCGGGGTGATGCGCCGAAACTGGTACGGGCCATCCTTCGCGCCCCAGACTTGCTCACCGGCGGCGTCATAGCCGCGGTCCCAGGTCGTGAGCAGCGTCGGTGTGAGGTCGACTTCGCTTGTTGCGTACGCTGCGCCCCGCAGCGTCGACAAACAATCTTGAGCTTGCGTGCTTCCCTCGAAGCGGTTGCTCCCCGACTGCGTGAGGTAGATCGAGCAGCCGCTGCGGCGCTCGAGCTGGTCGGGGGTCAGCGTATGGAATTCGTGGGCTTGAGCCTCAGCGAAACGGAGCGGGTCGCCAGGCAGCGAATAGACGTCACTACGCACGTGCCCGTCGGCAGTGTTCACCAGATGATAGATGCGTTGGCGGTAGGGCTTGTCCGGCTGCGTTGCGACCGCTTGCTCGACGTAGAGCCAAGGTCCATCTGAGCGGCTGCGCCAGATCGGGATGTGCCGTAGCGTGATTGAATAGTAGCTGGGGTCGACAGCAGCCTGTTCGCTGCTGTCGAAGTCGCCGATCAAGATCAGCGCCACCGTCTCGGCCGGCGAAGATGCGATGGGGTGGTGAGACATCGGCAGGCGACAGCCCAGCGCGGTCGTCAAAGACAAGAGCAGCACTGCGGCGAGCGTACGGGCGATGCGCATCGTCACTTCTTCTTCCGTTCCAGAAACCGCGTCATCCGATCGAACTTGTCTTGGCTATCGAAGCAGATCGCCTGCGAGACGACCTCCATCATGTCGCGGCCACGATCGCTGAGGTCCGGGGCGCTGTTGACGACGACTTTGGCGAGGCGGACGGCGCCTGCTGAATTCTTGGCGATCCTACCTGCCAGTTCCGCGGCCGCCGTTGGGACGTCAGCGTCGGCGACGACTCGGTTGACGAGTCCGATCTGAGCCGCTTCGTCAGCATCGATGATGTCGCCTGTGAAGATGAGCTCACGAGCTTTGCCGATGCCAACAAGGCGCTGTAGGCGATGCGTGCCACCGGCCCCCGGAATGATCCCGAGGCCGACCTCCGGCTGCCCGAACTTCGCGGACGAGCCTGCGACACGGAGGTCGCAGGCCATCGCGAGTTCGCAGCCGCCACCCAAGGCCCAGCCACGGATTGCGGCGATCGTTGGCGCCGGAAACTCTTCGAGGCGGCGAAAGAGTGCCTGGTTGATGCGGCGAAAGGCCTCTGGGGACTTCCGTTCGCGCAGCTGACCAATGTCTGCCCCCGCGACGAAGGCCTTCTCGCCGGCGCCGGTGAGGATCAACGCGCCGATCTCCATGTCGGGTTCGAGCTGCTCCAGGGTGTCATGCAACGCGTTGATCATGTCGAGGTCGAGCGCATTGCGCACTTCGGGGCGGTTCAGGGTCATCGTCACGACATTGCCGTCGCGGGTGACCAGTACGCGGGGTTCTTCGGCCAACGAGTTCTCCGTTTCGAGTTGCAGTGCCGAGCGCGAACGCGCTAGCTGTAGTAGCGGTCTGGAACGACCACCACCTTGCCAAAGACGTGGCGTTCTTCCAAGAGCCGGTGGGCCGTTTCGATCTTGCTGAGGGGGATCGTCGTTGCGATGGGCGCTCGCAGCCGCCCCTCACCCAAGAGCTGCACCAGCTGTGGTACGACTCCCTTGGAACCCATCGTCGAGCCGAGGATCGACAGGCTCTTGAAGAAGATCATGCGCAAGTCGCACTCGGCGTGGGCGCCCGTCGTTGCACCGCAGGTCACCAATCGCCCGCCCCAGGCGAGACTGCGGAGGCTAGCTTGCCACGTTGCTTCTCCGACGTGTTCGAACACGACATCGACGCCGCGCTTGTCGGTCAGCTCCTTGACCCGCCCGGCAATGTCCTCGTGTCCGTGGTGAATGACGTCATCGGCCCCGAGTTCACGCAGTCGGGCCAGCTTCGCATCGCTGCCGGCGGTCGCGATGACCCGACAGCCAAACAGCTTGGCGATCTGGATGCCAAGGCTACCGACGCCGCTGCCACCGGCGAGAATCAAGACATCCTCTCCGGGCTCGATCCGGGCCCGCTCGACCAGCATGGTCCATGCTGTGAGCGCGACGAGGGCAAAGCAGCCAGCCTCGTGGAACGCGACCGAGTCGGGCTTCGGAACAACGTTCGCGGCAGGGATGCACGCGTACTCGGCGCAGGTTCCATCACGAGTCTCGCCGAAGATGCCGTAGTCTCGACAAAGCGGATCGCGACCGGACAAGCAGTGCTTACAGGCGCCGCAGGAGGTCCCCGGAGAAATGATCACCGCTTCCCCAGGAGTGACATTGCTGACGCCGGCTCCGCACGAGACAACGATGCCGGCGCCGTCGCATCCCGGAGTGAGTGGAAGCGGGAACTTGTGTCCCGGCACGCCGCGACGCACCCAGAGGTCGAGGTGGTTGAGGCCGACGGCATGGATCTCGACCAACACTTCGCCAAAGCCAGGTTCCGGGATCGGCTGGTTTACTACAGAAACTGCTCCCAGTCCGCCGTGTTTGGTGATTCGGGCGGCTTGCATCGTGCCGTTGAGCGCCGTGGCACCGTTGGGTGAAGATGTCATCGAGTGAACCCCGATCTAGTCTCCGCGAAACTGTGGCGAGCGCTTCTCGACGTAGGCTCGCAGTCCTTCTTTTGCATCGCCGGATTGAAACAGTTGCTGCTGCAATTCACGCTCGAGTGCCAAGCCGTCTGCGAGGCTGAGCTCCCCGCCGGTTTGGACGCTGCGCTTGATCAACCCGACGGCTTTGCTGGCCTTGGCCGGCGGGCAAAAACCTCGGGCATACTCGGTGACGCGCGTTTCGAACTCGGCCGCGTCCCAGACGTGCGTTACGATGCCGGCAGCCAGCCCGTCG
The DNA here is from genome assembly GCA_039028735.1 of Planctomycetota bacterium. GTDB lineage: Bacteria > Planctomycetota > UBA8108 > UBA1146 > JAJFFE01 > JBCCHQ01. The sequence continues at coordinate 1,570 of JBCCHQ010000231.1, read as the reverse complement.
TCGAAGCTGACGTTGTTTCCCTCGAGCATCCACTCGAGCGCACGCGACTTGCCGATCAAGCGGGCCAATCGTTGCGTGCCGCCTGTCCCAGGAAGGACACCCAGGTGGACTTCTGGTAGCCCGAGCTTACCCGAATCGCGTTTGGCGACGCGGAAATCGCAGGCGAGGGCCACTTCGAGGCCACCACCGACGCAGTGGCCGTTCAGGGCTGCAATCGTCAGTTTTGGCGTCTGCTCGAGACGCATTAGGGTCTCGTTGGCGTGCAAGCAGAAGTAGTACTTGTAGCGTGGCGAGACGTCATTGAGATCGTTGATGTCGGCTCCGGCGCAGAAGAACTTCTCACCGGCCCCCTGCAGAACGATCACGTGGACATCGTCGTCGAAACGGGCACTGAGGATCGCTTCATCGAGCTGTCGCATCATCGCCTGCGAGTAGCAGTTCGCCGGAGGGTTGCAAAGCTCGATCCGAGCCACGCCTGCGTCGGTGTGATAGTTGACCAGCTTGTCGCTGGAGCCTGTTTCGGTCATGATGCGTACTTTCCAAAACTGGACGTGTGAGCGGTCAGGTTGACAGCCCGTTCCGCGGATTGCAATGCCATCGAACCCACCGTCAGCGTGGGTGAACAGGAGACACCGAATGGTCGAGCGGATCGCCGTGTTGGGCGCAGGGACGATGGGGCAGGGGATCGCACAGATTGCGGCGACCTCGGGTCTCGATACTTGCCTCCACGACCTGAGCGAAGACGCCCTGGAGCGTGCTCGGACGCAGATCGAGCAGATGGTCCAGAAGGGCATCGACAAAGGGAAGTTGCCAGACGACACACTGGCAGAGTTGCAGCAGAAGTTGCGGTACGACGTGGATCCCACGACCGCGGTAGCAGATTGCGACTGTGTCGTCGAAGCGATCTTCGAGGACTTGGATCTGAAAGCGAAGGTGCTGGGCGCCGTAGCCGAGAACGTCAGTGAGGAGTGCCTGCTTGCAAGCAACACATCTTCGCTGTCGATCACGGGGATCGCTGCCCGGGTGCCGGCCCCGGGACGCGTCGTGGGGATGCACTTCTTCAACCCAGTGCCAATCATGGCATTGGTCGAAGTCGTACGAGGTGTTGACAGCGCCGACGCCCACGTACAGCGGACCGTGGAGCTCGCGAAAAGACTGGGCAAGGAGCCGATCGTCGTCCGCGACACGCCTGGCTTTGCGACGTCGCGTTTGGGCCTCGTGATCGGCTTGGAAGCGATGCGGATGCTCGAGTCCGGCGTCGCTTCCGCAGTCGAAATCGACAAGGCGATGGAGCTGGGGTATCGGCATCCGATGGGGCCGCTGAAGCTGACCGACTTGGTCGGATTGGACGTGCGTTTGGCGATCGCCGAGCACCTGCACAAGGAGATCGGAGAGCAGTTCCGACCGCCCGCCATCCTCCGCAACATGGTTCGGGCGGGGCGTCTGGGGCGTAAGAGCGGCCGAGGCTTTTACGATTGGTAGCGGCTCAGGAGCCCTCAGCGGCAACAACGAAGACTACGTCTGGACCGATTTGTGCTGCTTGTAGCGCAGCTAGGCTTAATATTAATAT
>JBCCHQ010000230.1:0-5899 GCA_039028735.1 Planctomycetota bacterium | reverse complement strand
GGCGGGCCAAATGTAGTCGAGGAACTGAATCTCGACGACCGGCTTCATCCCACGCAGCGCCATCCCGACCGCGCGGCCGACAATGTTGGCTTCGGCGAGGGGCGAGTTGTAGACGCGATCACCGCCGAACTTGCGCTGCAGGCCATGCGTCACCTTGAAGACGCCGCCTTTGCCTTTGACCTCTTCGAGCGCTTCCTCGCGACTGGCGTCCGCGACGTCTTCCCCGAACATCACGATGGTCGGGTCGCGCTCCATTTCGTCCGACAAACACGAATTGATCGCGTCGACGAGCGTCTGGTCACGGGCGTCGTCTGCAGGCGGCTGCGGCGCAACGTCCAATTCGTCACTGGTCGGATCGAAGTCGGGCGAATACAGATGATCGAGGATCGTGCTGGGGTCGGCCTGTGGGCTGCTCGTCGCGCGGTCGCTGGCCTCACGCACTTCCGCGCGCACGCTCTCACGGATCGCTTCGAGGTCGTCCTCTGTCGCCAACCCTTCAGCGACGAGGAAGCGCGGGAACGCCGTCAGCGGATCGCGCTGGGCCTCTTCTTCGCGCTCAGATTCTGGGCGGTACGCACGCTCATCGTCAGACAGCGAGTGCGAGTACGGGCGAATCACATCGGAATGCACCAGCACCGGCCCCTTGCCGGAGCGGGCGCGATTCACGGCCCGGCGAAACGTGTCGTAGGAAGCGATCGGATCGCACCCGTCGACGCGGTAGATCCCGAGGTTCGGGAAGCCCTTCACGAGCTCTGAGAACGACCCTCCTGCGACGCCCACCTCGACGGGGACGCTGATCGCATAGCCGTTGTCTTCGACGTGGAACACGACCGGCAGCTGCAGATTGCAGGCCGAGTTCATGGCCTCCCAGACTTCGCCCTCACTCGACGTGCCGTCGCCGATCGACATGTAGGCGACCTCGTCGGAGTCCCAATTGCGCAGACGGTCGCGCAGCGACTCGTTGTCGCGCCCCTTCGACCAAGCTTCCGCACAACCCACTGCGTGCAGCGCTTGCGAACCGGTGCAGCTCGACTGGTTCGCGATCTGCAGCTTCGGGTGCCCCCAGTGGCTCGGCATCTGGCGCCCAGCCCCGGCCGGTTCCTCAGCGCTAGCGACAGCACTCAGCAGCATCTCGTGCGGGGTCATCCCCAGCTGCAGGCACAGGGCCCGGTCCCGGTAGTAAGGGAAGAACCAGTCCTTGCCGGGGCGCAGAACCATGCCAGCCGCCGTCAGGACCGCTTCGTGGCCGCAACCGTTGATCTGGAAGAAGATCAGCCCCTTGTTCTTGAGGCGGATCTCCTCGTCGTCGATTTCGCGGCTGAGTGCCATGTTGCGATACATCGACAACAGCTGGTCGCGGTCCAGCCCTTTGTATTTCTTCGACTTAGATTCTCCGGCAGTCTCTGTCTTCATGCCCATTCCAGCCGCTCGATTCGGGGTTCACATACGGGGATTGCTCATGCGATTTCTGAGTGTGAAAGGAGCGGTATTCTACGCATCGACCCCGCCGGTTTGCGAGCAGTTTTTGGCGTCGCTCCCAGTTGTGACAGCCGTGGCGCGGCGCCTGCGGAGGTTCGCTGCGGTTCCCTGGATAATTCTCCTCGCGCCCCGGTATAGTCCGCCGGTTTGGTGGCGGGAAAACCCGGGAGGTTGGGACCACCCCGGGAGGTGCAACCTGAGCTTGGACCCAAGCCCTGGCAGTACAGCCCCCGCCCCTTCCCCAATTGAGAGGACAGACCGGTGGCAGGAAAACTCGGCAAGTTCGATGTGGCCATCGTCGGCGGCGGGCCCGGTGGGTATGTCGCGGCCATCCGCGCGGGCCAGCTCGGATTGAAGACGGCCCTGATCGAGAAAGACCCCAAGCCAGGGGGAACCTGCCTCCACCGCGGCTGCATTCCGACCAAGGCGCTGCTGCAAAGCGCTCACGTGCTCGACAGCGCCCGCAACGCCAAGCAGTTCGGTGTGCGGGTCAGCGACTGTGACGTCGACATGCCAGCCGTGCACAAATACAAAGACGGCATCGTCAAGAAGAACGCCGCCGGTGTGGAGTTCCTGCTGAAGAAGAACAAGATCGATGTGATCTCCGGCAAGGGGGAACTCGTCTCGGCGACGAAGCTCAAAGTCACTGACGGCGATGGCAAGACGTCGGAACTCGAAGCGACAAACATCGTGCTGTCGACCGGTTCGGTCGCGGCGCGCCCCGGCTTCTTGGACTTCTCCGATTCGCGGATCATCACCAGCGATGAAGCTCTGAAGATGAAGGACGTCCCGTCGCACGTGACGGTGCTCGGCGCCGGTGCTGTCGGTTGTGAGTTCGCATCGGTTTGGAAGTCGTTCGGCGCAGAAGTCGTTCTGGTCGAGATGATGGACCGCCTGCTCCCGGTCGAAGATGCTGACTCTTCCAAAGAGCTGCAGCGCGCGTTCCGCAAGCGCAAGATCGACTGCAAGCTATCCACGAAACTCGAGAAGGCAACGCCGACGAAGAAGGGGATCGAACTGGTCCTCGCTTCTGAAAGTGGCGCGCAAGAAGAGATCACGACGCAGGTGCTGATGTGTGCCGTAGGCAGAGCGCCTTACACCGACGGCCTGGGACTCGACAAAGTCGGAATCCCGGTCGAGCGTGGCTTCATCGAAGTCGACGGGGAGCAGCGCACGAACGTGCCCAACATCTTCGCGATCGGCGATATCGTCGCCGGCACGCCGCAGTTGGCACACGTTGCGAGCGCCGAAGGGATCACGGCGATCGAAGTGATCGCCGGCAAGAACCCGCCAGCGATCAACCCGCTGCGGATCCCAAACGCGACCTACTGCCACCCCGAAGTCGCTTCGATCGGCCTGACCGAAGCCGCAGCGAAAGAACACGGCTACACCGTCAAGACGTCGAGCTTCCCGTTCTCGGCGCTTGGTAAGGCCGGCATCCTGCGGGCCGCGCACGGCTTCTTCAAGATCGTTGCCGAAGAACAGTACGGCGAGATCGTCGGCATTCACATCGTCGGCGAGCACGCGACAGACCTGATCAGCGAAGCGTGCGCCATCCTCGGCCTCGAAGGGACCGATGTCGACCTCGCCCACATCATCCACCCGCACCCGACGCTCGGGGAAGGAATGCTGGAAGCAGCGCACGGACTCGTGGGCGGCACGATCCACATGTAACAACTCGGACTTACCGCGAGCTCCAACGAGCCATCACCGCCCCGCCTCGACCAAGCCGAGCGCGGGGCAAGAAACTCAAACACGACGACGCGTTGCCTTGACGAAGGAACTCATGACCGCACCGATCACGTACCTGGAAGCGATCCAGCGCGGGCTTGCCCGTGCACTCGAAGAGGACGATCGCGTCGTGTTGATCGGCGAGGACATTGCCGTCTACGGGGGTGCGTTCAAGTTGACCGCCGGCTTCGCGGAACGCTTCGGGGCGCAGCGCATCATCGACACGCCGATCGTTGAGACCGGCCTGATCGGCGCGGCGATCGGTTCGGCGATGGCGGGGATGCGACCGGTCGTCGAGATTCAGTTCATCGATTTCATCACGTGTGCGTTCAACCAGTTGACGAACTTTGCGGCGACGTCGCGCTACCGTTGGCAAGCAGGCGTACCGATGGTCGTCCGCGGCCCGTGCGGTGGCGGTGTCGGTGCGGGACCCTTTCACTCGCAGAACGTCGAATCGTTCTTCTTGAACACACCGGGGCTGAAGATGGTCGCACCGGCGACCCCAACGGATGCGTACCGGATGATCCTTGGCGCTATCGCCGATCCGGATCCGGTGCTGTTCTTCGAGCACAAGGCGCTGTACCGCACGGCCAAAGAGGTCGTCGACGAGACCGCCGCGCCGCTGGCTCCCGGTACCGCTGCGTTGCGGCGCGACGGCTCGGACGTCAGCATCGTGACGTTTGGTGGGATGGTGCCGCGCGCCCTGGCCGCCGCCGAAGAGGTGAGCGCCGATGGGATCGACTGCGAAGTCTTGGACCTGCGATCGCTGGCACCGCTGGACCGCGAGGCAATCCAAGCCACGGCCGCCAACACCGGCAAGGTGCTCGTGCTCCACGAAGACAACGTCACCGGTGGGATCGGCGGGGAGATCGCCGCGTACATCGGCGAGCACGCGTTCGACGATCTCGACGCCCCGGTGCGGCGCGTCGGTGCTGCCGACGTGCCGATCCCGTACGCGCCGCCCCTCGAGCAAGCGGCGCTGCCAAGCCACGAGGTCATCGTCGCCGCGATTCGAGATCTCGCGGCCTACTAGCGGCCAGCGCCCTACTGCGCCCACGTAAACACCTCTAGTAAAACATCTTCCGAGCGTTTCCCACGACCTGCAGAATCTGTTATCCTGCCCGACTTACGGACGCTGAGCACGACACTTCCAACACAGCAGCAGTCGCAGCACACCATCGCAAAGCAGACAGGGCCGAGAGGGCCCAGGAGCAAGAGAAGATGTCTACTGAGATCAAGATGCCGCAGATGGGCGAATCGATCGCCGAAGGAACGCTGACCCGCTGGTTCAAGAAACCCGGCGAAACGGTGAAGCGGGACGAGCCGCTCTTCGAGATCTCGACCGACAAGGTCGACGCGGAGATCCCGTCGCCCGGCGATGGCGTGCTACAGGAAATCATCGTCACAGAGGGCACGACCGTCGAAGTGAACACGGTCGTAGCGCTGCTCGGGTCCGCTAACGGTGCGGCGGCGCCAGCGAAGGAGGCCGCGCCGGCACCGAAAGAAGAAGCGCCCGCAGCCGCCGCGCCGGCACCCGCAGCCGCGCCGGCCGCCGCAGCGGCCGCAGCCGCAACACCATCCGGGGCCAACGGTGGCGAGCCCGTCCGATCGTCGCCACTCGTACGCCGCATCGCGCGCGAGAACGGCGTGTCGGATCTATCGACGGTCCCGGGCAGTGGCCTCGGTGGACGGGTCACGAAGAAAGACATCCTCGCGTTCATCGAAAACCGTCAAGCGCAGCCGGGTGGAGCACCCGCTGGCGTCAGCGCGGTTGCAGCGCCGCACGACCCGCTACCGGTTCTGAACTTGCCGCGCGACAACACGAAGGTCGAGCGCCTGACGGTCATGCGCAAGAAGATCGCCGAGCACATGCTCGAGTCGCGCCGCACGTCGGCACACGTGCATTCGGTCTTCGAGGCCGATATGACCAAATGCGTCGCGCTACGCGAGAAGCACAAGCGTGCGTTCCAAGAGCGCCACGGGACGAAGCTGACGTACACGGCCTTCTTCGTGAAGGCAGCAACGCAGGCGCTGCAGGAGTTTCCGTACGTGAATGCGTCCCTCGACGGCGATGAGATCGTGATGCACAACGCCGTCAACATGGGGATCGCGGTCGCCCTCGACGGTGGCCTGATCGTACCCGTCATCAAGAACGCGCAAGAGCTGTCGATCGTCGGCCTGCAGAAAAAAGTCACCGACCTGGCGACGCGATCGCGCTCGAAGAAGCTGGTTCCCGACGAGGTAACGGGAGGCACGTTCACGATTACGAACCCGGGACAGTTCGGTGGGTTGTTCGGCATCCCGATCATCAATCAGCCGCAAGTCGCGATCTTGGGTCTGGGTGGCATTATCAAACGCCCCGTCGTCGTCGACGGCAACGCGATTGCGATCCGCGATATGGTGTACTTGTGCCTGTCCTACGACCACCGCCTCGTCGATGGCGCGCTTGCCGATCAGTTCATGGCGCGCTTGAAGCAGTTGCTCGAGAACTGGGATACATCGGTTCTCGACTAGGAGCCGGGTCGACGACGAAGATTCAGGCCACGGCGGTCCAAGAGCGGACCGCCGCGGGCCGGCCACGATTCCGCACAGAGCAAGGACGGGCGTGAAGACCGAAGTATTCCGGGTCGATCCTGAAACGTTCACGGCGGAGCAGCTCGACCGCCCCGCCCAGATCCTCGCCGAAGGT
>JBCCHQ010000229.1:0-5974 GCA_039028735.1 Planctomycetota bacterium | reverse complement strand
TTCGGGCCGCGCTTGGCCAAGCGCTGCACTTCCTTGATCAGTGCCGCCGTGTACTCTTCGGTGGTTGCCTCGCCACCGAGGTCTCGCGTCAGACTTTTGCCACGACTAATCACGTTGCCGACCGCGGTGCGAATCAGGAACGCCGAGTCGTCCATGTTGAGGTGTCGCAGCATCATGGCCGCCGACAGCAGCATCGCCGTGGGGTTGGCGATCCCTTGGCCTGCAATGTCAGGCGCACTCCCGTGCACAGCCTCGAAGACCGCGTGCTTGTCGCCGATGTTGGCGCCTGGGGTTACGCCCAGGCCGCCGACCAGTCCGGCGCAGAGATCCGACATGATGTCGCCGTAGAGGTTCGGCAGCAGGATCACGTCGAACTGCGATGGATTCATGACCATCTGCATGCTGCAATTGTCGACGATCAGTTCTTCGTACGCGATCTCGGGGTGTTTCTTGGCGATCTTGCGGCAGCACTCGAGAAACAACCCGTCGGATTGCTTCATGATGTTTGCTTTGTGTACTGCGGTGACCTTTTGCCGGCCGCGGTGACGAGCGTATTGGAACGCCTTGCTGGCGATGCGGGTCGAGGCCTTCTCGGTGATGATCTTCAATGTCTCGACGACACCCGGCACGATCGTGTGCTCGATGCCAGTGTAGAGCCCCTCGGTGCTCTCGCGGAAGATCACCATGTTCATCGCTTCGCCGACGTAGCGGCTGTCGATCCCGGGAATCAACGCAATCGGACGAATGTTGGCATAGAGCTGATACTTCTGGCGCAGCTGCACGTTCAGGCTCTTGTGCCCGGTGCCGACCGGCGTCGTCAACGGGCCCTTCAGTGCGATCTTGTTGCGCTGCAGGCTGCGATGCACTTCCTTGGGCATCAACTCCCCATGCTCTTCGAGCGCTTCCAGCCCCGCCACCACCGGTTCCCAACGCAAGCCACAGCCGGTCGCATCGACGACTTTGACCACCGCTTCGGTGATCTCGGGGCCGATCCCATCGCCGGGAATCAAAGTAATCGTGTACGGGGGCTTGAGGTTGCTCTGCATGTTGTGGACCTGTCGTTTCACTGTTTGATCGCTGTGTCGCTCCGTTGCCTCAGGCTACGGGCCGGGTGATTCCAAGGATCCCGCAAAGGGGCGCAGAGATTACCATACAGCGCCGCGTCGTCTACCCCGATGACGCACTCTGAAGGGCGAAGTCGGGTAGAACGGGAACGCTGTCGGGGGGGCGGTTGTCGTTGCGGCTGGGCCCTGTTGCAGTGGCTCTTGCGGCGGCTCGAGCGGGAAGTTCCTAGTTGCGGTCCTTCTTCTCTTTCTTGAACAGGTCGTCGAGGCCCTTTTGCAGGAGGTCGTCCAACCCCTTCTTGATCGCCTCCTGCCCGGCGCCGCCCGGTTTCAGGATCTCCTGGATGACACTGCCCGGACTCGTCAGGACGGCGGGCAGCTCGAGCTTCGGATCGGAGACCGAGCCGCGGAGTTTGACCGATTGCTGTTCGAGCGCATCGGCCAAGATCTGATACTCCGGTCGGTCGCGCTTGTCGCCCAGTTCCTTGGCCAAGACTTTGTCGACGTGGAGGTCGTGGAAGAGCTCGCCAGAGAGCGTTGTGTACCCTTCGACGAGCATCGAGCCCTGGTCCGTCGCAAGCTCGAAGCCTCGATTCAGAATCTTGCCATCGCTGATCTCGAACGCCTGTTCCATGGCCCGAAACAGCACCGGCTTGCCTTTGCGTTCTTTCTCGATCAGTGCGATCAGCGACTCCCAACCCTCGGCGATCTGCAGGTCACCTGGAGACGTGCGCAGCGTGCCGGTCCCAGTCAGCGAATCCTGCGGTGCATCGAAGCGCCCCTCGAAGTCCGCGTCGCAGCCGATCAGAACACGTGGCTGTGCTGGAGATTGTTTCGCCAGCACGAAGAACGGCGAGATCAGCGCCAACGTGTCGATGAGTTGTCGCGACGTCTGCACGTCGTGGGCGCGAGTTTGCAACTTCCATCGCTCTGGAAAGAGAGTTCCTTTGCCGTTGATCGTCCCAGCATTGATCTCGCCTTCGAAGCTACCGTTGCAGCGACTACCGTCCCCAACGATGTTTGCCGAGATGCTATGTAGCTGAGTGTCTTCGAAGGCGCCGGAGCCGAGCACTTCGAGCTGAGCCAGCAGATGCACGATCAGTTCTCCAGTAGCCAGGGATCCCAGCTTGTCGAACTCACCCGCGGGAATGGAGTGTGTGCGAACGTCGAGCACATGGGTCGCGAGCCAATCCCCGCTCGTCGTTGAGTCGGATGCAGTGGTCCCCATGCGAAGGCGAGACGGCCAAGCGTACAGCTGGGCACTAAGCTGTTGGCCGTCACTCTGTACGTCTAGTTTGACGCCCTCGGACCAGAACTCCGTGCTCCCGTCACCGCTCGTCCAACGGACGCGAACGGGTGACTGCTCGGTCGCCGCAGTGGCGGTCGTCGCCAACGCCTGCAAGTGACTGCCGCGCCCCTGATCCGCGGTATCTGCGTGGCACGATAGAGCCACCGGGTCCTCGAACAACACCCCGTCGTCGATGGTCAGATGGGTCGTGTCCCAGGTCCCCAACTCACCGGCCACAACGTTCAGGGCACCGCTGTCTGTCCGCATCTGGAACTCGAGGTCGCGCAACACGATTCGCGGGAGGCGCAGCAACAATGGCGGTTGTGTCTCGGTGCCGGGGGCGGTTTCTTCGGCCGGAGGATCTGGTGGTGTCGGTGACGCATCCTCTCGCAGGTCGAGGGTTAGTCGCAGCCCGACGATGGTTAGGTCATCTCCGACGGACCAACGCTTGCCTGAGAAGAGATAGTCGGCAACGGAGACGTCACTCGTCGCCGTTTGGCATGCGATCACCTGCGTATCAGAACGGAAATCGACATCTGTCAGCGTGACGCCGCTGAACCAGCCAAGAGAGAGTCCACCGACCTGCCCCTTCATCTCCAGCTGCTCGCTGAGGACGCGCTCGACGGTGCCACGTAGAAACGGCCCGGCAAGCGAAGGCAGGAGTGCGACGATCAACAGCAGTACGCCACCGGCAATCAGCAGTCTGCGTCGCCAGCGTTTCTTGCGTGGCTTCGCGGTGTCGCTCTCCGAAGCGCGCGCGGGCTCGGGTGCACTGTTGTCAGCGGCCTCCTCCGAGGTCGGCTCGGTCAACGCGATCTCCGCTCTTCGTTCCCTGACGTGGCCAAGTCCGAGATCTTCTGCTCCAGGCTGGCCTCGACGCGATCGCGATACTCGTCGGGGAAGATCGTCGACGCGTAGCGGGCACCTTCCGCCAAGCGCGACCCCAGTACCGACTCACGCAACGGCCCGTGGAGCCAGGTCTCTTCCCAGTGGAAGATACCGAGCACCAACAGCCCGGCAGCGAGGCCGGCGATGCCGACTCCGGTAGCGCCCCCCAGAGCCGAGTCGAACATCTTCAGAGTTTTGCCGAAGTAGCGGCGGAAGATCAGGATGCTCAACAGGCCGAAACAAACGGTGCTCAGGATGATCGTCCCATAGGCTGCGAATTCAGCCCCGGAAGCACCGTAGCGCTCCTGAACACTGGCGAACAACTCTGACTGTGCGAGGGGGGTTGTGAATTGGCTGGCGAGCACCCACGCGACGACCAGCGATGCGATGATCGCCAGCTGTCGATAGAAGCCCATACCGACGCCCACGAGAAGCGCGGCCAACAACCCGAGGCCGAGGACTAGGTCTACCCAGTTCAGCGAGGCCCATATGTCTTCCAAGAGGGGTCCTTTCCCCTTCTTCGCGGCACCGGAGATTGTCGCCACAGATGTGCGGGAACGCAACCGCTCCCGGTCGATTCTGGTCTGGAATCGCGCACGCTCTGATGCCACCTCGCCTTCCGTGGGCCCCTAGAATTCTTCCGAGTGGCTGCTACGATAGCGCTTTGGGTCAAAACCGAGAGATTCGCAATTCTTCGCCATACGTTTCGCCAAGGGTGGTCTCCGCCGTGCCGCGGGGACGCTTTTTTTGGTTCTGTGACTTTGGAGGTCCTGTGTTCAACCGCTCATTCCCCCCTCTCTTCGTTGCCTTGTTCGCGTTGTGCTTGGCGCCGACACTCGCTTTCGCACAGCCGTATCGAACCATCAACGGTAGCGGGAACAACGTCGCCAACCCGAACCAAGGGCGCGCCGGCGTCCCACTCCTGCGCGTGTCGCCCGCTAGCTACGCAGACGGTAGCTCGACGCTGGCGGGGCCCACGCGGCCGAGTCCGCGTGCGATCAGCAATTCCGTTGCAGCACAGTCAACGATTATCACCAACGATAGTGGGGCCAGTGACATGCTGTGGCAGTGGGGGCAGTTCCTCGATCACGACATCGATCTGACGCCGCATGTCGACGCGGTTGCCTTGCCCGCTGAGGTTGCGCCGATTTCGGTACCGACTGGAGACATCTTTTTCGATCCGACCGCCACCGGCACGGTGGTCATGCCGTTCACCCGCTCCGTCTTCGCTTCGGGAAGCGACCCACGGCAACAGCTCAATGAGATCACCGCTTACATCGATGCTTCCAATGTCTATGGTTCCGACGCGTTGCGCGCTAGCACGCTGCGTCTCAACGATGGTAGTGGTAAGTTGCGCACGAGTGCCGGCAATCTGCTTCCGTTCAACAACACGGGTTTGCCGAATGCTCCGTCGACCGCGGCGAGCTTCTTCCTAGCCGGTGATATCCGGGCCAACGAACAGGTCGGGTTGACTGCGCTGCACACGCTTTTCGTGCGCGAGCACAACCGTCTTTGCGATGAGATCGCGTTGGCGCAGCCGAGCCTGACTGGGAATGATATCTACGAGAACGCTCGCGCGACCGTCGGTGCATTGATGCAGGTCATCACCTACAACGAGTTCTTGCCGCTGCTTCTGGGGCCCGGAGCGTTGGATCCTTACACTGGGTACGACGCGAACGTCAACGCAGAGATTGCGAACGAGTTCTCGACATCCGCCTACCGTGTGGGCCACACGATGTTGTCTGCACAGCTGTTGCGGTACACCGAGCTCGGAGCACCCATCGTCGAGGGTAATCTGCCGCTGGCATCAGCCTTCTTCGATCCAAACCGCATTGTTCTCGAAGGCGGCATCGAGCCGCTCCTACGCGGGCTGGCGTCACAGTTCGCACAAAGGATTGACGCGCTGATCGTGGACGACGTCCGCAACTTCTTGTTCGGTCCGCCGGGGTCGGGTGGTCTTGACCTTGCTTCGTTGAACATTCAGCGCGGACGCGACCACGGCTTGGCGAGCTACAACGACATGCGGGCCTCCTACGGCCTGACCACCATGACCGACTTTACGGCTGTTACAGCGAACGTCGACATGCAGAATACGCTGCAGTCGATGTACACCGACGTCAACGACGTCGATTCGTGGGTCGGTGGCTTGGCCGAGGACCATGTGCCAGGAGCCATGGTTGGACCCCTCTTCCACGCGATTCTCAAGGACCAGTTCGAGCGGCTGCGCGACGGAGACCGGTTCTTCTACGCAGCCACGTTTTCCGGCGCGGAGCTCACGGCTCTCGAGGCCACGCGGCTCTCGGACGTGATCAAACGGAACACGCTAATCGTTAGCATCGCTGACGACGTTTTCCGAGTTCGCAACTTTCAACGTGGCGACTGCAACCAGGATGGAGGCTTCGATCTTGCGGATGCCATTCGCCTGCTGAGCTATCTGTTTGCCGGCACGAATCCGCTGATCGGCTGCGAGGATGCATGCGACACCAACGATGACGGCGTTTTGGATATCTCCGACGTTGTGCGCGCCGTGAGCTATCTGTTTGCTGGTGGCCTGCCGCTCAATGCACCGTTCAACGTGTGTGGCATAGATCCGACCGCTGACGCTCTGGGTTGCTATCGCGTCCAGGGTTGTCCGTAGGTTTGCACGACAGCATGTAAAACACAAAAAACGCCCGCTGGGTCGCGAGGACCCAGCGGGCGTTTTTTCTTGTCTCCGCAGCAGCGGTGTGCTCAC
>JBCCHQ010000228.1:0-6291 GCA_039028735.1 Planctomycetota bacterium | reverse complement strand
TTCCCGTGGTGACCGGCGTGAGACTTCTGGGGCGCCTCAGCAGCGCTTGGCCGTCGGCTCTCGCCCACGCGGCGGGCCAGAAGTACGCTATGGTACTCCCGTTAGCGGCTCTTGGCAAAGCCCTGCGTTGAGAGCTCCGTTCTAGGCCAGATTTGCCCCGCCTGACGGGCATCCCGTTCGATCTCGAGATCGGTTTTCTCGACATCGGCCCCGGAAGCCTGTCACTTCGGCTGTGAGGGAAGCGCGGGGGCGGCTATGATTCGCGCCCCAAAAGGAGAAATGAGAAGCGCATGCGAAGATTCACAGCACAGATTGCCGCGGCACTAGCCGCCAGAGTAGACGTTGCAGTCGAGGAGCTGTTGCCAGCTTTCGGTGCGCCTCCGAAGCCAGAGATGGGCGATCTATCCCTCCCGTGCTTTCCTTTGGCGAAAAAATGGGGCAAGGCGCCTCCCGCCATTGCCGCGGAGCTCGCCGCGCTCGATTTGGAGATCCCCTGGCTCGCCTCGGTCGAAGCGCTGGGTCCGTACCTGAACTTTCGGTTCGACCCAGGTGCGTTCGCCGCGGAGGTCCTGGCCGATGTCGCAGCAGCAGGGGCAGCCTACGGCTCGTCGGACGGTGGGGAGGGGAAGGCGATTGTCATCGACTACTCGTCCCCGAACATCGCAAAGCATCTCGCTGTGCATCATTTGCGGTCGACCATGATCGGAAATGCTCTGGTGCGCTTGGGGCGTGCCTGCGGCTACACCGTGATCGGCGTCAACCACCTCGGGGACTGGGGTACGAGCTTCGGGCAGCTCGCGACGGGTTGGGATCGTTACGGCAGTGAGTATGGCCTCGACACGACGCCGCTCGCCGAGCACGAAGACCCGATCGGTGTCCTGAACAAGGTCTACACGCGCTTCCACGACGAAGCGTCCGACAACGCCGAACTCGCGGACGCGGCGCGGGATTGGTTTCGCCGACTCGAGGAAGGGGACGTCGAAGCGCGGACCCGCTGGCAGCAGATCCGCGATGCGTCATGGGCGCGATTCGAGCAGGTCTACTCGCGACTCGGTGTCGAGTTCGACGAGGTCATTGGTGAGAGCTTCTTCGAGGATCACATTTCGGGCGTCGTCGATGAACTCGGCGCCAAAGGGCTTTTGGAAGAGAGCGACGAAGCGCAGGTCGTGCGGATGGCGGATCCGAACCTGCCGCCGATGTTGATCCGCAAGAAAGACGGTTCGACGCTCTACGGCACGCGGGATCTGGCTGCGGCGCAGTATCGTTGGGACCGCTGGCACTTCGAGCGCTGCTTGTATGTCGTCGATGCTGGCCAAGGCTTGCACTTCCGGCAGCTGTTTGAAGTCCTCGACAAGATGGGGAAAGAGTACGCCGGTCGCATGGAACACGTCGACTTCGGCGTGATGCGGTTGGCTGTCGATGGCAAGTGGGTCAAAGGACGGACGCGACACGGCAAAGTTGTGTTGCTCGAGGAGGTTCTCGACGCCGCTACCGAAGGCGCATTGCAAGCGTTGAAAGAGAGGGGCGCACAGATCGAGGACCCCGAAGCTGTCGCGCAAGCGGTCGGTGTGGGAGCTGTAGTCTTTGCCGACTTGAAGGCGAAGCGGATCAAGGACGTCAACTTCGATCTCGAGCAGATGACGAGCTTCGAAGGGGAAACCGGACCATACCTGCAGTACACGCATGTGCGCTTTCATGGGCTGGCGCGCAAGTATCAAGGCAGTGGTGGGGGGAGCGGCGAACTGCTGGTGCAGCCGGAAGAGCTGGCGCTTCTGAAAGAGATCGCCTCGTTCGAAAGCGTGCTGATCCGGGCGACGGCGGAGGCAGAGCCATCGCTGTTGAGCAACTATCTGTTGGGGCTTGCGAGTGCGTTCAACACGTACTTTGCCAGCGGTCACAAGATCTTGGCCGAGGACGCGACTCTTGCAGCTGACCGTATGCAGCTCGTCGACGCATTGCGCATCGTGCTAGGGCGCGGATTGTCGATTCTGGGGATCACACCTCTCGAGAGAATGTAGCGGTCGTACGCCGTTCGAGAGAAGCTAGCGGCCGGCGCATCGCTCGCGCCGGCGAGTACCCACGCCTAGAGCAGCTCTAGCAGTTGCAGGTTGATCCACGCCAAGCGGCCGTAGACTTGAATGTAGTTGTAGTCGGCTTTGCTGTCCCAGATCCAATTCCACGAGTCGTCGTTGAGGAACTCGTCGCTGCCGCGCTCACTGTTGAGGTCGTTGACGAGGGTGTGGAAGCGGTCGAGGGTGCCGTCGTCGACGGTCTCGGTGCCGCGGAGGTGCAGGTTGTTTAGCACGTGCTCTGACAGGTTCAGGACGCGCCCGAGATAGGTACAAAGCTTCTCTTCGGACAAGACCGTCATAGGGAGCGGTTCCTTCCTGCCTGGCTGCGCGACGTTGGAGCTGCCCGGGGAGCCGGTCACCGGGGGCTAACGCCTGTCACGCAAGTACGTTAGACTGTGTCCTCGAGGCAGTCAAAGGGTTTTGGGTGGCTGTGTCGCTTGGCTGGAGCGGGCTCTGGAGCACAGAAGGGGGCATTCGTCGTGGTGCGGGTGATCGTGATCGGAAGTGGCGGTCGGATGGGCAGCGCGACGGTGCAGGCCGTTGCCAAGGCTGAAGGTCTGGCGCTCGTCGGGACGGTGGGCCGGGGGCAGCCGCTCGCTGCGGTTCTGGAAGAACTCCGTCCGCAGGTGGCCGTGGACTTCACGGAGCCCGCCGTGGTCGAGCAACACTTGGAGACGTTGATCGAACACCAGGTCTGCCCGGTCGTCGGTACGACAGGCCTCTCGGACGAGGCGCGTGAACGGCTGACGTTGGCTTCACGAGAACGTCAGCTTGGCGGGCTGATCGCGCCGAACTTCGCAATTGGGGCCGTCTTGATGATGCAGCTGGCTGCCCAAGCTGCCCGTTGGCTGCCCGACGCCGAGATCGTCGAGGCGCACCACACGGCGAAGAAGGACGCACCATCGGGGACCGCCCTGCTGACGCGTCAGCGACTCCAGGCTGCATCGGCCGTAGAGCGTGCGATCCCGATTCACAGTGTCCGCTTGCCGGGGTATGTGGCTAGCCAGCAGGTGATTTTCGGTGGGGCTGGCGAGCGTTTGACCATTGCGCATGACACGATCGATCGCGAGTGCTTCATGCCCGGTGTCGTGCTGGCGTGCCGAACCGTGCCGAGCCTATCCGAGATCGCCTTTGGTCTCGAAACGCTGCTGTCGAGAGACGACTGAAATTGCCGCAGCGACGGCGGTCTCGGTACGCAAGATATACGGTGCCAGGCGCTGCAGCGAGGCCCCCGCGTCGATGATCTGCTGCTTCTCTTGTATCGTGAAACCACCCTCGGGCCCGACAATCAGCAAGTACGCGTCACACGGATCTTCGGCGACGGGCGCGCTGCTGCCGTCGGGGTCGAGCAGTAGCAGGCGATGGCCGGTGGGGGTTGCTTGCAGCAAGTCTGGGATTGAACTCAGCGTTGAGAGCTCCGGAAAGTAAGGGCGCTGGCACTGCTTGCTGGCCTCGCGGACGACCCGTTCCCAGCGGGAAGCCGCAGCGCTACTCGGTTCAACGACGCTACGTTCGCAGCTCAGCGGTGTGTAACGATCCAGCCCCAGTTGTGTGCCGAAGCCGAGCATCGTCGCTGCGCGGTCTCCTTTCGGCACGGCGCTCGCGACGTGGATCTGCGGCGTTGGCGGCTGGTGGTGACGGACTGATTGCACCCACGCCGTGACGTTGCGGCGTTCGACGGCCGTGAGCTCGGCGGTCGCCGTCGTTCCACGTCCATCGCAGAGGACGATCGGACTTCCGGCTCGCAAACGTCGTGACCCCGTGGCGTGGCGCGCTTCGAGGGGGTCGAGCGTCACGGCAGTGTCAGCCGTTACGGGATCGTGAAAGAACCAAGGCAGAGCCATCGAGTTGCGCCTCCTGTTCGGCAAGAACGCTGCGTCCCCAAGATAGCCACAGTGAGGTCGCGATGGGTAGACGTCTAGACGTAGTAAACATCGTAACGCACCAGCTTGCCGGAGTAGGACACAGTCGGGTCCGCGGCGAGAGCCGGTGCCGACAGCGGACGTTTGACGACGACGCGCTGCTGACTGACTTCGCGCGCAATCGCTAGGAGATCTGCTGAGTCCGTGTCATGGCCAACGAGCTGCTGCAACAGCTGGATCTCCTTCTTCGGCAGCGCCGACCGTTTGCGCTTCGGTGGAAACATGGGATCGATGTAGACGACGTCGGGACGCGCTCCCAGCGCAAGTGCCGGTAAGAGCTCGCGGGAGTCGCCCGACACTGCGTTGATTTGGCCGCCAAGTGTTTCCGACGCGGCTGCGGCTTCAGACAACAGTACGGCGATTGCCGTGGCCCGCTCAGCGGCTGTGACCTGGTAGCCCAGTTGTGCGAGTAGGAATGTGTCCTGTCCCCACCCCGCAGTTGCGTCCCAGACATGGCTGCAGCGGCCGCACGCGCGCGCGAGAGGCTGGCGCCGCGACAAGTTGCCGCGGAAGCGCGAGGGGCGCCAGTCCACGGCACCACCCGGTTGATCGTGTTGGCCGGGAGGGCGGAGCTGCAGAACGCGGTCGCTGACATAGAGGATCCACTCGTTCCCATGCAGCTGCTCCATGGGCCGAACAGGCAGGTCGTGGCGCGCTGCGAGGGAGTCAGCGACGCCGTGAAAGTCCTCAGTCGCTGCTACGACGAACGGCGCCGTGCCCATTGGGTCAGGAACTTGGTCAGCCGTCGGTAGTGACGATTCGGTAACGATTTGGCTACTTCCGTCCTGCACTCCCACGAGCGCAAAAATGACGCCCGCCCGCGCGTCCGATGCGCCCGCAACATCGGCTGTCCGCCGGTTCCATCGTAAGATTCTACCAGAGCCATACCACGCCTTGTTCGCTCAATGGGATTAGCTGATGCGCCCCGCCTCCGCACCCGCTGCCCGAGACACCCACACGCACCTACCACGCGGATTGCCCCACCAGGAGGACTGTATGGACTCGGCTTCCACCCCGGC
The DNA here is from genome assembly GCA_039028735.1 of Planctomycetota bacterium. Taxonomy (GTDB): domain Bacteria; phylum Planctomycetota; class UBA8108; order UBA1146; family JAJFFE01; genus JBCCHQ01. Next base: position 1,278 of record JBCCHQ010000228.1, on the reverse strand, counting down.
CCGACGCTTCGTAGCCATGCTGCAGGAGTATTCGGTGCCGTTGATTGTCGGCGTCTTCGCCGCACTTACCGCCGCCAACCTCTTTCACGACGACTACGAGCATTGGATCGAAGCGCCAGTGTTCTTCGGGCTGAGCCTGCACTTCATCGTCAACGATCTCTTCATGGTGCTGTTCTTCGGAATCGCGGCCAAGGAGATCACGCAGAGTCTGTTGCCGGGGGGCGATCTGAACCCGTTCCGCAAGGCGATCAACCCACTGATGGGAACGCTCGGTGGCGTGTACGGACCGATCTTGGTCTACCTTGGCTTGGCGTATGGCTTCGGTGATTGGGAAGCGTACTCCGATGGTTGGGGAATTCCGACAGCCACCGACATCGCTCTTGCGTGGCTGGTGGCTCGGGTCGTGTTCGGCGCCAAGCACCCGGCTGTGAACTTCTTGCTGTTGTTGGCTGTGGCCGACGACGCGATCGGGCTCGGTATCATCGCCGTGGCCTATCCAGATCCAGCGCACGACGTGCAGCCCGTATACCTGGCGCTGGTCGCTCTCGCCGGGATGGTCGCGTACGCGATGCGCCGCAAGGACGTTCAGAGTTGGATGGCCTACCTCGTCGTGCCAGGCACGCTATCGTGGTGCGGACTGCACTTCGCCCACCTGCACCCCGCGCTTGCGCTTTGTGCCGTCGTGCCGTTCATGCCTTCGATTGCACCGCCGAAGCACGCGACCGGGCACAGTGCTTCGACGCTGGATCGGTTCGAGCACAGCTTGAAAGGGTTCGTTGACTTCGGGCTCTTCTTCTTCGCTTTCGCCAATGCCGGTGTGCTGTTCTCGAACATCGGGCCGGGGACGTTCTACGTCGTCGCAGCCCTGATCGGCGGCAAGATGATCGGAATCACCGCGTTCTCCTGGGCCGGGATCAAGATGGGCTTCCCACTGCCAGCCGGGATGGGAATGCGTCACCTCGTTATGACCGGAATGATCGCCGGTCTGGGGCTGACCGTGGCGCTGTTTGTCGCCGGTGAGGCGTTCGCCGGTGTACAGCAAGCGGAAGCCAAGATGGGTGCGCTGTTGAGTGGCCTCGTCGCATTCGTTGCGATCGCGGTGGGCAGAATGGTCCGCGCGAAGGAACTCGTGCAGCCCCTCGAGCCGCAAGGAGCGGACGACGACGACAGCGACATGGAAGACGTTGTCGAGCAGCCTGAGGAAGAGACGGTTCTCACGTAACCGACCTTTCTAGGATTGCGGGTCGACGACGGCGCGGTGGAAGGCGAAACAGCCTT
>JBCCHQ010000227.1:0-6312 GCA_039028735.1 Planctomycetota bacterium | reverse complement strand
CTGCGAGCCATCGTCTGGCGAGAGATGTTCGAGCGCAAGAGCCAGCTCACGACGAGTTTCGTCGCAATCGTGCTGGGGATCGCCGTCGTCGTGTCGATTCGGAACATCACGTTCTATTCCGAACAGGCAGTCGCTCGCGAACTCGACACTCTGGGTGCGAATGTGCTGGTTCTGCCGCAGTCTGCGACGGTCCAAGACTACTACAGCGCAGACCTCCAGAGCGCGGAGATGCCAGAAGAGTACGCGACCCGATTGTCGCTATCGAACCTCGAGGGGCTGGAGAACCTGTCGCCGAAGCTATCGACGGCGATCGAAATCGTTGGCCAGCGCGTCACGCTGACAGGCATTCTCCCAAAGAGCGAGTTTCGGGCCAAAGCGAGCTGGGGTGGTGCGGCTGGATTCGGCCTCAAGCACGAAGGTTGCAAGCATGGCACGAACGTCCCCGACGCCTTCAAGGATGGCCAGAATGCGGACGTCGCACTCACGCATCGCTACATCGAGGACCTCGCGCCTGACGAAGTGCTGATCGGTTCCGACGTCGCCGAGCGCCTGGACCGCAAGGAGGGTCAGCTGCTCGGAGTCAAAGGCCGCCCGTTTCAAGTCATAGCAGTACTGCCGGAAACCGGCACCGTCGACGACTCGCGCGTCTTCGCTCACCTCCACACGGTCCAAGAACTGCTCGAGAAAGATGCCGTCGTCAACGCGATCGAAGTCGTTGGCTGTTGTGATGAGATTGCAAACGGGCTTGTTGCCGGCATCGGCGAGCTGTTGCCCGAGACCAAAGTAGTGACTATTTCTCAGGTGGTCGACACGCAAGTACGAACGAACCAGCTGATGTCGCGACTGTCGCTGATCTTCATCGGCATCATCGCGTTGGCGGGTATCGTCGGTATTGCCAACTACATGTACTCGAATGTTTTTGAACGTCGCCGTGAGATCGGGACCATGATGGCCCTCGGTGCGACGTCTGGCACGATCGTGCGGATGTTCCTGCTGAAAGCGCTGCTCTTGGGTGCCGCGGGCGGCTTCGGGGGCTACCTGTTGGGAACGGGAATCGCGATTACGTTGGGACCCCGCATCGCTGGTATTCCCGTCTTGCCAATGCCCTGGCTCTTCGTGTTTGCGGTTAGCCTGGCCGTGGGCGTGGCCCTCCTGGCCAGCTGTCTCCCAGCCCGCAGCGCCGCACGGCTGGATCCGTCGGCGACGATTCAGGAGCTGTAGCGTGCTGCGGACCGAGGCTGTGAAGAAGGTCTACGCCCAAAAGCGTGGCAACGTTACAGGGCTCGATGACTTGACGTTGGAGATCCCTGAGGGCGACTTCGTCGCCATCGTCGGACCCAGCGGCTGCGGCAAGAGCACACTACTGCTGACTCTCGGCGGCATGCTCTCCCCCACTTCCGGCAAGGTGCTTCTCGAAGAGCAGTCGCTCTACGATCTCGCTCCGGACGAGCGCGCGAAGCTGCGGCGGAAAGTGGTCGGCTTCGTGTTCCAGCAGTTCAATCTGGTTCCGTACCTGACCGCCCGAGAGAACATCGAAGTGCCGCTTTACTTGGCCGGGCTCGACCCCGCGAAGCAAACAGCCCGAGCGGGGGAGCTCCTCGAGCGGGTCGGGCTGGCCGAGCGCGCTGAGCACAAGCCGTCCGAACTCAGTGTCGGTCAACAGCAACGTGTCGCGCTCGCTCGCACATTGGCAAACGACCCCCGCTTGATCCTCGCGGACGAACCAACGGGTAACCTCGACCCAGAGACCGCCGAAGAAGTCTTCGGCTTCCTCGAAGCACTAAACAGCGAGGGTAGGACTGTGGTCCTCGTCACTCACGACCCCAACTCCGCCAAGCGCTGCAAGCGCACACTGAAGCTCCGGGATGGGCGGCTTGAGGACGGCTGCACGACGACCACGCAAGCCAACAGTGCGAGCCCCGGCACCCAACCCCTATAGCCGAGACCGGATCCCTCACGGACAGCTAGCAAACGTCACGCAATCGAGCGTGTCCGTGTCGGTCGGGTCAGGGCCACAGACTGCGGGGCCTGGCAGCGGCGTCGCCGGCATACCGAACAACGCGTTCAGGATCAAAACTGCGTCGCTCAGATTCACCGACCCATCGTCGTTCGCGTCGCCTGCGTCTTCGCAGTCGAGCGTCGTCGGCGCGCCATTCGGGAACAGGAAGCTCAGGAGCACGACGGCGTCCGGGATGCTGAGCCCGCCGTCATCGTTGACGTCGCCTCGAAGAAACTCGGGCAACGGGTTGCCTCCTCCTGGGCCAGTGAGGACGACGTTGTCGAAGGTCGCAACGCCAGCACCAGACAGGTTGTCGTCGCTGTAGGCGCCTAGAGCAAGGACGTAGTTGCCGGTGCCGTTGAACGTCGTCAACACCGAACCACTCTCGCCGTTCATAAGGCTCAGAATCGTGATGCCGCCGAGCGCGGACAGGTTGGTCGTCAAGTCGATGACATCGAAGAACGCGAGGTCGTAGCCCGGCGCGTCAGTGCTTGCGTAGCTCCAGTCAAAGGACAGCGTCCCTGTTGCACCGGGCGCAAGCGAGAAGACCTGCTCTATCCACGTGAACGTCGTGAGCCCGCTCTGGTCGTCCCCGCCAGTCACAACGGCGTCCATTGCAGCGAACGTCACAGAACCGTTCATGCTGTCGTCACCAAAGAGCCACGGCGTGCCTGTCGTGTTGCTGAAGTCACCATTTGCGATGAGATTCTGGGCTGCAAGCGGTGCCGTCAACAAAAGCAGCACACTCAAGCAGACAAGTCGGATGGATGCAGACACCGCTTGGTTCCTCTTCATGGTTTGTGACGACGTAGGTGTAAGCGAGGCGGCTGTTCGTAGCTGCTACGACAACACGATTCTAGCGTCGGGAGTTGACGAGTTCCCGGCTCGACTCGCGGCTTTGCGTCTGCGACAAGAGCTTGCGCTGTTTCCCTGCACCAACCGAAAGCGTGCGCAACTTCTCGCCGTTGCGGAGAGCACTCGCCGGCGAGCCGACTGCGCGCGTTCGCTTCATTGTGCACTCGTTCGTGGGAGTCTCTCTGTCGACGTCTACGGGCAAACGTCGAGAGTCAGGAGATCATACGCCGTGTCGCGCGCAATCGCTGCGGGCTGTCACTTCGTCTCTACCCACCACTGCGGGAGGACCATCTCTCCTCGCTCGGCGCAGCTCTCGACAAAAGCAGATGCCTGCGCGACGATAGCCCTGATCTCCTCGGTTTCATACGGAGCCAGCTCTGGCCTATTCTCGCGGGGTGGAAATCCCGGCGACAGAGGGTCGAAGGGGGTCGTTTTCTGGGGGAACTCTACCGGCACAATGCCAGGTCCGTAGCACGAAGAAAGCACGTGCTTGTCGTCGTAGCTAGCATCCACGCCGTCTCGCCGAACGTTGGTCGTCAAATCGGCCCCGTCGCCCCGCCAAGTCGCTCTCCAACGGATCGTGATCAGCTCTTCACTAACCGTCGAAAGCCACCCGAACCGGGGCTTGCTGGTCTGGTAGTAGACAATTTCTTCTCGCCGCAACGACTTTGCCGACTCATGGACGACTTGCCCCGACAGTACAACGATACAGTAGATAGCGATAGCCGACACGACCCACTGCGCCAAGACCACGTAACGCCAAATGCGCGGCCTTCTGGGGTCAGCAACTTCTTGCGTCAGCTCAGTGGTCACTTGCTATCCAATCAGCGCGACGGACGTCCGCGCGTCTGAGCCAGGCCATCCCCGGCGGGCGACGAGGTCGATTCAGGTCGATCCTACCCAACAGCTCCGAGGTCACATTAGATCGCTATCGGCGAAATAGGAAAGGCACTACCTCGCAGCTGAAGTTTCGGCAGATTCCTTTGCTGGATGACTACGAAGATGAGTTTTGGTACATCTCGGTTGGGGTTGCTTTTGGAAGCTACGCTGTTGGAAACGCTAGAATGATCGAAACCCTGGACGACCAAAGGCGCATAGGCACAGAGGATCCCGGTGCTCTCGAGAAGCCCGGCTCTGACCAACGCAAGCGGAGGCATGCCTACGTGCGCCGCGTGCACAAAGACTCTGATCGGGTGAGGCGCTCGCGATGCTGAGGGCGCTGAAACGCCAGCTCTTCCCTGTCCGCGTCGGCTACCATAGGTGGAAGCGACGACGCCACTGGCGCACCCATCCGCAACGGTGGGCGACCACACGGCAGAAGGCAACGGCATTCCCGTCGGTTCTCTTTGAGCACCGATCCCCGCTAGACCGTGGTCTCGGCAGCGCCGAGATGGTAAGGGGCAAAATCCACAACGTTCGCTTGGCGCTTCGTTGCTTGAACGAACTCGTCGTCCAACCTGGCGAAGTTTTTTCTTTCTGCCGACTAGTGGGTCCGACTGGGCGCCGCCAGGGGTATCGACCCGGACCGGAGATGCATGACGGTGAGATGCAGGCTCGCCCCGGCGGTGGGTTGTGCCAACTGGCGAACATGATGTTCCTCCTAGCGATCCACATGGACGCCAGGATTATCGAGCGACATCGACACTCTCTCGATCTGGCGCCAGATCAAGACCGCACCGTGCCTTTCGGCTGCGGCGCAACGATCTTCTACAACTACGTAGACCTGCAGTTCGAGAACACGCTGGACGTTCCCGTCCTAATCCACGTTCATGCGACGGAGACAGAGTTGATCGGTCAAGTACGGACTCAGGCGCCATTGACGTTTCGAATCACGCTGCAGGAAACCAACCACAGGTGGGTGCGCGATAGCGGCGCCATCTACCGCGAGAACATGGTCTGGCGAGTACACTGGCCGCAGGAGCAGCGACAACTGCTGTTTCAGAATCGCTGCCGCGTGGCCTACGAAGCCCAGCACCTGCTCGAGTAAGTCGCTGGGTCGACGAGAGCTCGCACCTCGACAGCAACAGGAGCCCACGAAGAGTTCGCGATACGGTCTCGGAGCACTCACAGGTCGGACGACTCCCAGTTGCTAGCGGGAACGTCCAGCTTCGCTTCGAGGGGTTGCGTGTTTCCAGATCCCAGCAGCAATCCGAAGCCGATAGCGGTTCCAATAACAGGTGACGCGCCATAACCCAGCAGCGGCGTCGGGAAGTTCCCAAGCCCAACGGAAACAATCATTGCGAACAGATACGCGGTTAGACACCAACCGAAAAGGTGAGCCGCGGGGTTGGGCTCAAGACGCAGCGTTCTTCCGACCACGAAAGCAATGGGTAGACAGAGGGAGGCAATCGCGATGACCCCAACGACTGTGCTCATCGCTAACGCCCGAGAGACCATGTCTTCTACAAACGCCGCCGGCAAGAGCGGATCTCCAAGCCACCATGCGACCCCAGTACAAAGCACAGCGACACCCGCAAACAACACTCCGAACACGCCCCCACGACGAACCTGAACAGAGAGAATCAACGCGCAAGCGCCAAAGCCCATCGTGGCAGCAGCGTCTGGTTGAGACACGGATATGAGCAACGCGAGACTGATGAGGCCGACTGCTTGCAGATCTCGTTCAAACGCAAGCAGGCGACAGCTTGCCAGCAAGAGGACGGGTGCAACCATACTGGAAACACACAATTGCAGAGGGCCCAGCGGAACCCATCGATTCACTCCATCGATCCCAGTCGAGAATAGGGTCATGAGAAGCGCGACTGTGGCCACACTAGAGATAAGACATACAGCCTTGTCTGCGAGCGGTCGCAGAGCCAGGGCCCAGATCACCCCGACGCCGATGGCTGCCGCGCTGAGTTGCACGACTAGGTAGGAGGTTGGTGCACCTCCCAGCGCGCAGATACTGACTCCGAGAAGTATAGGGAGCAAAAAACAAGCTAGGGCCGCGGCCATCGAATGGACTCCCCCAACAGCTCGAAGACTCACAGGTAGCTGCTCAAGAACAGCTGCAGAGGTCAACCGATGAGGTCTTTGTACATCTTGCTCGGGTCGAGGATGTACTTGTACTCCTTGCTGGGGATCCCCCGCGTCGGCAGCGTGATGACCCGCGGCACGACGACTTTCTTCTTCTTGCCGTCGACTCTCTTCTCGCGGTAGGTTGCACGAACGTAAGCGACTTTCGCCTTCCGCTTGCCGCGCTTCGTTTCGAAGAAGTCAGACAGAGTGGCCCGCTTGACAACGCAAACTGCTCGACCGACTCCTGTCGGCAGAGTCGCTCCGTCCACGTACGCAATGGTCTTGTTGCTGTTGAAGGACAGCAGCCCAAAGCGCCAGTCCGGCTTGTTCCCGTCTGTTACCTTGGGGCGCGGCACGGCGACCGGTCCCGCTAGGAGACAAGCCATGGCTTCGAACTCATCTCCGTCGGACCATTCCTTGTACCGTGAAAACACCCCCAT
>JBCCHQ010000226.1:0-6380 GCA_039028735.1 Planctomycetota bacterium | reverse complement strand
GTGATACCATGCCGTCGGCAATGGTCACAAGCGAGACAGTGATGTCACCTGTGGGAATCCCTTCTGCAATCGGGTCGGCTATGCCTGCAATGGCTGGTTCAATGAACTCAACACCCTCGGGTGCAGGTTGGTCCGTCAATGTCGTATCATCACGGAAATAGATGGTATTGGTGTTGCCACTGGCCCAGCCGGGTTGTCCATCGCTGTTAATTTCGTCAATGTTGCTTGTGCCGTTACCATCCGCATCCAACCCTTCCACAGCCGCCGCAGCCTGTGCAAGCGTCATACCCTCGTTGCGAATACGCTCGCGCAGACTCCATCCATAGGCGTTCCAGCCATCCCCACCACTAGTGTTCAGATGGCAAAGACGACACCCTGTTGTACCGATGTCGTTTTGAGTTTGTGGATAGATTGTATCACGCCATTCAATAAAGAAATTGGGGGTGGCGGCTGCGTGTTGCGGTGTAGACAACGCACTGAAGACCGCTGTCAGGATGCCCAGACAAAGCAGCCCTGCCCAGACAGCATAGCGTTTGGCTGTTCGCTTCAAAACACGCTCAATTTGTCTTCGACGGGTTTGCCTCTCCCTCGTTTGTCCTTCACTAACTCTATACAAATGCATAGTCTCGCTCCTTTATCATCATTGAATTTAGGAATGAGAATTAACTAACGTGTACGTTTACATGACTAGCAAATCTTGTGTGGGTCAGTGTATTGTGCGTACATACTTGCCAGTCATGTTGCCGATGTTCATCAGTTCTCATTCCTTAGACAGCATAGCATGAATCGCTATTGCCAATACAAACAAATGTGTTCGCCGCTTGATTTTATCATTTACGTAGACATTACAAAAACACTGTCGAGGCAAGGACACTGTTTCTTGTTGACACTCAACGCACTTTTGTGTACACTTTCAACAGTGGGTTAGATAGTGATTTAATCAGTATCATGCGACTATGGTAAATATACGCAAATCCCACACACGCGGAGCCCCCGATACCGAGGCCCCGGCGTTGTTCCCCACTCCAATGTCCCCTCTCTTCCCGCTCGGGCGGCTACTCCTTCAGCACGTCCGCTGGGTTGAAAATCTCTGTGATGCGAATGCAGAAGTTCTCGTTGAGAACCAGCACTTCACCACGGGCGATCACCTTGTCGTTCACGTAGATATCCAGGGGGTCGCCAGCGAGCCTTTCTAGCTCGACAACCGACCCTTGTCCGAGTCGCAGGATGTCCTTGAGGTACATGTGACCTCGCCCCAACTCGACTTTGACGTTCATGTGCACGTCACGTAGCAAGCTGAGGTTTTCCTGCACGGGCGTCGCGTCGGCATTGCCCGGAAGCCCGATGCCGTAGTCACGCGCCAATCCACCACCACCCAGGACGGTATCGTCGAAGATCCGCTCGTAACCGACGACCGCTCCTTGGAGCAGCTCGTCGATGACTTGCTGGTTCACCTCGATCTTCGCGTTGCCGATCCCGAGTTCCTGACGGATCTCGGTCTCTTCAGCGTTCACTTCACTGTCTTGGTCCGCGGGTGGAGCCTCGGTCGCCGTTGCGGCACCAGCCTCTCCATCGCCGCCGGCCTCGGCCCCATCGGTACCTGCACCGGTGGCGCCGGTGTCCGCGGATGTGTCCGCAGCAGCCCCATCGGTTGCGCCGTTGTCCACGGCTTCCGAGTTGTCGACCCCAGTGTCTTCTACGTCGGGGGCGTCGTTCTCATCTGGTAGCACGACTGGTCCTGTCTAATAGCGACTGAAGTTCACGTCTTTGACGTAGACTTTGGTCAGCTTGTCCCTCAGTTGCGGCAGACGATCGAGCAAGTGCTCTTCGATTTCGTCCTGGAGCCGCAGTTGAACTTCGAGCGTCTTCAACTTCGCGATTCCCTGACCGAGCAAGAAGATTCGAATCTCCTCGTTCAGCGCATCCTTGACGAGCTCCAGCGCATTCTCGTCGATCTCGACAGCAGCCATGATCTCGTCGTAGGTGTCGCGAGTGACCTGAATCGCCAACGTCACACCAACGCGACGATCTGCTTTTGGGTTGTTGAGGTTGTCCTCGGTGATCGACACCTTGCCGAGGTCGATGCGCCCGTCTTGAGTTAGGTCCTTCGGGAACTCGTAGGTTGCCTGGGAACGGGCTTCTTCCGAACCCTTGCCACCTGCGCCAGCGCCGGCACCAGCGCCCGCGTTGTCGCCCGATCCGTCCATGACGCTGCCGCCGTCAGCGGTTGCGTGGGATTCGTTCGAGCTGAACAACGAAAAGAAGGCGAACAGGACCACGGCCTCGACCACCACGATGGCAGCGATCAACAGCGGCCCCTTCTTGCGCAAGAGTCCCCCGCCACGCTTCTCAGACGGCGCGCGCTCTTCTTCTTCCTCGACGACCTGCTCGGCTTCGAGATTGATCTCTGGCATTGCTCTACTCCTACTTGCCGCGCACGCGGTAAGGGGTAACGATGATGTCGACTCGATCGAGGCGCGCTCGTTGCGCTGGGTCGAGTGGGTTTACTCCCGGCATTGCGTCCTTGTCCCCACGCGAGCACACTTCGATGCGCTTGGGATCGATACTTACTTCAACGACCTCTTCCGGAACTGTGAGAATCGCCGTGACCGCTTTGGCCCGCCGATAACCGAGGTCGTGGTGATCTTCGAACTCGCTCGTCTTTGGCAACGGGAGCGGACTGGTGTGGCCGATGACCCGGATCAAGTTCGGGAATCCGTGCAGCTTTGCACGGATCTCTGCGAGCACCTCGCGCCCCTTCTCCTTCACGACTGCAGACCCTGGGTCGAACATGACGCGCCCATCGATTTGCAGCAGCAAGTTGTCGTCGACGACAGTCAACGCAACGTCCTTGCCCAGCGGATTGTCCACTTCGTGCTTTGAGAAGCCCTCATGACCGTGGCTGCGGTCGGGCAGCTCGCGAGTCACGTGCGACAAGAAGTTCTGCACTGTGTCGAAGTTCTCGAGGTGCATTCCTGCCTGCGCGGCGTCGATCTCGAAGTAGTTCGCAAACGACTTGATCATCTCGAAGATCTTCTTCTCCTTGATCTCGGAGATCGAAAAGAGCAACACGAAGAAGGTGAGCAGGAGCGACATCAGGTCACCAAAAGTGACCATCCACTCCGGCGCGCCTTGCAGTACCGGCGCCTTCTTGGAATCTCTCTTCTTGCGGCCCACTAGCTCGCCTCCCTCTCAGAAGGAGGCAAGTAGATCGAGAGCTTCTGCTCAACGACCTTCGGGTTGTCACCGGATTGAATCGAAATGACTCCCTCGCGGATCACCGTCATGCGCAGGATCTCGTCGTTGTTGCGTTTCTCCAGCTTGTCTGCGAACGGCAGCGCGACCATGTTGGCCATCAGTGCGCCGTACAGCGTGGTCAGCAGGGCGATTGCCATGTTCGGGGCGATCGCTGCTGGGTCATCGAGGTTCTGCAGCATGAGAATGAGACCGATCAGGGTCCCGATCATTCCGAAGGCTGGCGCGTACTTACCGAGAAGGTCGAGAATCTTCTTCCCCTCGCTGTGCCGCGCGCCGAGGCTATCCATCTCCGTACTCATCGTGTCGTCGATGATTTCCGGATCATTGCCGTCGACTGCCAGCTGAATCCCTCGCACCAGGAACGGATCGTCGATCTCGGCGATCACGCCCTCCAGAGCTAGGATCCCGTCTCGGCGTGCCACCTCACCGTACTTGACCATGTCGCCAACCAGTGCCACGAGCGACTCTGACTTCCCGAAGAACGCGTTCTTCACAATCTTCGGGAACCCCATCACGCTCTTCAAAGGAAGGCTAATGAGCACAGCGGCCAAGCCACCGCCGATAACGATCATCGCCGAAGGATAGTCGATGAACTGCGCGACCCCACCGCCCATGGCGGCCAGGATCAGCGCGGTCCCTACGACAAGACCTACGATCGTAGCGATGTCCATAGTTCCTCTACCTCACACCGAAGTCGCGTGATCCACACAGATCACAACGTCCCTCTCCGGTTCACCTTGCGTGTCAATCCACCGCGAAGATGCGCAGCTGCCGTCCATACTCGACGACCCTGGACACGATCTCGTCGGCACTCTCGGTGACCACGACGCGATCGCCGTTGATCAAGGTGAGCACCGTGTCGGGAGTTTGCTCGACGAACTTGATCAAGTCCGCGTTCACCAGAAACTCCCGACCGTTGAGTCGTGTCAGCCGAATCACCTACACGTTCCCTTCTCTATATCGTCATTCGACGGCGGCGCTTAAGGAGCGGATTGCGCCGTTGCCGCAGCTCCTAGATCAAGTTCACTAGTTCTTGCAGCAACTCGTCAGAGACCGTGATCGTCCGGGCGTTCGCCTGGTACGCTCGTTGGCCGATAACGAGATCCGTAAACTGCAGTGCCAAATCGACATTCGACTCTTCGAGAATGCCGCTCTGCACCGTCCCGCGACCGAATGTTCCCGGAAGTCCAATCTGTGGAATTCCCGAGTTCACGCCGCGCCGGAAATAGTTTCCGCCCTCCGCGTCGAGCCCGTTCGGGTTGGCAAAGTTCGAGAGCACAACCTGACCGAGCGATCGCGAGAGCCCGTTCGTGAATACACCTGTGATAATGCCGTCGAGGCCGACCGAGAAATCCCGCAGAACCCCGGCTTCGAAGCCGTCTTGTTCCTGCATTTGGATCTCAGAGGGGCTAAACGGCGTCGCAAACTGTGTCATCCGTGAGAAATCGAGGGCGTACATGAATGGCGTATCCACACCACCACCAACCCCCGGCGTTGCATCGAGATCAACAACGACCTGCTCGACACTAGTGCCAGTCGTCACGTACTGACCGGCACCATTGAAGATGACTGTGCCGCTACCGACGACGCGATCCATATCGGAGTCGTCGACCGACTCGGCGAAGTAGCGCCACGTGTTGGGACCATTCGCACTGGAGCCCTCGAAGACGAACGTGAGTTCGACTTGGCGCGGCGTACCCAGCGAATCGTAAACAGTCGTCGTCAGCGTGGCAGACTCGCCCGATGCTTCGGAAATCGAGGGGCGGTCGAAGAGACCGATTCGCTCCCCTTCGGAGTGCATCTCGATGTCGTCGATACCATTGAGCGTGCCCGCATTGCTCGCCACTTCGATCGTGCCGTCGGCCAGATCGATGAAGTCGAACGTCGTGCCCGCGTCGGGATCCTGCGACAGCGTCGAGTCGTAGGCGATCGTAACGGTGTCGTCGGTGACGGTCGAAACGAAGCCACTCACGAGCGTACCGCCCGACATGTACTGAACCTCTTGGTTCGGGGCGATGCCCTCTTCGAGGCTCAAGCTCGAGACGGTCATGTCTTGGACCGTGAAAGAGCGCACGCCAACGTTCGTCGCTGGTACACCTACGACAACCGACGCGTCGGAGCTATCGAGCGTCAGCATGTCGGTGTCCTCAGCCAAGGCGATCTGGGCACCAGCATGTACTTCGTACGTGTCGCCCATGGCCGGCGAAACGGTCAGCGAATTGAAGCCATCCGTTCGCAGCGTCAACGTGTCCAGGTTCCCACCTGCGGTCGAGGCCGTGATCGCAACGATCTCGGCGATCTGCCCTGCAGCTGCACCCGAGGTGAAGCGCAGGAAGTCACCATTCTTGACGCTGCGGTAGTCGGCCTGACGGTCAATGATCTGGCCGAGGCTGAACTGATCATCGAGACCACCCAGCTGACCTTCACTCAACGTGCCGTTGACCTGCTCACCGGTGAACGGGTTGGTGCGGACGTAGGAGTAGGTGTTCTCGGTCTGCTCGATACCGTCCCAGTTGCCATCGTTGACACCGAAGGCACGACCCATGAAGTTGATGAAATCGCCGAGCGTCGTACCGCCTGTTGGTGGTGGATCGCCGACGACGAAGGTCGTTTCGGGCAGCGCTCGATCGCCCTTCAGGCCAGTCAACGTGATGTCGACGCCCGTCAGTTGGTTCTGCAACTCGGGGAACACGAACGTGGACGTAGCGGCAAGGCCGGCATCGTCCTCGGTGAACGTGACGAAATCACCCAGCGACCGCACGAGGTTGTGCAGCGGCGTGTCGTTCGTCGCACGCTCGAGACCGAGCGGGTTCACTGACGAAATCAGGTCGTTGTTCGTGAAGCGGTCGTCGTACATGATTTCGCTGAGCTGCAGCGACCCCGCCCCTCCCACTTCACCGTCGGAGTCGAGGTTCCCGATGAAGACCGCATCGGTGGTCTTCTTCGCAATCGTCTGCGTACCGATCGGGATCTCCAGATTCTCGAGCGGTCCGCCCGGGGTGATCTGGAACTCCTCATCGGCCATGTAGCCCTGCACGATGAAGCCGGTCGCTGCATCGTGGAGCAGGTGCGACGGGTTGATACTGAACGAACCATCACGCGTGAACACTTTGCCACCACGC
>JBCCHQ010000225.1:0-6389 GCA_039028735.1 Planctomycetota bacterium | reverse complement strand
GGGCCAGAGGTGTGCCCGCGCTTTGGCGTGGGATTCTGTCGGAGTCGGTGACCATTGCGGTTACCCTGTTGCGAAAGAGTGCTTGGTCAAGAGCGACAGCAGGCGACGACAGCAGGCGATGAGGGAGCGTTGTGCCAATGACGACCGTTACGTTGCGAGAGCTCACCGAAAAAGATCGGTTGGTGTTGTTCGGGTTTCAGCAGGACCCCGAGGCGAATCACATGGCAGCGTTCACGTCGGAAGACCCGACCGACGAGGCGGCCCACCACAAGTGGTGGGACATGATCATGGGGAATGGTGGCATCACGAAGCGTGGTATCCTAAGTGATGGCGCGCTTGTGGGCAGCGTTCTCACTTTCACGATGGACGGGCAGCTCGAAGTGACATACTGGATCGCCAAGCCGCATTGGGGCAAAGGGATCGCGACGGAAGCGCTCCGTCAGTTGCTGCAGATCGTCGATCAACGCCCAATCTATGCCCGCGCCGCGACCGACAACAAAGGGTCGCTGCGAGTGCTCGACAAGTGTGGCTTCGTGGTATGCGCAGAAGAGCAAGGCTTCGCGAACGCTCGCGGTGCCGAGATCGCAGAGTACGTATTGCGCAAGGACGACGCGTAGCGTTTTGGCGCCAGTAGCTACCGGACGAAGAACCAGTAGACGAGGAGCGCTGCGACGACGACCGACCCCACCGTCAGATACTTGCGGTTCTTGAACAGCCACAGCGCTAGTTTCGCCTTGCCCATCTCTTCGCTCCTCGCCTAGACCCTCGTCTATGTTCGGTCCTCGGTTCAACGCTCGCAGCTGATTCTATCAGGGATGAGCGGACCTGAGCCACTGGTGCGATCGACCTTATCTGCCTTCATGGATAGTGTTTACGTGATTTGGTGCTTGCGTGGTCCTTTGCATTGACAAGCATCTATATAGATGGGAATCTATACGAATGAAGACGCTGGATCAAACCCTCACCGCGCTCGCCGATCCGACACGGCGCCGTATCGTCGGTCGTCTCGCCCAAGGAACGGCCACGGTCTCAGAGCTCGTCCAGTGTTTCGACCTGACCCAACCGACGATCTCGTCACACCTCAAGACGCTCGAGCGATCGGGGCTGATCTCTCGTTTCCGAGTCGCGCAAACCCGCCCGTGCAAGCTCGAACCCGCAGGCCTCAAGGCTCTTGGCGCCTGGCTGGGGCAGTTGCGTTCGGTGTACGAAGACAACTACTCACGGCTCGATGACTTGCTGCAGAACCTTCAAGACCCTGATGGAGAAACCAAACCATGACAACATTCGAGTTCACGACCCCGACGCCAGCCTCCATTCGCGTCGTCCGCACTTTCGACGCGCCGGTGGCACTCGTGTGGCGCGCTTACACGGAACCGGAGCTCATCAAGCAGTGGATGACCGGACCTCCAGATCACTCATTGCCGGTTTGTGAGGTCGACCTGCGGGTCGGCGGTAAGTCGCGCTACGTGTGGAAGAACCCGCAGTTCGAGATGGGGATGACTGCTGAGATCAAGGAGGTCGTCGAACACGAACGGATCGTCCAAACCGAACTCTTCGACGGCTGGCCCGAAGGGGTCAGCACGGTGACGTGTCAGTTCGCTGAAACAGACGGCCGCACGACGGTTACGGTGGATATCGAGTATCTGAACCAAGAAGCGCGCGACGTCGCGATGCAGCCTGGGTTCAAGGAAGGCTACGAAGCGTCGTACATCACTCTCGACAAGCTGCTGCCGAAGTTCGCGAGTCGATCGTGAAAGACGATTTCGACGCGCAAGTCACTCTACAAACCACCGAAAGGACCAACATGCACGCAAACAAAGTGATCCTCGGCGCGCTCGCGCTTCTCGTGACAGCGGCCGCCGGCTTCGCGGCTGGTACTGCCAACTCCCAGGAGGCTGCGAAGTCGCCGTTGAGCGCGGAGCACAAGTGGCTTGCAAGCCTTGCCGGTGACTACACGGTCAAGGTGAGTGGCATGATGGGTGAATCAGATGGGACCCATCGGATCGAGTCCAAGCTGGGCGGCCTCTGGAGCGTCAGCCACTTTGAGAGCAAGATGATGGGACAGCCATTTCAGGGGCTGGAGGTCATGGGTTTCGACCCCCTGAAGAAGAAGTTCGTGTCGATCTGGGTCGACTCGATGAATCCGCTCATGACGACGTTGGAGGGTACGTACGACGCGGACACGAAGACTCTGACAATGCGTGGTCTGTCGCGGGGTATGGACGGTGAGAAGGCGGAAATGGTGAATACGACGAAGTTCCGTGACGGTGGCATGGTCTTCTCGATGAACATCGAGGGGACTCCCGGGCCCCTGATGACGATCGACTACAACCAGAAGAAGTAGCAAGCTCCGTCTGGCTGCGAGCGACCGTGCGCCGGTCGCCTCGCAGCGAGTTCCACAGTAGCCACGTGGACTGGCAGCCGGCGCGGTCAATCCGTGCCGGTGTGCCCGAACCCGCCCGCGCCGCGGGCTGTCTCTGGGAGCGCGCTTCGCTCTTGCCACGTGACTCGCGGCACCGGCATGACCAACATCTGTGCGATCCTCATGCCGCGTCGTACTGTAAAGTCCTGGTGCCCATGGTTGATCAGCGGCACGCGTACTTCACCGCGATAGTCACTGTCGATCGTAGCTGGCGAGTTTGGAATGGAGATCCCTTCGCGTGCTGCGAGTCCGGACCTTGGGCGCAGCTCAGCCGCGTACCCGTCGGGCACAGCCAGTCGGAAGCCCAACGGAATGACTGCGATTTGACCCGCTGGGACGACTACGTCTGCTGTGACTGCGGCATGTAGATCCATCCCCGCAGAGTGCTCTGTTTGGTAGCTAGGTAGCGGCAAGTCCTCGGCGCCAGCGATGCGCGCGATGCTCACGGTAACTGAGTTCAAGTGACTTCTCTTCGGTCAGGCAACTCGACGTCGTTGTTACTTAGTGTTCGTGACCGCCGGGGCCGTGCGCGTGGCCGTGGTCCAGCTCTTCGGCGGTGGCTTCGCGAATCCCCATCACCTCAACGTCGAAGCGTAGCTGCTTACCAGCGAGTGGGTGATTGAAATCGACGACAGCGACGTCCTCGCGTACCTCCGTGACATGGACCATGAGAGTCTGTCCCGTCTCGGTCTGCGCTTGCAGTTGTGAACCCACCTTGACGTCCGCAGGCAGCTGCTCCAGTGGCACCTCGTGGACGGCGTCGTCTCGCCGTGGGCCGTAGCCCGCTTCCGGATCGACGACGACGTTGACCTTGTCGCCGACCTTGCGACCGTTGAGTTCGCTCTCCAGCCCCGGCACGATGTTGCCATGCCCGTGGAGGTAGTCGAGAGCATCGCCGCCCCGACTGCTGTCGACTTGCTCTCCGCCGTCGAGGGTCAGCGTGTAGTGAATCGAGACGATTTGTCCGTCTGCGATCTGGGTTTCCGAATCTGCCATCTGCGTCTCTCTTCCTGGGTGTCTCTACCTTGGCGCGCGCGACGGTAGCACGGACAGGACCCGGCAGGGAGAAAGAAATCGCTGCGTCGCTGGGTCGTGAGGGTGCCACGGCGCGATCGAGGCGGTGACGAGCCTGCCGAGCTTGGCACGGCTGACCGAGTTGACGGGGTTCGCCCATAGAAGACCTTCCCCGCTCAGTCGGGGAATGGCACACTGCGTCCGCAGTTACGCACAGCACTGCTGACGGAGTCATGTCGGCAGAACGCGTGCGCCGGAACCCCGGAGGCAACAGAGATCCCATGAAGTTCCTCGTATCACAGCTGTCGTACTTTTTTGAAGAACCCAAGGCCCGTGCCAACGTGAACGCGTTGCTGAAGTACGTGCTGTTCTTGACGGCTGTCATCATCGTTTTCACGATCATGTTTCACGTTCTCATGGTGCACGTTGAGAAGCAGACACACTCGTGGCTGACGGGTTTCTATTGGACGCTGACCGTGATGAGCACGCTCGGTTTCGGCGACATTACTTTCCACAGTGATCTGGGGCGTGCTTTCAGCATCCTCGTGCTGCTTTCCGGCGTCGTGCTGCTGCTCATCATGCTGCCGTTCACGTTCATTCGGCACCTGTATGCGCCGTGGTTGGAAGCGCAGATTCGTTTACAAGCCCCGCGCTCGGTGCCACCCGACACCAAGGGCCATGTCATCATCTGTCGTCACGAGTCCACCTGCCGTGGCGTGATCCGCAAGCTCGAGTTCAACAAGATACCGTACTTTGTGATCGAGCCCGACCCCGTCGCTGCTGCCAACATGATTTCCGAGCACCTGTCGATCGTCACCGGCGATCTCGACAACCGTGAGACTTACGAGAACATGCGCGTGTCGCAGGCACGGGCCGTGTTTGCCAACGCTGAAGACACGACCAATAGCAACATCGCACTGACGGTTCGCGAAGCCGATGCGAACGTTCCGATCATCGCTCTCGCGGACGAAGTCGACGCCATCGACATCCTCGAGCTCAGTGGGGCGACCCATGTGCTGCCGATCAAGCAGCGGCTTGGAGAGCACCTGGCAACACGCGTGCGTGCAGGTACGCGCTCGGTGCAGACAATCGGTCGTTTCAAGGGGCTACGAATTGGCGAGTTCCTAGCACACGATACGTTTCTCGTCGGGCAGACACTGCAAGAGTCGCGATTGCGTCAGGATTTCGGCGTCAACGTGGTCGGCGTCCGTGAGCGCGGCCGGCTGCATTCGGTCACCGCGGATCTGCGCTTTCACGAGAACTCGTTGCCGGTCGTCGTCGGTACCGAGGGGCAGCTAGAGAAGCTGAACAACCGGCTAGGCAGCCGCGAAGCGCAGAAACGACCGGTGCTGATCATCGGTGGTGGCAAGGTTGGCATTGCAGCCGCGAATTCGCTGCGTGCGCGCGGTGTCGCGGTGAGCATCGTCGAAAAGGAAGAGAGCTCCCGTCGCTCTTTGCGACAAGCCGGGCTCGATTGCGTCATTGGTGACGCCGCAGACCGCGAAGTGCTGGTCGAAGCGGGCTTCGAGGATGCCAGCGCAGTCGTGTTGACGACGAATGACGACGCGGTGAACATCTATCTGACAGTGTACTGTCGGCGACTCAAGCCCGACATCAACATCGTCAGCCGCATCACGCTCGAGCGCAACATCGACGCGATCTATCGTGCGGGTGCCGACTCTGTGTTGAGTTACGCATCGCTGGGCCGCGAGCATGTCATTGCCGCCCTCCACGGGCGCGACCCGGTACTGGTTGGGGAAGGGGCCGACTTCTTCCTGGTGCCGATGCCAACGCAGCTTGTCGACAAGACGCTGGCAGAGAGCGAGATCGGTACCCGCACGGGCCTCATCGTGATGGCTGTCGAAGACCATGAGATGACCATCGCGAACCCGGGGCCGGACCTGAAACTGGAAGAGGAGCAGCGACTCCTCATGCTAGGCACCGCCGAGCAACGACAGACGTTCTCGAAGACGTACGGACCTAGCCGCTTCCCTAGCGGCTAGAGTAGTTGCTCGACGGCTGGTTCGGGTCGCGGTGCAGCGCCGATCCGCTAGATCTCAACGACGACTTTGCCGATGGCCTTGCCGCTGGTGAGGCGATCGTACGCACTTCCCACGTCAGTGAACTGGAAGTGCTGTTCGTCGAGTAATGGTGCGAGAGCTCCGGCGTCGACGATTTCAGCGATGTTCTGCAGGATCACGCGGTGTGCTTCGCGTTTGTAGTTGTGTAGCATCGGGATCAGCATGAAGACAACATGCAGCGATACGCCTTTGAAGTGCGCTGTCGTCAGGTCCAACTCAACCATGGCCACCGTCGATGCGACGTGGCCGTTGAGCGCCACCGCTTCCAGTGAGTTCGCCATGTTCGCTGCGCCCACGGAGTCGAACACCACCTCAAAGCCTGCGCCGCCCGTATGCTTTTGGACGTAGTCTGCGACCGTTTCGTTGCGATAGTCGATGGCGGTGGCCCCGTACTGCTCAATGATCTCTAGCTTCTGTTGTCCGCTCCCAGTGGCGTAGACGTCTGCGCCGAAGTGCTTGGCCAGTTGCACCGCAACGTGTCCCACGCCTCCGGCGCCACCATGAACCAGCGTCTTCTGACCGGCTTGAACCTGCGCTCGTTGCAGCCCTTCATAGGCAGTGATTCCCACCAGTGGTAAGGCGGCTGCCTGACGCATCGATAGAGACTTCGGTTTGTGAGCCAGCAATCTGGCGTCGGCCAACATGTACTCTGCCAGGGCGCCGGGCAGTGTCGCGAGGCCGCCGGCGCAGCCGTAGACCTCGTCGCCGGGAGCGAAGTCGACGACTCCGTCGCCGATTGCTTCCACAGTCCCCGCAACGTCCATCCCCAGGACCGCTGGTAGCTCCGGTGACAGCGGTAACTGAGGTCCAAGCTGCCGAATCATCGTGTCGACGGTGTTGACGCTGGTCGCGGCCATCCGCACCAGCACATG
>JBCCHQ010000224.1:0-6565 GCA_039028735.1 Planctomycetota bacterium | reverse complement strand
TGTATCACTTCGTTTGGGACCAGCCAGTATCAAGAAGGGCAACTCACTTCGGGCTGGAGTCCAGGTCTGGCAATGACACATTGGCAGACGCGGTCGCTAGGTTTTTGGATGAGGCTGTTGCGCATGCCGGCGGAGAGGGCTTGGCGCCCGGTGAGGCACGATACAACTTCCTCTTGTCTTTGGGACTTTACACTGGGCTGGACTTTGTGTGCTACGCGTTCGAGACGATGGAGCTCCCCGAGGAGTGGTGGTACTCAGACTGACCTTGCGGTGTTTCGGTTGTGGAAGGCGAGGCGGTCAGTGGCTCCAAGGTAGCCTTGGCGGCCCGGAGGCGACGCACGTGATCGGCTTCGAGACGATGACCGGTCTGCCTCCGTCAGGGATCCAGCCAACCGCGTCCCGTGACTGAGAGGCGACCCTGGAACGGGATTTGTTCGTGCGCATCGATCAGAGCGAGCTTGGCTTCGTTGAGCTTGTCGTCCCGCACCCAGATGTCCCAGCAGGATTCACCTAGGTAGCTGACGCCAACGTCGAAGCGTCGCAGGATCTTCTTGATTCGGCGGATCTCCGCGGCCCGAGAGTCGTTGCCCAAGATGTCACGGTAGCCCACGAACTGAGCGACCGTCTTTCTCCCTGTACTAGGTTGGTCTGTCTCAGTGTCGTTAGAAGACGCGCAAGATGCCAACCCGGCAATGGCGCAGGCGATCAAAGCGTATCTTACGAGGGGGAAAGTGCGCGCCATCCTGGGACTCCTCCCGAAAGGGAACTCATCTTCTGTGAACCTAGATGTGGTGGCGTTGTCCGTCAAGTCACGAATCGAACGAGTTGCCTGAAGAGCCCGTCGAATCTCTCAGATTCGCTGAAAGTCCGCGGCCAGATCCGTCGCTCTCCTTGTAGGCTAGAGCTGTTAGGAGAGCGCGATCTTGGACCAGAAACCGGAACCCGGGGCCGCGTCCCCGGCGGAGTTCACGCAGTTGCTGCACCAGTGGCGGGCTGGAGACCGCGATGCCTTCGCGGCCATAACTCCGCTGGTGTATCAAGAACTACGGCAGGTCGCCGCGAAGCAGATGCGTGCCGAGAATGCGGGGCACACGTTGCAGGCAACGGCGCTCGTCAATGAAGCGTACCTGCGGTTGGTGGACGCCGCGGTCGACATCAACGATCGCATCCACTTCTTCGCGATTGCTGCACGAGTGATGCGACACGTGCTGGTGGATCATGCCAAGGCCAAGGGGCGTCAGAAGCGTGGGGGCGACGCGCAGAGGGTGTCGCTCGACGACGTCGGGACCTTGTCGGTCGAGGCTCCGTCTGCACTCGTGGAGCTGGATGCCGCGCTCGGGCGCCTCGGTGAGTTCGACGAGCGCAAGGTGCGAGTCGTCGAGTTGATCTACTTCGCGGGCCTCACCTATGCGGAGACTGCGGTGGCTCTGGAGGTCTCGGAGGTGACGGTTCACCGCGATCTGAAGCTTGCGAAGGCATGGTTGCAGAAAGAGCTGGGCGCTCCGTGATGGCGCTACTCTTGGCCCCACGCCAGGCGCGTCGCGACTTGCAGCGCGGCTTCCAAACGTAACCCTTCGAGAGTCGCGTCTGCGCGCAGCGCTTCAAACAGCGTGTCGACGTCACCGAAGTTCCGAAACAGCTGTTCTACATGAGGCGTGACTTCCTCGCGCGCCGCGCGCATCGCAGCGCGCGCGCTGATGCGGTCTCGGATCGGTGTGACCTCCCACAGGCGGACCGTGCTGTCGCCGGATGCCGACGCCAGGATCGAGCCGTCCGGGGAGTAGGAGAGCGAGTACACGTACTCGGCGTGTCGGTTCCAATGGAGCACTGCTTGCTTCAGCTCGAGGTCCCAGACGAAGATGGCACCTGCGGCGTCGCCCGAGACCAACTGGCTGCCATCGGGGGAGTAGCGCAGACCATAGACGAGGGTGTCGTTCGTCACGAGCTCGCCAGTTTGCTCCCACGAAGTGGTATCCCACAGTTCGATCTTGCCTCGCTTCCCCAACGCGACTTGCCCTCCGTCGGGGGACCAGGCGACCCCGTAGGTGCCGCGACTCCAAACTTTCCGAAGCTCCAGAGCGTGCATGTCGAGCAGATGCGATCGCAAGATCGCTGTCGACCCGTCCGGCGAGAACGCGATCTGCCGTTGCGGACCGTCGGGCAGGTCGATCTCGAAGAGCACCTCACACGATGTCGGGTTCCACACCCAGACTTCTCCATAGCGAGACGTACCGACGAGGTGTTCACCCGTTGGACTCCACTCCAGCCAGATCTGCGTGTGGCGGCGCTGGCTGTCGACCCAAGTGGCAACGGTTCGCCCCGACTGCACGTCGAAGACTTCCACGGATCCTTCGGTATCTGACGTGGCGAGTCGCGTACCGTTCGGGTGCATCGCAAGTCCGACGAGTCCATGCCCGTCTGCGCTGGGCCGCCGGGCGATGAGGTCACGACTGACCGCGTCCCACAGGTAGAGCTTGCCGTCCCAGGAGACCGAGTAGATCCGGGCGCCGTCGGGTGAGAAGAGGCCACGGTACGTGAACCACCCATGCTGCAGCTTCGTGAGGTCTTCCGCGGTCGTGTCCCAGACGCAGACTCGTCGCCGATCCGCCGACAGGTAGAGCGCTCGTTCGCCGCGGCGATCGAGCTGTAGCGACCCAGGCAGCGCTGGCCTGCACGAGAAGTGCCTGTGTCTCTCGCTGTTGTCCAGGTGGTAGTGGTCGACGACGCATCCATTCTTGACGCCGAGAATGCGGTCTCTGGCCAGTGCCGATCCTGGTGTCCTCAGGAAACCGCCGGGTGCGAGGTGTTCCTTTTCGCCGCTCGCCACGTCGTAGGCCGTCACACCGGTCCGCAGCATCACAGCCATCTTCGACGAATCGAAAGGCGCAGCCGAAGGGCCCCCTACATCGGCCGTGAAGAGGGTTTCTCCTGTTTGCGGGTCGACGAGGAGCTGCTGGTATCCGGGCGCCAGGAACACCGCTTTGTCGTCGCCGGTGTACGCGACCCGACCCACTACATGCCGGAGCTCAGGGTAGTCGACGACGACTGGGTCGGCCGTCCAGCTGGCGCGGTACCCGACGCGCGACTTGTCGACCACCGTGGTCAGGCGATCGCCGTCGAAGTCGAGAGCGACCAGTCTCGCCGGAGGTTTCGTTGCAGGATACCGATGCAGGAGCGACCCATCTTCAGTCGACCAGATGGCGACTCCCAGTGGCTGTTCAGAGATGGTTGCAACTCGCCGACCGTTGCCGCTCAGGGACGCCGTGGTCAAGCCGCTGTCGCCAAGGGTTGACTGCCGTCGCAGCGTTCCTCGTTCAGAGTCCCACCATGAGATCCTTCCCGATTGGTGCACGGTAATCACCGTGGGGCCAACCTCCGCGTCGTCTGCGAAGCCGACTTCGAGTACATCTTCATCGGCGTCGATGTGCGTGGTGCACCCGTCGAGCTGGCTGGACAGGTGGCGCCACACCCAGTTGTCGGGTTGTGGCACGCGATCGAGCATGTCGATGGCAACATTACGCTGTGCGCTCTGCATGACAGACTGTGTTGCAAGGAGTAGCGCGAAATCGGACTGCCGCTTGGCTTCCGCCTCTTTGGCTTTGGCGACTTCTCCGGCGTCGATCGCGACCTGTGCCCAGCGCACCGAAAAGACCGTTGCGGCGCACAGGACGATGACAACGGCTGCAGCCGCGCCGACGACGACGCGATGCCGTCGGGCGTACTTGCGAAAGCGCACCAGCGCCGAAGCGGGGCGCGCGAGCACCGGCTCATCGTCTAGATAGCGGCGGAGATCCGCAGCGAGCTCGGCGGCGCCGCTGTATCGATCTCGGCGCTGCTTGGCCAGCGCCTTCATTGTGATCGCGTCGAGGTCGCCTTGCAGTGCGCCTCGTGATCTGGCGTTGCCGGGAGTACTCGTGGTCCCCAGGCGAGTACTTGGCCGTGGGGGATCTTCGTCTCGTATCAAGCGCTGCGCTTGCGCCAGTGAGCCGCGGTACTGCTGACGTTCGAAGGGGAGTTCCCCGACCAGCAATTCGTAGAGGATCACTCCCAGCGAATAGACGTCGCTGCGCGTATCGACGTCGGTCGAGTCGGTGGCGGCCTGCTCGGGGCTCATGTACTCGGGCGTGCCGATGACCAGCCCATGAGACGTGAACATCGTCTCGTCGGTCAACTTGCCGGCGATCGCTTTTGCTATGCCGAAGTCGATCACCTTGATCACCGGTTTGTCGTTGCGCTCCGTGACCAGGATGTTCGAGGGTTTCAAATCGCGGTGAATGACGCCTTTTTGATGAGCGTGCTGCACCGCGTCACAGAGGTCGATGAAGAGATGCACGCAAGCCTGCAAGTCCAGTCGACGATCGCGGACGTAGTCGGTGATCGGCTTGCCGGGGACGTACTCCATCGTGAAGAACGGCTGGCCATGAGGTGCGACCCCCGCATCGTACACGTCGGCGATGCCTGGGTGCTCCATGCGGGCCAGCGTCTGGCGCTCCGCATTGAAGCGATTCAAGACCTCGCGCGTGTTCATGCCGATCTTGACGATCTTCAAGGCCACGCGACGCTCGATCGGCGAGCGTTGGTCCGCGACGAACACTTCGCCCATGCCGCCTTCGCCGATGCGTTCGAGGATCTTGTACGGCCCCATCTCGGAGCCAACGGCCAGGGTCATGGCCTCGACGGTTAGCGCTGGCGCCGATGCGATTGCGTCGTGAATCGCGTCGCCGTCTTCGGCCGACGCCGCAAGGAGATCGTCGACTTCCTTACGCAGCTGCGCATCGCCGCCGCACTCGCGTGACAGGAACTCTTCACGGCCCGCGACGTCGCGCGTCGAGGCCGCTTCGAAGAGATCCTGTATTCGTTGCCAGCGCTTGGGGTCCACGGCTGTCGTCTCAGTCTCAATATCTGTGGTTGAGGTGGGGAAGGCGACCGCAAGATCCATGAATGCCCATGTTTACAGCTCGTCAGCACAGAAATCCAGAACTCGATGAAGGAACCGCGCTGCGCCTGTCGCTGTGGAGGTAGGAGTCGCCATGGGGGCGACGCCACGAGGAAACTGCACAGAGGGAGTGGACATGAAACCTCGCACGGAAACGAAAGCGCGCACTCGAACGCGCACCAACTTGGGCACCTGGC
The DNA here is from genome assembly GCA_039028735.1 of Planctomycetota bacterium. Classification (GTDB taxonomy): domain Bacteria; phylum Planctomycetota; class UBA8108; order UBA1146; family JAJFFE01; genus JBCCHQ01. The sequence goes on along the minus strand of JBCCHQ010000224.1, from coordinate 1,432 downwards.
AGCTGGTCGTCGTTCTTTCGCTGATGATCGTCACGTGGGGCTGTAGTGGTGGCGGCGGTGGTGGTGGTGGAGCCGGAGCGGGCGCGCAGAACGCGCCGACGCTGACCTTCACCGGAAACAGCGACGGGACGATCTCGGTAATTGAAGTCGCAGCGGATGGCAAGATGACACAGCACGGTTTCGTCGACGTGGGACCGTTCTCGGTCGACGCCCTCGAAGTCCATCCGAACGGACGCTTCTTGTTTGCGCTGTCGAACGACGTGCTGCATGTGTTCACGATCGACGAGAAGACGTTGCAGTTCGTCGACACCCTCGGCATCGGGGGTGCGGCGGTCGAGCTCGTCATCAGTAACTCGGGGCGCTTTGGCTACATCGGCCGAGGGGGCGCTCAGCCGGCCGTGATCACGTTCTCGATCGACCAAAGCAGTGGCGAAGTCGACAACATCGATACACTGACCACCGGTGACATCCCATCGGTGATGGTGCTCGACACACCGAGCAACTTTCTCTTTGCGCTGGTTGGCGGGCAGATTCAGAGCTTCAAGTTGTCCAACGCTGGCTTGCCTACGTTGAGTGCTATCCGAACGCCGCTGGACCCGCCGGTTGGTTTGACGCTGAGCTCTGGTGGAGACGATCTCTTCGTCACGACAGAGTTCGACGACGTGTACTCCTATGCGGTGGAAGCCGATGGATCACTCGTCCAGAACTCCGTTGCGACCAACCTCGGCAACGCGTACTCGAACCTCCGGCATCCGATTCTGTCAGCGGATGGCGACTACCTCTATGCGCTGAACCTCTCCCAGTCGACAGTCGTGACGTTGTCGGTGGACGAGAGCGGGGCGATTCTGGGGACCGTCGGGAACCCCCAGTCGACACGGGGACGCGGCAGCGCTGCGCGGCTGAGTGCCGACGGCAGTCAGCTCTATGTCGGTAACGATGCATCAGCGGTCACCGTGTTGGAACTGTCGGGAGGAGCCCCCAGCTTCAGCGGGGAGCAGATGCGTGTTCGAAGCGACGTCTCTTCGCTGGCAGTGCGTGTGGGGCAGGGTAATGCTCCAAGAGCGCCGATGCTCTACGTGCCGAATGCCAGCGACGGAACGATTCTGGCGTTTCGGGTCGAGAATGACGGCGAGCTCAACGAGCGTGCCGCAACGCCGACGGGGGACGGTCCGCGCCAGGTCGCGTTCCACCCGAACGGTCGCTTTGCCTATGGTCTCAGTCACGACTCTGCTGACGTCGAGACGTTCAGCGTCAACACAGTGACCGGTGCGCTGACATCGCTCGACGTCGTTTCGCTGGCCAGCGTAGATCCCGAGCAAGATCTGATTCGTGTCACGGTCGATCCTAAGGGTCGCATTAATTTAGTTCTACACGGGCGAGTGAACCACCGGAACAACGGGAAAAAACACAATCATCAGATAGACAACCAATG
>JBCCHQ010000223.1:0-6639 GCA_039028735.1 Planctomycetota bacterium | reverse complement strand
CTGCAGCCGCTCGAGCACCTCGTGACTCTGCGGGCTTGGCCCCGTCGCCGGTTTTGCGCCGGTCGTGGCTGCGCCGACTTGAGCGTTGATACCCAAGGATGCAGCCAACAGGTTCGCTTGCCGTTCAGCAGCGGACAGCGCGTTGTTCTCTTGACCATAGGGTACGCGAGGACGGGCACCAGGGGCCGGGGGGACGCCGCGTGCATTCGGAGTTCCGGGGGCTGCGGGGGCAGCGCCTGCAGCAGTGACTCCCGGAGCAGCACCAGGTACGGCGTGCTCGCGCCAGGCGTTGTACTGACTCTTGTCAGTCACATACACCTCGACGCCGGTGACGCCCAACAACCCTTTCATCCCTTTGCGACGGATGACCCGAGTGTGAACGATGCTGTAGTCACTACCGAAGCGATCACCGATCTCCCGCAACGCCTCGCGGTAGCTCGGAGCTTCGATGCGGATGAGTCCAGTGGACTCAGCGCCCGCACGCTTGTCGCTCAAACTAACTTCCCCCTTCACGGTGGTGGTTGTCTGCTGCCGCCCGCGGCGTTACTGGATTACTCCAGCCGGGCAACAGCCAAGGCCTCCACCGATATCCCTCTGACGACTTCATTGTAGGAAAGAACGACGACACCGGGTATCGCGTTTTCCAGCATTCTTCGAATCTGTAGTCGAGTTTGTGGAGCGGTCAGGACGATCGCCGGGTGACCCCCAGCAACCAACTTCTCGATCGCCTTCGAGAAAACCTGAACAACCGGCGTCAACATCTCCGGACTTAGCCGTAGGAAGCTGCCACGGTCTGTGTGCTCCGTCGCATTCTGGATGTAGTCCTCCAGCTTGGGGTCGACCGTCACGACGTGCAGCGCGGTCCCTTCCCCCGTGTACTGGCGACAGATCGAGCGCCCCAACGCGTTGCGGACGTACTCGGTCAAGATTTCAGGATCGCGCGACTTCGGTGCCCAGTCTGCCAGGCACTCCAGGATCGCCTCCTGGTCGCGTATGGAGACTTTCTCCTTCAGAAGGTTCTGCAAAACCTTCTGAATCTCGCCAGCTTTGAGGACGTCTGGGACGACCTCCTGCACGAGCGAAGGTGCTTCTTCTTTGAGCTTGTCGAGCAAGCGCGCTACTTCTTCGCGCGTGAGTAGCTCGGAAGCGTGGTCGCGAATCGTCTCTGTCAGATGAGTTGCCAAGACGCTCGTCACATCGACGACCGTGTAGCCGATCGCTTCGGCGCGCCCTTTGTTGTCCTCGGTGATCCAAACGGCATCGATGCCGAAAGCGGGCTCCTTCGTCGGGATCCCGTCCATCGGCTCGAGACCGAGTCCAGGATCCATGGCGAGAAAGTGATCGATTTCGGCGGTGCCGACGGCAATCGGCTCCCCCCGCAGCTTGATCGCATAGTCGTTTGCGTTCAGCTGCATGTTGTCGCGGATCCGCACTGCGGGAATCACGAGGCCCAGTTCCATCGCGATCTGCTCGCGGATGATCCCGACGCGGTGCAAGAGTCCACCTCCGTCGCGATTGTCGACCAGACCGACCAGGCCGTACCCGACTTCCAGTTCCAGCGGGTCCACCGGCGGCAGCGTGACGGTCGACGAGCCTTGCGTCTCGGCGGCAGCCTGCTCTTCGGCTTCGACGGCCGCGGCAGCTTCGGTGGCCGCCTCCATCGTTTTCTCTCGGGTCATCAACCAGGCGAGGCCTGCGCAAACCGATGCCCCACTGAGAAGCACCCACTTCGGCAATGGTGACGGCAGCAGTAGCAGCATGAAAACGCCGGTCACAATCAGCGCTCGTGGGCTGGCCAGGACCTGCCCCAGCAAGTCGACACCGAGGTTCGACTCGGTGTTGCTACGCGTTACGAGTAGACCCGCCGCGATCGATACGATCAGCGCGGGAATCTGACTGACCAAACCGTCACCGATCGTCAGCAACGTGAACGTTTCGACGGCCTGATCGAAGGTCATGCCGGCGATCGTGACGCCGATGATCAGACCGCCGACAATGTTGATCAGCGTGATCACGATGCCGGCAATCGCATCACCGCGGACGAACTTGCTCGCGCCGTCCATGGCTCCGTAGAAGTCGGCTTCGCTGCTGATCCGCTCGCGGCGCGCTTTCGCTGTTTGTTCGTCGATGAGACCTGCGTTCAAGTCAGCATCGATCGACAACTGCTGCCCCGGCATCTTGTCGAGGGTGAAGCGCGCTGCGACTTCGGCAACACGAGTGGCACCCTTTGTGACCACGACGAACTGGATGACAACAATGACGATGAAGATGATGAAGCCAACCAAGGGACTTGTACCGGCAACGAAATTGCCGAAGGCAAGGATGACAGAGCCTGCGGCTTCCTCCTTCGCCTGTGCGTTGCCGAGGATCAATCGTGTGGTGGCAATATTTAGGGCCAGACGGTACAGCGTCACGATCAGCAGCAGCGACGGAAAGGCTGAAAAGTCGAGAGGCGTGCGCACGTACAACGTCGTCAAAAGGACGAGCAGCGACATGGTCAGATTCAAGATCAGAAACATGTCCATCAGCGTCGGCGGCAACGGAATCAGAATCAGGAACAGAATCCCGATGACCCCGAAGACCAACGGGAGATCTCGGTGCTTACCAAGATTGCCGACGACGTCTCGCATGCCCGCTGCTATTGCCACGGTCTCGCGCTTCCTCTCAGTTGCTCACGCTGTACGGAGCACTTGCTACTAGACTGCATGAGCTGGCTCCCGCCGCTTCTGCAGCCCGTAGACGTAGGCGAGTACTTCGGCCACTGGCTGATACAGCTGCGGTGGCACTTCCTCGCCGACTTCTGTGGTTTCGTAGATCAGGCGCGCCAGCGGTGGTTGCTCGACGATCGGCACACCATGCTCAGCGGCTCGCTCACGAATACGGTGGGCTAAGTGCCCCTGCCCTTTCGCGAGCAGCCTTGGCGCAGTCATTTCACTTTCGTCGTACTTGATCGCGCACGAGACGTGCGTCGGGTTCGTGATGACGACGTCCGCCTGCGGGACGTCGTGCATCATTCGCTGCAGAGCCAAGCGTTGCTGCATGCGGCGACGCTTCTCTTTCAGCTTCGGATCCCCTTCCATTCGCTTCATCTCATCGCGCACTTCTTGCTTGGTCATCATGAGATCCTTCTCGTGCTGCCAGCGCTGATACGCGAAATCGAGCAACGCGAGGATCAACAGTGCGACGGCCGCCTTCATGCCCAGAGAGAAGATCGCTTCCCGCGAGAAGGCCAAGCTCTGGGTCAGATCGTAGTGAAGAACGGCGTAGAGACTTTGCTCGGCTTCTGGATCGGCCAGCTGCCGATAGCCATGGACGAGAACCACACCCACAACGGACAACTTCAGGATGCCGAACAAGAACCGCATCAGGCCGCGCTTGGAGAAGATCCGCGCCAGGCCTTTGACTGGGTTGATGCGGTTGACGTCGGGTGCCACGGGCTTCGTCGTGACCATCACTCCGACCTGCAGGAAGTTCACCAACAGGGAGATGACAGTCACTGTGATTGCGAGCGGCAAGATGCTGGTCAGCACGAACTCGAGGGATTGCCCGAGAATGAACGACGCATGATCGAACCCGAGACGCTCACTTCCCAAAGCGACATAAGAGCGACTGCAGATACCGGCCAAGCGTTCGAACAACGTGCCGAACGAGAAGAACAAGACCAAGAATGCCGCAACCAGCAAGATCGCGGTGTTGAGGTCTTGGCTCTTGGCTACCGTTCCCTGTTGGCGCGATTCTTCGCGCTTGCGAGCGGTAGCCTGTTCAGTCTTTTCGCCTGCTGAGTTCTCTTCAGCCAATGCCTAACCCCCTTCCCACATCTCCAGCAACCGCTCGAGGTTCAGCTGGGTGTTGACGAGGAAGGACTGGAAAAGGTCTGCCACGAATGGCAACACGACGATCAAGGCAAGTAGTCCAAAGATGATTCGCAGCGTGAAGCCAATCATGAAGATGTTCATCTCCGGAACCGTTCGGGCGAGAATCGCCATGGCAACGGTGACGAAGATCAGAGCAAACATCGTCGGCAAGGCCGTCTTGACGCCCATCACCCACAAGTCGCTCCCCAGCTCTTGAGCCAAGAACTTCCCGGTGCCAGCACCGATCGGGAACGTTCCAATCGGAGCGGCTTCGAAAGACTGCGAAACACTCATGACGACCAAATGGTGGCCGCCCAGGATCACGAACAGCAATAGGGCAAACGTGAAGAACAGCTGACTGAGCGCCGACGACTGCGTCTGGCTGATCGGGTCGAAGACCTCCCCGATGCTCATACCGATCTCCTGCCCAACCAAGTGCCCAGCCAGCTGGGCAGCCCAGATCATCACTGAAGCAGCCCAGCCGATGATCCAACCGATCGCGAACTCGCCGCCGACAGCAAGGATCGACAGCCACGGGTGCTGCAACTTTGCAAGCAGCGCACCCGAAGGCAGATAGTTCCACGCAATCGGGAACATCACGGCTGCCAGCATGAACGCGAACCAAACGCGCAAAGTCATCGGAAAGGACTGGTTCGAGAACAATGGAGCTGCGATCACCAAACCTGTCATACGGAAGAAGACGAGCAAGAATGCGCCCGTCATCTCCAAGGTGGTGAATGGCAGCTCGATTCCCATCGCTACCTACCCAATCCTGAGAACAGCAGGTCTATCGTCTCTCCGGTGTACTCGACCATCCACGTCAGGAAGAGCGGCGCCAGCGCCAGCATCGTCACGACGATCGCGAGGATCTTCGGAATGAACGACAACGTTTGCTCCTGAATCTGAGTAACGGCCTGCAACAGACTCACGGCGAGTCCGACGACCAGCCCGATCCCCAACAGCGGGAGCGATATCTTCAAAACGACAAACAGCGCGCCGCGAAGCACGTCTACTGCTGTGTCGAGGTGACTAACTTCCATGGACTACCCCTCCGTCATGGGTAGAAGCTCATTACGACCTGCTCGACGATCTTTCCCCAACCGTCGACCAGCACGAACACGAGTATCTTGAATGGCAATGAGATCAGTACCGGCGGCAAGACGAGCATCCCCATCGAGATCAGCGATGAAGCGACTACGAGGTCGATCACCAAAAACGGGAGATAGATCAAGAACCCCATCTCGAATGCGCGTTTCATCTCGCTGAGCAAGAAGGCTGGGATGACTGTGAACACCGGCAGCGACTCGACATCGACGTCGTCGATGACGCGCTCGGTATCACCGTCGCCAGTCAACAGTTCGGGATTGGAGATGTTCACCAACAGCGCCAAGTCGCGCTTGTCGGTGTAGCGCAGCATGAAGTCCTTCGTGATCCACGTCGCGCGACGCCACGCCTCTCCGTCGCTAATCTGTTCCTCGATGTACGGGTCGAAGGCCTCGACCTTGATCTTCTGCCAAGTCGGTGCCATGACCATGAAAGTGAGGATCAGCGACAGTCCAACGATCACCTGATTCGGGGGCACTTCTTGCGTGCTCAACGCACGCCGCACGAACCCCAGCACGATCACGATCCGCGGGAACGCAGTCGTCAGAAGCAAGATGGACGGCGCCAGGCTCAGAACCGTCAGCCAAGCCAGCAGGCGCAGCGTGACGGTCAGGTTCTCCGGATCTAGCGAACCGATACGATCGAGCACGCTGGCTTCTTCCTGTGGGAACGCCGGCGTACCGATGCACACGAAGAGCGGCAGCAACAGCAGTGCAACCGGACGTAGCTTCATCGGCGCACTCCCGTCGAGGCGCCGCGTTTCCACGAGCCAATCAGATCCTTGAGTTGACGGATTTCTCGCCGGTACGGCGCAACGTCGACAGTCTTCGCTTCTTCTTCAGCTTCTGCAGAAGCCATGTCAACTTGTTGTGCTTCGAGTTGCTCTTGGAACGACTCACCCCGCGACATCTGTACGACGTCTTTGGGGTCGGTGAACTCTGAGACTCGGTGCACGCCGTCCGGCGACACGCCGACGATCAGGATGCGCTCGGCAACTCGCACCATGACGAGCTGGTGCTTCGACGTCAGGCCGGTACGCGCCACGACCTCCATCGCACGCGTGGCCCCGGTCAGTTTCGCGGTGCCACTCTGTAGCTTCTTGAGACCGTAGATCGTACCGACCGCAAGAATCACGACCGCGATGAGCCAGCCGAGCACCTTGAAGTACTCGCCGAGTGAGATCCCAGGCGTCGTCGCCGAGCCGGCACTATCGGGCGTACCGTCAGCAGCTGTTGGCGTTCGGCCGTAGCGTTCGCCAACCGTGCGTGCGCCGTCGGGCTTCCAGGCCGTGGCTGGCCCCGAAGTGCTATCGGTCAGACCTCCGCTTTCAGGCTGTGCCGATTTGGACTTGGCACTGCTGGGCTGTGCGGCATCTACGAGGGGTGCGACGCTCTTTGGTTGCTGTTGGTCACCGCCTTGTGCCATAGCGAGGGTGCTTGCAAACAGCAGGCACACCAAAACAGACACAGACAGCGACCATCGCCCAAGATTGCGGGCGCCCTGGCCAATGTGTACGCGCTCGAGTTTCGAACCGACGTAGTCAAGCAACTGGTGGGCGTTCCATCGCCCACACACGCGGAGCCCCCGATACCGAGGCCCCGGCGTTGTTCCCCACTCCAATGTCCCCTCTCTTCCCGCTCGGGCGGCTACTCCTTCAGCACGTCCGCTGGGTTGAAAATCT
>JBCCHQ010000222.1:0-6740 GCA_039028735.1 Planctomycetota bacterium | reverse complement strand
TTCTACACCCGCCTCTTCTACACCCGCCTCTTCTACACACCCAGGGTCTTGACGAACACCGCAAAGAGCTTGCGATCGAACAGCCGGTCTAGGTCCGACGTCAAGATCTCGAGGGCTTCGAAGGTCGTGTAGGCTTCGCGGTACGGGCGGGTGCTGATCAGCGAGCAGAAGACGTCGACCAAACCAGCGATGCGAACCGGCAGGGACAGCTCTGCCCCCGACAGTCCCTGAGGGTAGCCCGATCCGTCGAGTCGTTCGTGATGCGAGAATACGATCTCACGCGTAACTGCGGGCACCTCGGCGATCCGGTCGAGGATTTCGACGCCGTACGACGGGTGCCGCTTGACTGCCGCCCACTCGTCGAAGGACAGCGGCCCCTCCTTGAACAGCAGCGACTCGGGGATTTGCAGCATGCCGTAGTCTTGCAGCAGCAGTCCCATGCCGATGGCCTCCAGCTCTGCCTTGCTGCTGATGCCGATTTCGCGGGCCAGAGCCAACCCAAACTGGGACACGTTCAAGCTGTGCGAATAGACGGTCGGGTGCTGCTCCATCGCCGGCATCAATTCGTGCAGGCGCTGCTTCTGGTCGAGGTACTCGACGCTGGTCGTCACGAGATCCTGCACTTTGTCGACGTTCTCATGGCCCAGCGGCACATCGTAGATGCGCTTGGAGAGTTCGAACGTCGAACGGTAGAAGACGGAAGCTCGGTTCTCGAGAGGGTCGTCCTCGGTGTCGATCAGCTTGTGAATGCTGTCGTTGAGATACAGCCAGTAGAAGTCGATCTCTTCCGGCAGCACATAGAGGACCTGCACGTCGTTGTCGATCAGAGCGACGCGCTGATTCTGCGTGAACGGTAGGTTCTCTCGTCTGTAGACGATGAACTCACCCTCGATCCGCGTGAACAGCTGAAACGGCAGGATCGAATTGACCCGCAGCGTGTTGACGTGGATCTCGTGGAAGTCGTGACGCGGACGCGTCGCCGTGGACGGCGGTGACTTCTGCGGTGTTGTCGACAAGGAATCCTCCGCCGAGCTACTCTCGGACTATCCCCCCTGCAGGCGCAACGACGCAACGTTCACCTATCAAAGAGTAACATCAGGGGGCAAATCCCGCCGGCACAGGCAGTTCTTGCCCGCAGCGGTCGGACTAGTCACAGCAAATGACGGGACTTACGAAGTGGCCAGCTGCTTGCTTCCGGGTCCTGCGAGAGGGGAAGTATCCGGCAGGAAAGGACCCGGATGACTCCGGTACAAAACGCCGCGTCCACAGTGACGCAAGCAGCGACGCGCAGCTACCCAACCCGTGCGTCTCAGCAGCCGCTGAATGTCTCGCGCAGCTTCGCGCAACAGCTGGGCCAGACCAAGGGCGCAGCCAAGGCCGCGCCGGCGCAGCCCGTGACGACGGCCGCCCCGCAAGCACGCCAGGCAGCGTTTGGAGGCCTGCGCGCAAATGTGCAGCCGCTTGCGACCGCCGCACCGGCGGCCAGCAGCACCCGCGCCAGCACCACCGCAGGCTTAACGAACGCGACCGCGACGCCAACGACACCGCCCACCCTACACGGCGACGTCGATGGCAACGGCACAGTGGACGCAGCAGACGCCACGGCACTGCTGCAGTATCTCTTCCAGGGTGGATCTGCCCCGAGCTCGATGGCTGGCGCCGATGCCAACGGCGATGGCTCCGTGAACATCTCAGACGTCGTCCGCATCCTGCAAATGACGATGCCGCCGCAGGGCGGTGCCTCAGCGCTGACGACCAACAAGTAGGTTTGCCGGAGTGGGCGGTGCCGCGCCCTTCTAGCACAGCTCCTAGCAGCAACCACTCGACGGCGCCCCGTCGATCACTCACACTGCCTAGAGTCTTTGCAACTAGATTCCTCGAAAGGTGGTGTGACTGATGAACGACTTGGTTTTTGTGGGCTTCAACTCGCGCGTGGCAGCACTCGATCGGCGCACCGGCAACCTCGCCTGGGATTGGCGTGCGCCAAAGGGCCGCGGCTACGTCACCGTACTGCTCGATGGCGACTTGCTCGCCGTGTCGGTCAACGGCTACCAGTACGGCCTCGAGGCGGCAACTGGCAGAGAGCTGTGGTTCAACTCGATGAGCGGGTTTGGCTTCGGGGTGGCGTCGTTGGCGTCAGTACGCGGCGGTCACAGCTCGACGGCGGTGTTGCAAGCATCGGCACAGCAAGAAGAGCAGGCACAGTCGAGCGGTCACGCACCGACGTAGCCCAATCGCTGCATCAGCTGGCGTCGAGGCGCTTCACGAACAGGATCACCTTGCGGAGCAGCTGCATCCCCAGCGGCTCGGCTGCGGCGTCCAGACGTACGTACCCACGCATACCATAGCGCAGGGAGTCGACGGCGCCCTCGGGGAGCGCGACCACGACCTGGAAGTAGTTGTTCGTCGACTCGCTGGTGTTCGGATCGACGGCAATGCTACCGCCACCGTGCTGCGTCAGGGCGATCTCTCGCACTACTGCGTCACCGACCGGCTCGACGCGGGTAATCTCGCCGCGGCAGGCGTCTGCCACTGCACCCGCCGGGCGAAACTCGGCCAGGTCTCCTACCTGCGGATTCGTCGCGCGGACATCGTCAGCAGACAACAGCAGGGTCACGACGTAGATCCCACTACCAATGACGGCAACTTCCTCACCGTCCGGAATGTAGCCACCGTGGCGTTGCTGCGGCAGACAGCGCATGACCTTGCCCGAAAAAGGCGCCCGCAAAGCGAGCTTCTCGACGCGTTGCTCTTCGAAACGCACGCGCTGCATCTCCGCTTCCGCGCTCTTCCAAGCGCGCGCGGCTTCCGCCGAATCTTCGTGTTCGAGTGACCGCGCAAGGATCGTCGCTTGCTCGGCGCGACCTCGGGCGCGAGCCAACTCGGTGTGCGGTTCCGCATCCCACAGCTGGGCAATCAACGAGCCCGCTTCGACACTCGCACCGGGCTGGACCAACACGTCGTTCAAGAAGCCAGGTTGCTCGGCGCGCAAGATCGCCTCTTGCTCGAAGCCGATGATCCCGTCCGCATGCACATGGGCCGACATCGGACTCAAGAACAGAATCGCTGCGAGCGATCCCAACAGCACAACACTGACGGCGATGGCCCGCGGCCGGACATCTGCGGTGCGTGGATCCCACCACAAGAAGGCTAGTGTCTTCTTCATCGTGCGGAAGATCTCAGCACCGATGTAGGCAAAGCCGAGCACCAGTCCCAGCAGGAACAACTTCGTCGCGATCAGGGCGGAGATCGACAGGACAACAACGATACGGTACAAAGCCCCAGCCACTCCGAAGACGCACAACAAGACCCGCGTCGGCAGCGTGTCGTCGTCCTCTTGCGGTTTGATACCCAGAGCAATGCGCTTGGCTACGGCCGCAATGGCCATACTCCCGCGCTGTCTCAAGTTCGGAATCTCCAGGGCGTCGCTGAGGGCGTAGTAGCCGTCGAAACGCATCAGTGGGTTCACGTTGAAGCCGATCGTCACAACGCTTGCCAGCATCACGATGTTGTGCGCCGCTGAATTGATCGCACCGGGCGCGGTAACGCTCCACACGATCGCGGCGGCAGCGGCAAAGATCAACTCGACGTACATCCCCGCCATACCGACAAGGATTCTGTGACGCTTCCGCGTGAAGCCCCACGACGCACTGGCGTCGACGTAGGCACACGGAGTAAACGCGATCAGGTACGCGCCCATTTCCGGAACATGGCCGCCAAAAGTCTTCGTTGCATAGGCGTGCCCAAGTTCGTGGAAGACCTTCAACGTGATCAAGGTGATCCATAGAACCAGTAGATTCTGCGCCGCGAACATGTCCGAGAACTGCGCGGAGAAGTCGTCCCAACGCATCGCGACGACCGTCGAGGCCGAACCCACGAGCAAGCACCAGACGCCAAGGAACCAGCGACTGAAGAGGAACCTGAATCCTTCGATCGTACGCGTCAGAAACGCATCCGGATTGAAGAGCGGGATCTGCAAGAACATGATCCCAAGAATCTTCGACCTGCGCTTGGCACGCTGCTTCATCTGGTAGCGGCGATAGAGACGGCTACTGTCGGAGATCCCAAGGCTCAAGAAACCCAGGCCATGAAGCGACACGATGAACTCGTAGAAGGCCTCCTCGCTCTCGGCGTCGAGCTTGCCCTTCTGCACCAGATCTTCGAACGTCTCTCCAAGGCTGCGTTCCGGGCGTACCGTCGCGATGATCTCGTAGTCCTCCGCAGTTACGCGGTGACTCTCGAACGTGACGGGGTCACGCACGATGTAGGAGACCTTGCCACGGAAGAGGTGGCGCGAGAACTGCAGCTCGGGACGTAAGCCGACATGGGAATTCGCCAGGCGGTCAGACAGGCCACCGGCAGCAACTGGAGCATTCATCGGCACCTCCTAGAACCAGAAGTGCACGCGCACGAAGTCAATTGCCTTGTGGAACGTGATCCACCAGATGGCCCGATCGCCGACCTCGACTTTGGCTGCGCCTTCCATACCGGGGCGCACCCAGTCGAGCTGACCGTCCGTCTCGGCCTCGACCACGAACACATTGCGACCTTTGTGCTGCGACGCGCTCGGGGAGACACGAGTGACAACCAGCGGGTGCTCCTTTTCCGGGTTCGCGAACGTCACGAACTTACCGGTCTGACCAACTTCGATCCCAACGAACTCGCTCTCCGATACGTTGAGATCCAGTCGCCACTTGTCGTCGGGAGCCACCTCAAAGAGCGGCTCGCCCTTCTGCAACAGGTCACCGTGCCGCTCACGCAGATCGCCAGTGATCACGGTTCCTGCAAACGGCGACCGCACTACCAACTGCGCCAGCCGTTGCTCGACAATCGCCAGCTCGGAACGCAGGGCTTGCTGCTGAGTCTGTGCCATACGGGCCGTGACTCGGTCATCGCTCTGCATGGCGCTGATCTCTTCGATGCGCTGGCTCTCGATCTGTGCCAGCAGCTTCTGCTTCTCCAGCTGTAGTTCGCGATCGTCGAGTTCGCAGAGGATCTGGCCCGCTTCGACTCGATCGCCTTCGACGACATGGGACATGCGTAGGACGATCGTCTCCGGGGCGTCGAACTTCCGCACCTCTGTCGGCACGACCAAGAACGGCGACGCCACGCGATACGGTAGCGATCCGAAGCAGAACCACAGACCGCCAGCCAGCGTAGTGACCAGCAGCGCCTTCGAGAACCAGCCTCCTGGGGAGGTCATCTTCTTGATGAAGCGTGCTGTCGAGGCAATCGCATGCGACCAAATGCTCCGCGTCGCCGTCTCCAACAGCGCCAGGGCCATCGCATACGGATCAACGAGAGACTTGAACTTCTCGATCTCCTCGTCGCCGAACGGCGACGCCTTGCCGCGGCGAAGACTGATCACGTAGCGCACTTCGTCGTCGACGCTCAGCGGCAGGCAAGCGACAGCGTCGCCGCCGGCTGCTTCGTGCCACTGGCGATGCAGGCGATAGTCCGGAGCTCCCTGGGCGTCGGTCGCATCCGCACTCTGGTGCTGATAGACGATAGAGTCGCCGTGATCGAAGCACTCCTCCATCGCTTGTTGCACCTGCACCACTCCCGGTGAGCGCTTTTTCACTTCGTCGAAACCAGAGATCGCGAGCACCTTCGCGGCGCCGCGCGAGATCCGCCCCAAGGCAACCTGCTGGCAGCCACTCTTGGTCTGCAACTGGTTCACAACCGTGTAAGCCAGCTCCATCGCAGAGCCGTAGCCGCCAGCGTTGCGGAGGGCCTTGCCAACAGAATCACCGCTGGCCGCTTCACGGACTTCGGGCGTTGGCGTTTCAGGAGCCGTGCGCAGCACGGGGGGCGTGTAGCTATTCGAGGCGAAGTCGACGAGCGCGTTCAGCATTGCCAAACGCCCCTCGAGCTCTTCCCCTTGTGACGGCACCAGAATCGAGATCGCACCGATGCGCTCGCCAGTCTGGCAGCGCAATGGAGCCGACAGGCCGGCGACGGTAACGCCCCCACCCGATCGGTAGAGGCGACCTTTGGGGTTCGCACTCGCTAGTGCCTCGGTCAGGAACTCGCGTCCGGCCGGACGCCAGAACTCGGCACTCGTGGATTCACGGCACCAATCGCGGTTGACCGTCTCTGCGGGCAAGCGGACGTGAATGCTCGCAAAGAAGGCATCGGAGGCTTGGCCAATGCAGGCCAATAGATCCCGGTAGAAACGTACCGGGGTATCGGACTCCAATGCTAGAGATGCGATCTGTACGAAGCTAGACGGGTCGACAGCTGTATCTGACGACAAGTCCAGGTCGGTATGATTCGCAGGAACGGTGCTCACCGGTTTGATTTATTCTACTCGAGGAGGTCGTCCCCGCCGGCGCCCTGGGCGGAGTTCTGGAGACTGATCTGGTTGAAGAACGAAAAGCCGGCTTCGAATGCTTGCTCGTGGATCATGCGACAGCGGAGACAACGCGCAAAAACGACGGGCAGGTCCAGGTTCTCAGCAGAGAACTCGAGGCGATAGATGTCGCCTACCTTGACTGCCACCGGGAACATCGCCAGCGAGCCACCGTTCGACAGGTCGCGGGTGATCCCCTGGACCTTCATCGTGTGCATCTCGCTTGCATTGCCCGGACGGAGAAGGACTTTCGTCCGAATCGTCATACGTTCGTGCAGGCGTTTCTTGCGAAGCTGCTCGACACTCTGATTCTCGATATCCTTGATGATATCGAGCTCGAGCTCCTCGTTAGAAGTTCTTTGCGCCTCTGCCATTGCAGATCTTTCCT
>JBCCHQ010000221.1:0-6750 GCA_039028735.1 Planctomycetota bacterium | reverse complement strand
CTCGACTACATTTGGCCCGCCTACCACCAGATTCGTTCGGAACTCTCGCTGTACCGCTGGCGTTCTAATGGTGGGGACGCTTGCCCGGTTGTGATTCGGGTCGCGAGCGGCGGTTACCTCCGCGGCGGGGCGGTCTATCACAGCCAGAGCGCCGAGACGTTGTTTACGCACCTTCCCGGGTTGCGCGTCGTGATCCCGTCCTGCGCAGCCGATGCCAACGGGCTGTTGCGCACCGCGATTCGTTGCGATGACCCGGTGCTGTTCCTCGAGCACAAGCACCTCTACCGCCAGACGCACAACCGCAACCCGTACCCGGGGCCGGACTACACCGTGCCGTTTGGCAAGGCGCGCAAAGTGCGCGAAGGCGGCGACCTGACGATCATCACCTACGGTGCGCTGGTCTACCGCAGCGTCGTGGCCGCGAAGAAGTTGGCTGAAGAGCAGGGGGTCGAAGCCGAGATCCTCGATCTCCGGACGTTGAGCCCATACGACTGGGACGCGATCGCCGAAAGTGTGCAGAAGACGAACCGGGCCCTGATCGTGCACGAAGAATCGCGCTCGTGGGGCTACGGCGCTGAGATTGCTGCGCGCATCGGGGAGGAGCTGTTCGATCACCTCGATGCACCCGTCGGGCGCGTGGGGGCGATGGACTGCCACGTGGCCTACGCGCCGACGCTCGAAGAGATCATTTTGCCGCAATCGAACGATGTGTTCGAAGCGGCGTCGAAGCTGGCCAGCTACTAGCATTAGGAACCTGAATCGGGCCGGGCGGCCGTAGCGAACTCTTTGGTGCCGGCGGATCGGTGATCAGAGCGCATTCTTGGCCCTCTGGCCGCGCATTGGCGGATCTCCCGTGCTTTCACCAGAGGGACGTGGCATCCTTGCCTGGGCCTTCCCGGAAGTGCCGGGGACCCGCACGACTGGCGTTTGCGCCACTGCATTTGACGAAAGAGACAACACCCTCGTATGAGCGACGGCGACACCTCCAAAGACCCGCAGCAGCAGCAAGATCAGCCCGCTCCGCAGCGCTGGACCCAGCGTGCTTGGCTCTGGTTTGCAGTCCTCATGATCTTCGTGTGGCTGGTTTTTGCGTACCTGCAGAATCAAGCCGCGCTAGCGCCCGAGATCGACACCGTGCGCTTCGGAGTGCAGCTGCAAGCTGACAACATCAAGAGCCTCACCCAAGAAGAAGAGCGCCTCTACCTAATCGACTTTCGCACGAAGGTCACGGGGGCCGAACTAAAGAGTGAAGGCGATCTGCGGCAGCTCCCTGACGACAAGCTCTACGAGAAGGCACACATTGTCTTCCCCGAGCGTGAGCTCTCGGCCAACTGGTCGAAGCAGTTCTCCGAAAAGAACATCCCGATCTACTACCAGAAGTTCAGCAACCAAGTGCTGTGGATGTTCTTGTTCAACCTACTGCCGATCATCCTGTTGATCGGCATCTTCTGGTACATGACGACTCGCGTCCGGCGCCAGATGGGGCCGGGTATCTTTGGCAAGTTCACCGGCAACCGCGCCAAGCGCTACGAGCGGGGACCGCAGGCCGAAACTTTCGAGGACGTTGCCGGGCTCAAGAACGTGAAGACCGAGCTGATGGAGGTCGTCGAGTTCCTCAAAGACCCCGAGCGCTTCACACAGATAGGGGCCAAGATCCCGAAAGGGGTGCTGCTGGTCGGTCCTCCCGGTACCGGAAAAACGCTGATGGCGCGCGCGATCGCTGGCGAGGCGGGAGTGCCTTTCTTCTCGATCTCGGGATCTGAGTTCATCGAGCTGTTTGTCGGTGTCGGGGCTGCCCGCGTCCGCGAACTGTTCGACGAGGCGAAGAAGAACTCGCCGTGCATCATCTTCATCGACGAGATCGACGCCGTTGGGCGCTCGCGCGGTGCTGGCCTCGGTGGCGGTCACGATGAGCGCGAGCAGACCTTGAATCAGATTCTGTCGGAGATGGACGGTTTCGAGGCCAATCAGGCCGTTATCGTCGTTGCGGCGACAAACCGCCCCGACGTTTTGGATCCAGCGCTTGTGCGCCCTGGACGCTTCGATCGGCAGGTCACAGTGGAGCGGCCACAGCGCGACGGTCGTCGCGCGATCCTCGAAGTCCACACGCGCAAGATTCCGCTGGGCGCTGACGTCGATCTCGATGACGTGGCGCGCGGGACGATCGGTTTCTCCGGCGCCGACTTGCAGAACCTCGCCAACGAAGCGGCGCTGATGGCGGCTCGCCACGGCCAGACGGAAGTCAGTGCCGAGGACTTTGCGCAAGCCAAGGACAAGATTCTGCTGGGCACGCGACGCGACGAAGCGATGAACGAACGCGAGCGCCGCATCACTGCCTACCACGAAGCGGGGCACGCGCTGCTTGCGCTGCTGTTGCCACAAGCCGACCCGGTGCACAGCGTCACGATCATTCCGCGGGGGCGCGCACTTGGCGTCACGCAACAGCTGCCCATCGAAGAGATCTACAACTACTCGAAGACGTACTTGATCCATCGCGTCATCGTCTTGCTGGGCGGGCGCGCGGCCGAAGAGCTGACATTCAAGGAGTTCACGACTGGCGCCGAGAACGACCTGCAACAAGTCACCGACTTGGCCGAGCGGATGGTGTGCCGTTGGGGCATGAGCGAGAAGCTGGGTCCGATCTCCCTGCGTCGCGCCGAAGAACACGTCTTCTTGGGGCGAGAACTCGGCGAGCAGAAACACTTCAGCGAGCACACGTCGATGCTGATCGACGACGAGATTCGCCACTTGATCGAGAACGCCTACACGCGCGCGATGGAACTGCTGGAGTCAGAGAGTGATCGCCTCGAGCTGCTCGCCAAAGAGTTGCTCGAGAAGGAGACGCTGACCGACGTCGAGCTCTACAAGCTGCTCGACTTCCCGATGCCAGAAGCGCCAGGCGACGACGAAGAGCAGGGCGTCGCGTAGTCGACTCGACGACGGCCTAGAGGCTGGACAATGCTGCGTCGATACGTGGCACCTTGGCGTCGACAGTCCTCGTGCCCTCGCTGCGCTGCGACCAAACGCCTGGCGACGAACGCTTGCAATCCTTGACCGCGAGCTGAAGAATTCACGCAAAGCCCCCGCCGCGTCGTCTTGCGACGAAAGGGGAGGCACCCTTTGCCCGACCCCAATCGGGAAGTTCCATGGGTGCGCGTTGAGTGAAGAAGACCAAACGGTCCCGGCGTGCCGCCGACGTAGTGCAGGCACGCCCGCAAGCTCCGTCCGTGCCATCACCAGCAGTGCCATCACCAGCAGTGCCGGCAACCGAACGCCGCCCTGCATCGGGAGGCCTCGGTTCGGGTGGGGAGGGTGCGGGTGGCGCGGGTGTCGTTGTTCCGGCGGCGAAGTCGCAACCCGCGCAGCCGCTCGCTCGCATCGTCGGCGCAGCGGATCTTCCGGCCGCGCGTCGCGTTCCCGCAGCCGAGTCGTTCCAGACATTTCACGGCAGAGCTGTAAGCCTGTTGCGCGACGCTGAAGGAGTGCCGCACTTCGTATCGCCGCTCGTGCTGCCCAAGCGCAGAGGGCGCGAAGCGGTCGAACGCCTGCGCGACTATCGGCATGCGGCCCTGCTCCCCATCTGCGAAGCGCTGGGCACCGGTGGCAAGATCGAGCAGTTCCAAGAACAGGCCGTCGGCACGACGTTGGATTGCTGCTTTGCGGAGCTCGGCGCGAACCCGATCGACTACTGGGAGAAACATCTCGACGGTGGCGTCACCGATCTCGTGCGGGCTTTTGCACGCCTTGCAGATCTCACGCACCAGCTGATGCAACATGGGGTGCTGCCGCAGCTCGACCCGGAGCGCATTCTGTTTTGCCCGGACAGGGGGGTGTTGCTGCGCGCCGGGGACGTGCTGCGGGAAGGGATCGTTGACGGCGGCGTGCCCGCGACGGGTGGTGACCTCCGCTATTGCCCGCCGGAGTTCTTCTTGGCCAACGGCGATGCGCCGCGCGTGCTGCACGAAGAACAGGTGATCTACACGTTGGCGGCGCTCTTGTACCAGTGCCTGACGGGAGGTCCTCCGTATCCGGGGCGTGATGCGGCCGAGGTAGCGGATCGCATCTTGTCAGGGATCGGGCCGTCGACGAGTCGCTGGCCCAACACGTTGCCGCCTGGGCTGTGGAGCGTTCTCGTGGATGCCCTCGATACCGAGCCGCGTCGGCGTCCCGCGTCGCTGCCGGTGCTCGCAGCGACGCTCGAGGCCGCGCTGGACGGTCGCCTCCATCCCGCGCGCAACCGTCCGGCGGTGCCCGTGATCACGCGTCGGCGTCTGCTGGTTGCCGGGTTGCTGTTGGCGTTCGTCGTCGTCGCTACGCAACAGTTTGCGCGCCGCGACGGACCCCGCGGGCAGCTCGAGGCGCGCTTGCAGAGCGTGTTCGATCTGCGGCCGCTACCGATCCAGGTTCGTGACGATGTACAGCCGGCTAGCGCGATCACGGACATCGGCGCCCAGCTGTTGCGCGATGCGCACGGCTCGCGGCTGGCCGACTGGCCGACGGATCCGCCGTTACTTCTGTACGGGGGATGGATGCAGCTGCGCTGTGGCGATCTGCAGAGCGCCAAGCGCGCGTTTCAGCTCGCGCTGCGGTTTCGTCCCGACTTCGAGCCGGCTCGCATCTCTTTGGGCATCTGTCGCTTGGAGCTTGGCGAGACTCGCGGCACGCAAGATCTCGACCGCGCCCTGGCAAAGCCCCCGAAGACACCCCGGGACTGGTTCTTTCACGCCGCGGGTTGGTTCTATCGCGGCGACTTCGCGACGGCAGCGTCGGCGTTCGAGAAGGCGGGTGGCTTTGGCGACGGCGCCACGAGCGCGCTTCACCGCGCGATCTGCGCGTTGCGGCTTGGCGAGCTCGACGTCGCCGCTCAGCGCCTCGCTGCGGTTGAGCGCAGTCGCCCGCACGATCCATGGGTGTTGTGGCTCCACGCCGAAGTCGCTACGGCTCGAGGACATCTGCGGGACGCTCGAGCCTACCGCGAGCGTCTGCGTCTGCGGGCGCCACACCTCAGCGACGGTGCGCCCGCCCCGGCGACCGACTGATTCCCTTCGCGGCCATTTGGGCGGAGCTGAAGCCGGGGAGCGCCGGCCGCGCCTAAATCTGCCCAGTAACCAGAATCTGCCCCAACAGCCAGAATCTGCGTCCAGGAGCGGACTTCGGCGTCTTTCTGAGAGGTCAAAAGAGGTCTGAATAATGCGCCAGCAGGCGCGTTTCAGAGGGTGTACTCAACGAACCGCTCAGAAAGGAGAGGTCGACATGACGAGACTGGCTACGACTCGACTAGGCATGGTCGCACTGACGTTCGCAGCAACGCTGCTACTGGGCGGGACCGCGTGGGCGGATCCGCAGGACCGGCGGGGGCGCCGCGGAGGCATCGACCGCCATCACGATCACGAATACCGCGGGGGCGTTCGGTCGCGCTCCGGTGGCACCGTGATCCGCACGACCACGCGCCACCAGGACGGCTGCTTCGACCGCAGTAGCCGCCGCCCGTTCCGCATTGGCCGCGCGCACCGATCGCGCATCGGTCGACTCCACGGGCGGCACCACGTCAGCCACGTGGGCCACAGCGATCGCCACCGTCGTTCGAGCTGCGGCTGCGTCGAGGTCTTCCACCCCGGGCACTACGTGACGAAGCGTGTCCGCGTCGAAGATCCTGGCTACTACGAGGACGTCTGGGTGCCCGCTCGCTACGAGAAGCGCCGGGTCTTCGGGATCAAGGTCCGCGTCAAGGTGTGCGGAGGCTACTACAAGAAGGTCTACCGGCCGGGGTGCGTGCGCTACGAAGACCAGCGCGTCTGGGTCCCCGGGAAGTACGTCCTCGAGACCCGCTGTCGCCGCCACCGCTAGCGGCAGTCGAGCGATCGAAGACAAAGATATGTGACTCCCGAAAGAAATTTCGAGAATCTTGGGCGCGGCAGCGAGTGTTGCCGCGCCCACTTGCGATGGCAGCCGAAGCAGGGCCAGCTACAACTTCCCAAGTGGAATAAATAAAAGGAGTTGCGCTATTTCAGCGCAAGGCGGGCGACGCTTTTGCGACACAATGCAGCGGCGGCGCTAGATGTTCCTAACGGGAAGGACTTTCCAATTGATTTGGTCTTGATAAACAGTTCAGTCTATGTACGTTACTCAAATGAGGGGAATAGGGGACGATCGAAAACGAGCTGTTTTTGACGATCACGATCAACGTCACCTACGGTTCGAATCACACCTCCTTCCCCTCCCGAGTCGACGCTAGCTGAACGGTTTATGCAGCTGCAACTCCGGACCCGCTTGGGCGTCCGGCTATTCGACGGGAAGCGCCCGACCACCCCAGCCCGCAGGGTGCGCCGCGCAAGCAGAACAAAATTGTCGTCAGAAACGATAGGAATCAAAACGGCCTACCTGTCCCTACGCATTCCATAGGTAGGTTCCTCCTTTTTCCTCGTTTATTTCAGACCCAAACAGCTCCTCACCGAGTAGGGACGGTGAGGAGGTTTTTTTTGCACAGATGTTGCGACGGAGTCGCAACCTCAGTGCCAAAAAAACTTTCCTTATTCAAACAGGACCATTCCAGGTCCGTTTGCCTCGTCGCGCGGTCGCAGAGCAGGATCCCTCCTCTTTCGATTTGATGGCTTGGGGCTGCGCCTGTTGGCGCTTGGGGGCTGCGCCTGTTGGCGCCTGGGCTGCTTCCCTGCCTGCGGTTGCGCGGATGGGTTGAGGATCACGCCTCTGTCGGTTTGAAGGCTCCTTGTCGGTGCTTCCTGCCCGCGG
>JBCCHQ010000220.1:0-6795 GCA_039028735.1 Planctomycetota bacterium | reverse complement strand
TGCGGCGGCCGCCCTCCGGGCTAGGTTTGGCCCAGCCCCACTACGGGGTAGTTTCGGGGAGCGGCGCGTTGTCGTAAGTCCAGGAAGTGTGTCACCCATGTAATGACAATAGGTGTTACCCATGTATTGGGTTGCTCAGGGCAGGGAGAAAGGGCAGGGAGAAAGGGCAGGGAGAAAGGCGCAGGGAAGCGGGGCTGCATGAAAACCTGGGGCACGGCTCTGCACCGCCGCGCCCCAGGCATTTCATCAATACGTTGTCGTCGTCGCTACGGCGTCGTCGAGATCGCACATTGGAACGAACTCGTCGGGTTCGGGTACTGCGCGCACCGTAGGCAGTCCATCGTGAGATCCGTGCCGCAGCCCGGGAATGGCGCCGGTGGTGGCGGTCCGTTCTGGAACAGATAGGCGAGGTTGGTGATCGGATCGCCCAGCGTCACGCTGCCGTCGTCATTCGTGTCGAGGGCATCGAGACACAGACCGTCGCCACCCGTGAACTGGTAGCCGAGATTGCAGATCGGATCGCCGATATCGACGGTACCGTCGCCGTTGCAGTCACCGCGAATGAAGCGCGCTCCCGTCACGTCGAAGCAGCTCGGCGTTCCCAGGACCGGGTGGTGGTCGACGTAGTTGCCGTCGACGACCGTTGCACGATACGTAACGCCGTTCGGCCCATAGTCGAGTTGCGACCGGAAACCAACTGGGTTCGCCGGGCACGTGAAGTCGGCGATCTTCTCGAACTGGAGTGTACCGAGGAAGAAGCGTCCGTTCGTGTCGGGCGTTGGGAACGATGCGAACGCGTCGTTGACGACAGTCACGATCACATGGTTGCCGCTGACGGCCAGGAAGAATCCATCCAGAAACCCGCTGGGGCAGAAGACATCGCGAGGGTTCGGCGGCAACGCCAGCGTGCTGTCGAACTCGGCGATGAAGGTCACTCCGCGGATGTCAGAAAACGTCGTGGGCCGCACGAACACGTTCATGCGGTACTCGCCGGCGAGGACCTGCCCGACGGCGTTCAGCGCTACCCCGGGGTCGGGGACATCGAAGCCCTGCTGATTGTCGTCAGGATCGAAACCGCATTGGTTCGGTGGCGTGATAGGTGGTGTTCCTGGCTGAAACAGGACGGCGTTCAGCATCATGATGTCTGCGATCGTGAACCACTCGTTGTCGTTGACGTCGGCACTCTCTCGAAACTCAGTGCCGAGGCAGCCGACAGGAGCGGGTGCCGACGGTTGGTTGATGTAGTGGGCGATCATGTAAACGGTGTCTGCGATCAGGACCTCGCCGTCACCGTTGGCGTCGCCGCGGATAAATCCGCCGCAGGTTTCCGTCGTCGACGAGGGGTGATGGTCGACAAAGTCAGCTGTGATGATCGACCCGCGATAGTGATTGCCGCCGATGATCGTGTCAGCGACCCAGTTGAGCAGCGGGGCCACGCACGGTGGGGACGCTGCGCCGAGATCGAACGTCAAAGTACCGATCTCGCCGCCAGCACCGGCGGGTGCGAGGACATCGAGGCAGTTGTCATACCCGACACGAAGCCCGTAATGAACGCCGTCATGGTCCTCGAAGGTCGTCGTCGGGTTCTGACCCGGCGCCGGTGTGAACGTGGGTGCGTTCGTGAGCAGTGGGGAGTTCATCATGATCGAGAACTCGACGCCGATGACTGGCAACGGTGATGTTACGAGCACTGAGTACGTGATCGATGTCGCCGTCGCCGTTGCGACCTCGAAATCGATCGAATAGCCGGGCTGGACGAAACCGAACGCGCCCGTCGCGTTGCTGGGGTCGGGTCCCGGGTTTGGGTGCGGTGCCGGGATTGTTGGGAACGGCGGGCAGAAGAGCCGCGCGATCAGCATGAATCCATCTGTCAGGGTGATGAACTCGTTGTCGTTGACGTCCGCGCGATCGAGCGGGGGTGGGATCGGAGCTCCGAATTCGATGTGTTCCAGGATCCGCACCGCGTCGCCGATATCGATGACTCCGTCGTTGTTGGCGTCACCGCGAATAAAGTTCTGACCCTGCGCGCTGCTGCTGAGTAACAGCGAGAGTGCCATCGCGAGACTCATAGTGACTGCCAAGTGCCTCGGTCGATAGAATGCCATGTCCCTACTCCTTCCCTGGAGATAGAGGATGCGGAGAGAATGTCTCCCCAATGCCCAAGCCTGAGCTCTTGCACCAACCATCGAGCCCGTTGACGAGGGCACGGGCCCCAAATCTCTCTTCAGTTGTCAGTGTGTCGAGCCCTGTGCAGCTCCGGCCTCCGCGCAAGCGCACCCCCGTATTCTAAGGGGAAACGGCGACACATCTTGCAGTGGAGGGCGATTGAGCTTGCCCAATCAATTGACTTAAGTCATATCACCCGCGTTGGGGCGGGTCAACTAGTCGTTTCCAAAACCTCCCGCAAGCCATGTGGGTGCGACCTCCGGAGTCCGACGATGGCTCTAGTCCCTTGCGGACGCCGACGGTATCGCGCTCCCGACGAGATCGCCGTAGGCAGCCGACCCCCGCGCGGGGATCGGGCACCGCGGGGATCGGCCACCTGATTCGGCGCGCCGCCGTCTTCCTTACGGCTGCAGCGGGTCGTACGCCGCACACCCCGGCCCAGCCGCCGTCGTGTCGATGCCCACGTCTGGGAACGGGGTTGCCGGCGGCGGGCCCCCGCTGAACAGATACGTCAGCAAGGTGACCGGATCGCCGAGATCCACCTCACCGTCGTCGTTGGTGTCCAGCGTGTCGAGGCACGTCGGCTGCGGTGCTCCGGGCACGTAGAGGTACGTCAGTTGCGTAATCGCGTCGCCGAGATCCACGTTGCCATTAACGTTGCTGTCGCCGCGCACGAACGGCGTGCGGTACTCGAACGCACCAGAGGCAATCGTACTCTGCATCCCGTCGTCCAGCTCGACATGGACGAGCCCGGTCGGATGTCTCGGTGTTTGGACGGCGATCATGGTCGTGGTGACCATTGTGATCGGTGCGACAAGTCCACCGAATGTGACAGTGATCGGTGCCGCCACGTCCCATCCGGCGCCGAAGAGCGCCACCGTGTCGCCACCGCTTGTTGCGCCGAACGGCGGATCGACGGTCGTGATCGTCAACGCGAGCGGCGCGACGAACTCGAACGCCGCAACGGCAACGACTGCCCCATGGGGAGATTCGACAGCGACGTCGACCGACCCCGCCGTTGCCATCGGTGGAGTCAGTACTTCTATCGTGTTGTCGTCGATCACCGTGAAAGTGGCGACGATGCCGCCAAACTGCACCGATGTCACTTCGAGGAGAGACGAGCCCGCGATCGTGACCAGCGTACCTCCGGCTTGAGGTCCCTGCGGTGGGCTGACTGTGGACACCTGTGGCGCAGGGCTTGGGGGGGCGCCTGCAACGAACAGCACTCCAGAGGGTGTCGCTAGCAAGGCTCCGGCATCATCGAAGTAGGCAGTGAACTCACCGTTTTCTACGGCGCCACTGCCGTCGAGATCTTCAGCAACCAAGAGCCCGTCGATGGCTCCGTCTGCCAACAAGAGGCGCCCATTGCCTATCGTTGCTGCGTCGTTCGGATCGCTGGCTGCTGGGTTCGCGGCGCCGTCGACCCACAGAACAGCCTCTCCGGCGTCGAGGGCGTCACCGTCGCCGTTGCTGTCGCTGAGCCGCAACACGGTGCCATTGTCTTCGTCGACGGCGACGAGCACCGAACCGTCCAGCTGTAACGTGTCGAGATCCGTGAGCGTCGCTGGTGCCGTCCCCTCGAAGAAGACGGTTGCCTCTCCAGCATCGAGGGCGTCGCCGTCGCCGTTGGTATCGCTCAGTCGTACGATGCGGCCCGTTGCCGTATCCGTGACGTAGACGATACCGGTCGTGGTCGCAGCAATCGCCTCGGGGTCGGTCACAACCGGTGTCGGCGCGACTGCGCTCTGGTCGTAGTAGATCGCCAGCTCGCCGTCGTCATTGGCGTCCCCGTCACCATTGATGTCCGTCAGTCGTAGAATCGAGCGCACGCTGGCACCGTCGTCGCTGACCAGGACCGAGCCGGCTGGTCCATGAGCCAAGCCGTTGGCTGTCGATAGATCGATTCCGGGCGCGGTGTCGTCGTAGTACGCGATGACCTCTCCGGCGTCGTTGGCATCGCCGTCGTCGTTGAGATCAGTGAGTCTCAACACTGAGTCCACGGTACCAGCGTCAGCGACCAGCACCGAATCACCGAGCGTCAACAGATGGAGCGGTGTTGACAGGTCCGGCCCGGGTGACGTGTCGTCATAGAAGATCACGACTTCTGTCGCCGGGTCGATCATGCCGTTGCCGTCGCTGTCCACCATCCGGTAGATCGCATCCGTGCCGCTGTCGCAGACGTACGTGACGTCGTTGGCGGCGACGGGTTGCACGAGGGCGTGCAGCAGCAAGAGTAGCGCGCTCGCCAACGTGGCTGTACGGCTCCAGAGGGGGTGCCGGTCGAGGAAGTGCCCGTCGAAGATGTGCCCGTCGATGCGACGGGTACAGAACCGCCGCAGAAACGTGTAGTAAGACATCGAAGCCTCCATTGTCGGGTAGCTGGGTAGGTAGCGGTGGGCAACCGAGCCAGGGGGCCGCATGCGCCGAGGTGACTTTCGCAGCGGCCACCTTGCACATGGCGCGCCGGCAGATCACCACGGCTGAGGATTGGTTGAGGTGCCGCTGAGGAAGCAGGTTGTGGCGCGTCGGGGGTGTTTCACCGAGTCGTGGCTCTCGCCCCGAATCCGGGCGTGGCGACCGCCTGCGGTCGCCGCTCAGCCGCAGGGATTCCGCCTCCGATGGCGTTAGGCGACGGGCCCAAAAGACACGGACTTCGGGGTTTCCAACCGGGCGGCCGCTCTGCTACAACGCCGCATCGAGCAATCGATCTTGCCAAGACAACCCGGGAGGAATCATGGCCGATACAGCCGCCAGCAAGAGCTACGAATTCAAAGCGGACGTCAAGCAGCTCCTCGACATCCTGACGCACTCTGTCTACACGTCGAAGGATGTGTTTCTTCGCGAGCTGATCTCGAATGCGACCGACGCACTCGAGAAGGCGCGCTTCTTGAAAGTGCGTGGCGACGAGATTCACGACAGCGACGCGGCTGAAGAGATCCGCATCACAACTCGTGAGGATGGGGACAAGAAGTACCTGACCATCCGCGATAGCGGCATCGGTATGACCGCTGACGAGTTGCAGCAGAACCTCGGTACCATCGCCCACAGCGGCGCAACCGCCTTCGTCGAGCAGCTGCAGAAGCAGCAAGAAGAGGGGGGTGATCTGAGTCTGATCGGCCGTTTCGGAATCGGCTTCTATTCCGTCTTCATGGCCGGTGACAGCGTGATTGTGACGACACGTGCGGCGCTGCCCGATGCCCAGCCGGTGATCTGGACGAGCTCCGGCGTCGGCAACTACACGATTACGGACGCTCCCGCCGATACCCCGCGTGGGACTCAGATCGAGATCGAACTCCGCGCCGACGAAGGTCGGTTCTGCGATAGTGACGTCATCAAATCCACGATTCGCAAGTACTCGAACTTCGTACCGTTTCCGATCTACCTCGATGACGACCGTCTGAACGAAACGACAGCGCTTTGGCGTGAGCCCGAGCACCAGGTCTCGGACGAACAGTACAACGAGTTCTTCCAGTTCTTGACCTACGAGCCGGGCGCGCCGCGCCTGCGGCTGCACATGAACGTCGACGTGCCGCTGCAGTTCTCAGCGTTGTTGTTCGTGCCAGAGAGCAACTCGGAAGCGCTTGGCTTTGGCGAAGGTAAGGTCAGTCTACAGCTGTACGTGAAGCGCGTCCTCATCGACGGCGAGAACGAAGACCTGCTGCCGAAGTTTCTGCGGTTCGTGAAGGGCGTCGTCGAGTCAGAAGATCTGCCTCTGAGCATCTCGCGCGAAGCCCTGCAAGAGAACCGCTTCATGATGAAGATGAAGGAGACGCTGACCCGCAAGTTACTCGGCGAGTTTCAGAAGATGGCCGATGAACGTCCCGAAGACTACGTGACGTTCTGGCGTAGCTTCGGCCGCATCTTGAAGGAGGGGTACAGTGACTTCGCCTTCGCGGACAAGTTGCACGACTTGTTGCGTTTCAACACCTCGGCCAGTGACGACGATCAGGGGTTGTGTGGTCTCAGCGAATACATCGAGCGGATGCCCGAGGGGCAGGAAGAAATCTACTACCTGACAGGGGCTTCTCGAGATGCGCTCGACCGCGACCCGAGGCTGGAGATCTTCCGCCAGCGCGGCGTCGAGGTGTTCTACCTCTATGACATGGCTGACGAGTTCGTACTCGGTGGCGTTGGTCAGTACAAGGAGAAGCGACTCGTCTCTGCTGATCAGGTCAAGCCTGAGACCCTGAAGGGGATTGGCGGCCAGGAGGATGACGAGAAGAAGGACGAGGCCGATACGGAGGCTCCGTCCGACGTGCTGCCGCTGATCGATCGATTCAAAGCAGTTCTCGGGGAACGCGTTGTCGATGTGCGCTCCAGCGAGCGACTCGTCGATTCTCCAGCTTGCCTCGTCGCGGAGGACGGTGTCTCCAGTCACATGGAACGCGTCATGCGCATGATGAACAAGGAGAGCGACCTGCCGAAGAGGATTCTCGAGATCAACCCAGAGCACTCGCTGATCAAGCGCTTGTCCGTGATTACGGAGAAAGACAACAGCGATCCGTTCGTGCGCCGTGCCATCGAACAGATCTTCGAAGGCTCGATGCTCGCACCCGAAGCGGGTCCGAGGGCATTTGTTCTTCACGCAGGGAACGACCCACATCGCCTGGCTCGGGTCTACGATCTGTG
>JBCCHQ010000219.1:0-7099 GCA_039028735.1 Planctomycetota bacterium | reverse complement strand
GTCGAGCGCATCGACACACACATCTCAACGTTGTTCTTCGCCGGGGGCTACGTCTACAAGGTCAAGAAGGCCGTGCAGACACCTTTCCTCGACTTCTCTACTGTACGGCTGCGCCGGCACTTCTGCGAGGAGGAGGTGCGACTGAACCGGCGTCTGGCGCCAGAGGTGTACCTGGGAGTCGTCGCGATCCAGCAACGACCGTCCGGGGAGCTGTGCGTCGCACCCACCGACAGCAGCGATGGCAGCGTTGTCGACTACGCGGTCCAGATGGAGGAGTTGCCGCGGGAACAGATGCTCGACGCGCGCCTGCAGCGTGCGGAGATCGACAACAGCGACATCAATGCGCTTGTGCAGCTCCTCGCTGACTTTCACGCGGCGGCCGCCTGCGACGGCGACGTGGCCCAATACGGGGCACCGGACGCGATCCGTGACATCGTGCTCGGCAACGTCGAAGAACTCGAGCCCTCCATCCAGACGGGACTGTTGACCGCAGAGATGCAGGAGTTTCTGCGGCGGCGAGCCACGGCCTTCCTCGATCAGAACGAAGCGCTGCTCGCAGCGCGGGTGCGCGACGGCCGGATCCGAGATGGACACGGCGACCTACACGCCGCCAACATCTGTGTGCGCGAGTCAGATATCGTCGTTTATGACTGCATCGAGTTCACTCCACGATTTCGCTGCGGCGACGTTGCAGCCGACCTCGCTTTCTTGGCCATGGACCTCGACTATCGCCAGTTTCGCGGCTTCTCGCGCTACTTCGTGCGGCGCTACGCGCAGGTTGTCCACGACGACGCACTGTCCAAGTTGGTGGACTTCTACAAGGCGCATCGCGCTTTGGTCCGGGCCAAGGTCGTTGCGATGCAGCAGGCGGCGAGCACAGACGTCGACGACTCGCGCAGGCTAATGCGGTCGGCGCAGCAGTACGTGCATCTCGCTGCAAGCTACGCCTTCCCGCGCACGCTGATCTTGATGTGCGGACTTCCGGGAAGCGGTAAGAGCTGGGCAGCGCGGGCTCTCGTACGGCCGTTCGAGGCCGTGCATCTCGCCAGTGACGTTGTGCGCAAGGAGTTCGAGCAGAGAGCCGAGCGTACAGCGGTCGCTGACTGCCAGTCGCGCAGCCAGGCCGAGGGAGCAACGCTCGACGCTGGGCGCTACGACGTAGAGCAGGTCGAGCGAGTCTATCAGCGACTGGCCCAGCGCGCGGGGGCGGCGCTCGATGACCACCGTAGCGTGGTTGTCGACGCGACGTTCGGCATTGCCCGGAGGCGGTCGCAGTTCGTAGCGCTTGCCAACGAGCGCGGCGTCCCGGTCGTGATTGTGCACCGCACCTGCGACCTCGACGAGACGACGCGGCGACTCGCTGCGCGTGCGACCGATCCCGACGAAGCTTCAGAGGCTGACCTGCACGTACACGAACTGCTGGCGAGTCGCTTCGAGGCACCCATGGACAGTGCTCAGGCCCCCGTCGTCGAGGTCGGGGATGTCGCGACTCCCGAGGACGTGGCGCGCGCGTTGTTCAATCGCCTGATCGAGGCGGTTTCTTAGCCCGCAACACGAACAACATGCGGGAATGTCGCAGCGGAACAGCCTTTGCCTAGCGGTGGCCGTGGCGTGTCGATCTGGTAGCGGCGATCGGCGTGTTGAGCCGTCTGAGGCGCCTTTCGGGCCCTTTGCACCGCTCAGAACGTCGCGAAGAGCCTGCGGGAGTGAAGAAGCGACCCTTGTCGTTTCTGGGAAAGAAGCGTGATAGCTTCTCACTATTGGGAATTGTAGCTGCGGCCCCCGTTCGGGTCGCCTGTAGGAGTGGAAGAGAATGGTCGCACGGCTGCTCGTTGTCGATGACGAAGCTACCGCCCGCGCGGAACTCAGCGAGGCGTTGCGGGACGGGGGTTTTGAAGTCTGTGAAGCGGGAGACGCCGAGGAGGCGCTGGAGCACGCGTCGCGGCAGTCTTTCGATGTGGTGATCAGCGACATCCGTATGCCAGGGATGGACGGCATCCAGCTTCTACGCCGCCTGACGGAGCTGAGCCCGGAGACGATGGCCATCATGGTCACGGCCTACGGCGATATGAGTACGGCGATCGAAGCGCTGCGCGCGGGCGCCAGTGACTATGTCCTGAAGCCGCTGCTGTTCGACGACATTCTGAGTAAGGTCGCGCGCTTGGTCGAGCATCGCAAGCTGCAGCTCGAGGTGCGCAACTTGCGGCGCACAGTCGAGAACAACGGTGCTGGCAGTTCGTACGAAATGGTCGGAGAGTCGACTGCGATGCGGCGCATCTTGTCGTTGATCGACAAGGTTGCGCCCACGCCATCGAACGTGCTCGTGATCGGTGAGAGCGGTACTGGGAAAGAGCTGATTGCGCGCGCGCTGCACGAAGCTTCCGACCGCCGCGAGGCGCCGTTCGTCCCGATCAACTGTGCCGCGATCCCGGAAGCTCTGTTGGAGAGTGAGCTGTTTGGGCACGTGAAGGGGGCGTTCACCGGTGCCGTTGCCAACAAGGAAGGGCTGCTGAAGACCGCTGATGAGGGGACGATTTTCCTCGATGAGATCGGCGACATGCCGATGTCGGTGCAAGCCAAGTTGCTCCGTGCGACCGAGAGTCGCGAGATTCAGCCCGTCGGTTCCACGCGTCGCATCCCGATCTCCGCGCGCATTGTGGCTGCGACGAATCGCAAGCTGAAAGAACGCATCGACGACGACTTGTTTCGCGAGGATCTCTACTATCGCCTTGCTGTCGTCGAGATCGAGATCCCGGCGCTGCGAGAGCGTCCCGAGGACATTCCGCGCCTCGTCCAGCACTTCGTCGACAAGTACAACCGCGAGCTGGCACGCAGCTGTGCGGGCGTGGAGAGCGAGGCGCTGCGTCTGTTGATGGGGCATCAGTGGAAGGGCAATGTTCGGGAACTCGAGAACACGATTGAGCGGGCGATGATCCTCAGCGAAGGGGACATGATCCGCGTCGAGGACTTGCCGACAGCTGTGCGCGGTGCGCGCCCCGTTGATCCTTCTTCGTGTGGGAGTTTGGCTCAGGCGGTTCGGTGCTTCGAGCGCGGGCTGATCGGGCGCACCTTGGAGGTCTGCACTGGCGACAAGCGGGTGGCCGCCAAGCGGCTGGGGATCAGCCTGTCGTCGCTCTATCGCAAGTTGGAAGAGGACTAGTCGACTGTTGCCAGTGGGCTGCTATTGGCGAGTACTTACGGCATAAAAGGGGATCTTTTAGTCTAGAATTGGCGAGTCGTGGATAGCATCGGTAGACCCGCCGTCGGTTGCCTCGGAAACATTCGGTTCGTGCTGGTGCTTGGCAGCGTCGGGAGATCAAGGACGAGAGGGTCGTCATGCAAAAGTTTACACTGCGTTTCTGCTTGGCCCTCGTGTGCACGGCGGTAGCTCCCGTTGCCCACGCGCAGCTCTCCGGCGTCGTGCGCGACGCAGCCACGCAGCAGCCGGTCGCGGCCGCGGTCGTGCGGCTGCAAGCGACGAACACCGCGACCCTGACCTCACCGAGCGGCGCCTACTCGCTGCCTGGGCTGTCGGGTACCCAACTCGTCGTGGTTGCTGCCAAGAAGGGCTACTACAACTCTGCCGTGACGGTCACGACGCCGCTGGCGACTGACATTCTGCTGACTCCCGTGCCGGCTGACGACGATCCGACCTACGTCTTTCGGCAGCCCTGGCAGTGCACGTTCTGTCATCCGGATCAGGTCAGCGAGTGGACCAACTCGCCGATGAACCTGGCTGGCAACAACAGCTGGGTCTACGACATCTACAACGGCACGGGAACGCCAGGGGGGATGGGCGGCTTTGTCTACACGCGCGACTCGCACTTTGCGACGACCAATCCGAACTCGGAGTGCGCAGCCTGCCATCAACCGTTGGTTTGGCTGGAACAACCGGGCAGCGCGATGGTCGATTCAGCCAGTGGGCACATCGGCTACTCCGATGGCGTGAGTTGTGAAATGTGCCACAAGGTGGCCGATGTCGACGTTGCGAACATCAATGCACCCGGCTTCTATCCAGGAGCGGTCACGATCACGCGGCCGCAGGGGCCCGCTTTTGATCAGGTGATGTACGGTGCTCTCGGAGACTCGAACTTCGTCGTGACGGATCAGATGCGTGGGTCCTTACAGCCGCAGCTACAAGCCGAAGTCTGTGGGGCCTGTCATCAAGACAAGAACGATCCCGACGAAGACGGGAACTTCTCCGAACCCAACGGTGTGATTTCAGAGCCTACCTATCTCGAGTGGGCGACGAGTCCGTACGCAGATCCGACCTCTCCCCACTACGCGACCTGCGTCGATTGCCACATGGTTCCCACGAGCAATGACACGATCTGCGACGTGCTGTCGCCGCCACTGATTCGGTCGGGGGTGCGTTCGCACGATATCCGCGGCACGACCCCGAGCTACCTCGAGAACGCCGTTACGATGACGATGACCTCACTGCTGGTCGGTTCCGAGATCCAAGCCACGATCTCGATTCACAACGATCTGACCGGCCACCACGTGCCGACCGGCGTAACGATCCGCAACATGATTCTGCTGGTCGAGGCGATCCGGCAAGAAGACGGCGTGTCTCTAAGAGCGACCGGGCCCGAGGTGCTCCCGGCGCTTGCTGGCGTGGGAGACCCCGCTCTTGGCTACTTCGCCGGCCTGCCGGGGAAGTTGTACGCCAAGGTCAATCACGATAGCAGCGGCCATGGACCGACGTTCTTCACTGACGCCACCGGAATCCTGTCGGACAATCGCATCGCGGCGCTGGCGACCGACACGACGAACTACTCGTTCGCGCTGCCGAGCAACGGTGGCACGATCGAGTTGCGTGCGCGCCTGATCTACCGGCGTAGTTGGCGCGCGCTTGTGGATGCGAAGGGGTGGACGCAGGACGGACATGGACAGCCGCTGGCGGATGTGCAGGCACCACACTTCGGTCACCTGATGGAGCAGTCAACAGCTACGTTCGCTTTGCCGTTCACTCCGCCAGAGTTCCTGCGCGGTGACGTCGACGGCGATGGCAGTGTGCAGATCAACGATCCAGTGGCGCTTCTCGAGTATTTGTTCCTCGATCCGCTGTCGCAGCCGGCTTGTCATGACGCCGCAGATTCGAACGATACTGGATCGCTGAACCTCACCGACGCGGTCTACACGCTGCTGCACCTGTTCGTCCCCGGGTCGCCAGCGCCGCCGTCGCCGGGTGTCGCACTATGCGGCGTAGATCCGACGCCGGACGCGCTGTCGTGCGACTTTTTCGCGGCGGCTGCGTGCCCCTAGGATTCTTGCCCGGGCGCCGGCTGCGCGAAGCGCTTGTCCGGCGTGTCGCTGCGCTGTCGAACTCCGCTCGCCCGCGGCCTGGAACGCGATCTCTCCGAACTCTTGTGACGTTGGTATGCCCCGTGCAAAGGCACGCTTCTCTACGCTTCAACGCGTTGACTTTGTGCGTGTAAGTGCATGCATGGTTGATCTTTACGGAGAAGTGCCGAAAGCCGGAGTGCTTTTGCAAATCTGGGAATGCATCCTTCTCCTTCGCAATGTTGCGACGGCGCCGACCGCGTCAACATTGAGGCGGCAGTCGCCGCGTGATGGGGTGGGACCAGTGCGGATGAGTCGGAGATATCCATGACGACTGCTCAGGATCAGTTTCAGTACGACGATGCCATCGTACGCAAGTTTCTGTTTGCGACGATCATCTGGGGGATCGTGGGGATGCTGGTGGGGCTCGTCGTAGCCCTGCAGCTAGCACACCCCTTCTTCAACTTCGAGCAGTCCTGGCTGGGTTTCGGTCGCCTGCGGCCTCTGCACACAAACGCGATCATCTTCGCGTTCGCCGGGAATGCAATCTTCTGCGGCGTCTACTACTCGGCGCAACGCCTCCTCAAGGCTCGCATGTTCAGCGACTTTCTCAGTCAGGTGCACTTTTGGGGTTGGCAGTTGATCATCGTCGCCGCGGCGTTGACGTTGCCGCTGGGGATCACGCAATCGCGAGAGTACGCTGAGCTCGAATGGCCGATCGACATCGCTATCACGCTGATCTGGGTTGCGTTCGCCGTCAACTTCTTCGGCACCATTGCCAGGCGGCGCGAGCGGCACATGTACGTCGCGATCTGGTTCTACATTGCAACCATCGTTGCCGTCGCCGTTCTTCATATCTTCAACAACCTAGTTGTGCCCGCTGGCCTCTTTCGCAGCTATTCGATTTACGCCGGTGTGCAAGACGCGTTCATGCAGTGGTGGTACGGCCACAATGCTGTGGCCTTCTTTCTGACGACGCCGTTCTTGGGGCTGATGTACTACTTCATGCCCAAGGCTGCCGATCGTCCGGTCTTCTCGTACAAGCTATCGATCCTGCACTTCTGGACACTGGTCTTCATCTACATCTGGGCTGGGCCCCACCATCTGCACTACACAGCGCTCCCGGCTTGGGCGTCGACGCTCGGAATGCTCTTCTCCCTGATGCTGTGGATGCCGTCGTGGGGAGGGATGATCAACGGCCTGCTGACGCTGCGGGGTGCTTGGCACAAAGTCGCCGAGGATCCCGTGCTGAAGTTCTTCGTCGTCGCGATCACGTTCTACGGAATGTCGACTTTCGAAGGCCCTCTGATGTCGATCAAGACCGTCAACATGCTGTCGCACTATACCGATTGGACCATCGCTCACGTGCACGCCGGTGGGTTGGGGTGGGTCGGGTTTCTGATCTTCGGCATGGTGTACTGGCTGGCGCCGCGGCTGTTCCAGACTCAGATACACAGCGCCTCGCTCCGCAACGTCCACTTCTGGATGGGCACGCTTGGCATCCTGCTCTACATCGTTCCGATCTACGTGGCAGGGATCACGCAGGGTTTGATGTGGACGCACATCGGCGAAAGTGGTGCGCTTTCCTACGACTTCGTAGAGACAACCGCCAAGCTGGCGCCGATGTACTACGTTCGGGTGCTCGGCGGCCTGTTGTACTTCGGCGGCGCAGTGTTGTGTCTCTACAACATCGTCATGACTTGGAGCGCGCGCCCGAGCAAGTATGACGAACCCGTGCAGAGCGCGCCTCCGCTGTCGAAAGACTACGTGGATGCGCCGCTGCCACCGTCGAGGTTGCGCGAAAGCGGTGGGC
>JBCCHQ010000218.1:0-7121 GCA_039028735.1 Planctomycetota bacterium | reverse complement strand
TGTCGCCCAGCACGCTCCGCAGGTTCGAGAGACTTGGGGTCCGCTACGTACGGAACTTTCACGACGGCGTTGGTTTGTCGTGGCAGTCGACATTCGCTGTCAGAACGCGGGAGGCCCTTGCGGAGAAGTGCCGCAGGTCGAGAATCCGCCTGGAGTGGATAGGCGGCCGGCCGCGCACCTCCCAAGATCGTCACGCGCTCGCGCGTCACCCGTTGACGGATGGTCTGAGTTGGTTCAACCAGGCCCACCATTTTAGCTTTCACACGCTTCCAACCTACGCGCGCGAGGCGTTCATGGAGCAGTACGGACCAAGCGACTTGCCTAGGCAGTCGTACTTCGGGGACGGTACCCCCATTCCGCTCGACGTCATCGAAGAGATCGAACACGCGTACGAGTTGGAGCGAGTGGAGTTTGATTGGCAGCGCGGCGACCTTCTCATGATCGACAACATGTCCACAGCGCATGCTCGGACGCCGTTTGAGGGCGAGCGACTGATCGCGCTCACAATGGCTGATCTGCACGCGCCTTGCCCCTCGTCCCCCGGGGTAGCGTGACGATCGACAGATTCGAGTGCTCCCGAACCCAACTGGCAGCGTGGCGCAGATTGGGTGCAAAGCGCCTCCCTGCCGCGCAGCTGTGGAGATTCCGCGGAGACCTCGGACTGCTGCAACGATCCCTGGTACGGGCTATCCAGCTTCACGAATCACTCCGTTCTCAGCTAGTTGCTCACGACGGCGCGGTCGAACCTGCGCAGGCGATCTTCGAAACTCCTGAATTACTGTGGCTTGGGGTTGCGGAAGCCCCAGGTGACGGACTGTGGGCCAGCGCCACTCGCCTGCTGCGCGATAGTCACGTGCCGGGCCTGATCGTGAATGTGCTGTCCTCTTCCAAAGAGGAGCACCATCTTAGAATCGTCGCCGACGGAATGTTCTGTGACAGCGCTTCGCTACGACTTCTGGCGGGTCAAGCATTGGCCCTCGCTTCGCCTGATCCACCGGTACAGTTCGCGGACTACGCGGCGTGGGAGAATGACACTGGGCGGCGCATTCCGGCCTCGTGCGACTCCGAGCGGGCCCAAGAGGTTGTCCAAGCTACCGCCTTTCACCAGCGCCTCCCCTTTGCAGCTCGCCTTCGCGCGAGGAAAGCTGAGCCCTACAACCGAGCCAGGTATCGAGTCAGTGCTGACTTGGTGCGGGCTACAGCCGAAGCGGCCGCTCGGCTCACAGTCTCCACACAGGCGGTTCTGCTGACGGCCTGGCAGGTTGTGCTCGGTCAGCTCTGCGACGTCCGAGACGTTACGGTGTGGCGCGCTGAATCCGGGCGTAAGAACGACGCCGCGAGCGGAGTCATCGGCCTGCTAGCCAGACCAATTCCTAGCTCGATACAGTGGCGCACCTCTGACTCCTTTTCCCGTCTAGTCCGATCGAACGAGGAAGAACTGAGACGAACGAGAGAGGTCGCAGAGGGGGTCACTGACAGCGGCAGTCTGTTCGAGAGACCCCCATTCGGATTCGAGTACGCCGAGTGGTCCTCCTCGAGTGTTGCAGGATCAAGTATCGAGGTCATCGACACGGCCGTAACAATCAGCACCGCCCGGATAGTCTTGAGATGGGACAGCTACGAAGGCGCCGACGCTACGATAGGCGTGTTCTACACGACCGAAACGCCGCAAGGCTTCGTCTCGCCTCTCGTCGGGCACTTCTTCAATGTCTTGAGGAACAGTCTTTCAGGGCTGCACCTGCCGATCTGGCAATCCAACCGTGGAGCCTCCATCACGCAACCTCGCCCTCACGCGGGGGCCTCGGTTACGGAGCAACTCCACCGACGATTCTCCGATTCTGCAGCCAAGACGGCCGTCGTTTCGAACGAGAAGCAGCTCACGTACGCACAGCTGCACACGCGGATGAACAACTTTGTCGCCGGTTTGCGTAGCCGTGGGGTCCGGGCCGGCACACCGGTCGCGGTCCTTCCGGGCCGAACCGCGGATACGGTCGCGTTGATCCTCGCCATTCTAGAGCTCGGGGCTGTCTACGCACCCCTGGATGCCGGAGCGCCTGACGCTGCGATCCGAGCCACATTGGACGAGCTCAACCCGCCTTTGGTGGTCTGTGATCCGATCTACCGCCTTGGCCAGCGAATCTCCGAGGGAATACCCACCTCAGGCCTTCTTAGCCAACATGCCCCCCCTCCCTACCATCCAAACGCAACGACCTTGCCCGGGTGTGCCTACATCATCACCACATCTGGAACGGGTGGCCTCCCGAACAGCGTGATTGTTGGGCGCGAACAACTCGATTCCTACATCATCGGCTTGCAAGAGGAACTAAACGTCCACAGCAGTGATCGCTACTTGCATTGCGCGCCCCTCAGTTTCTCCTCGTCATTGCGACAGCTACTCATCCCGCTTTGTGCGGGCGCAACTTTGGTTCTGGCGTCTGCTCACGAACTAGCGTCGCCTCCGGATCTTGTGAGCAAGATACGCGAAGCCAAGATCACAATACTCGACGTCGTGCCCACGCTTGGATCATCGATTCAACGCGCTGCAGAGCGTCTCGGCGAGGGAGGACGCGACATGAGCGTGCGCATGACACTGTTTGCCAGCGAACCGCTGCCTCCGGCCTCAGTCGAGCGATGGAGGTCCACCTTCGGGACGCATGTGCAGCAGGTCAACATGTACGGGCAGACAGAAACGGGCGGCATCGTAACCGTCCAGCCGGATGCAAGCGTGGAGTCCGTCGGCAAGCCCATTCTTGGTGTCGCTCTGCGAGTCCTAGACTCGGCCTTCCGTCCCATGCCCGTGGGCGGCATTGGAGATCTGTACGTTTCGGGGCTTCGGGCTCAGAACCACTACCTCGCTGCCCCACAACTGACAGCTGCTCGTTTCCTCCCAGATCCGTTCGCTGGCGATCATGGAGCGCGCATGTACAGAACCGGAGACCGAGGGTACCTGACCCCCGATGGAAGCGTAGTGCTCATTGGGCGCGCCGACCGCCAAGTCAAGGTGAACGGCGTGCGAGTGGAGCTAGTGGGGATCGAGAGAGTCCTTGACCTGCACCCCGCGGTCGAGAAAGCGATTGTGCGGTATCGAGACAAGGTCGAGGCATTCGTACAACCTCGCCATGGGCAGTGGCCTACGTCTGTCGAGCTACGTTCGTACCTTGCGACCAGGCTTCCGGCACACATGATCCCGTCGAGTTTCACCACGGTTGCGGACTGGCCACTGACGCATTCCGGAAAGATTGATTCGCGACGTCTGCCCGAGTCCGATCGACGTGAGGACGGAGTCGTCGATGAGCCACCACAGTCCAGTGTCCAGCAAGCCATCACGGAGATGTGTCTGGCTTTGCTCGGGATCAGCCAAATCGACTCGCGGAGAGACCTATTCGGCTATGGACTGGACTCTTTGATGGCCGTACGGCTGCTGTCGATGGTCACGGCGCGGTATAGGGTCTCAATCTCCCTAAGTCAACTGAACCAGCGGCCATCCGTCGCGGCGCTGGCTCGCTACGTCGAAGCGGTGCGATGGGCGACTGGAGCACAAGGATGATCGAAGAAGTCCTAGACCGGCTTCGCGCGCTAGGTATCCGGCCAGTCATCGGAGAGCGGGGCCAAGTGAGCGTTGCCCCAGACGCGGAGCTCGATCCGGCGCTCCAAAGAGCGCTGAACCAGCATTCCGAAGAGCTCGCGAAACTCTTGGGCGCCCGCTCTGCCGAAGTCTACACCTCGGGACTGTCGAATGGTCTTTCGAGCCATCCGTTGACGCTGGCACAACAAGAGATTTGGCTATTTGAACAAATGACCCCGGGCACCCCCACGTACAACGTCAGTCTCGTCGTTGACGTGCGCGGCAGTGTCACTCCCCCGGAGATCAGGACGGCGTGGGCACATTGTTTTCAGAGACACGCTGTGCTGCGTACCAGAATCGACGTGCAGCGCGGAACTGCCGCGATGCGAACCCCTCCCGGCATTGCGGAGATTCGGGAACACCCCTGGAGCCCGGGCTGCGAGACTCTCGAGGCGCAACGCCCATTTCACATTGACGGCGGCGAACTGTGTCGAGCAGTGCTTCGTACCCTAGGGCCGCGCCACCACCGACTTCAATTGACGTTTCACCACCTAGTCGTTGATGGGTTGAGTCTGCGAATTCTATTCGGTGAGATAGTCAGGTCGCTTGAAGACCCCGCTTGGACAGACCTCAGTTCCACGACACACGACTTCCTCGACTACGCGCACTTTGAGC
This sequence comes from Planctomycetota bacterium, assembly GCA_039028735.1. GTDB lineage: Bacteria > Planctomycetota > UBA8108 > UBA1146 > JAJFFE01 > JBCCHQ01. The sequence continues at coordinate 2,881 of JBCCHQ010000218.1, read as the reverse complement.
GCGCTGAGGCAGGGAGCGATCCGGAAGACGGAAACGACAGGGCAATAACGCTGAGATCGGCGCCCGGTAGCGCGGCCGCACAAGGGCGATCCGTCGTTGGCTCCCTGCTACCCGACCGGCCGTTGGAAGCGGCCAACCGCGCGCTTGAATCCCTAGTGACAGAGACGGGGTGCACTCGCTTCTCAAACATCTGTGCGGCGCTCGGCGTCGCACTATCGCAGACAACCGGGATGCGCGACTTCTGGCTCGGCGTCGTGTCTTCGGGCCGCCCCTCAGCGTGGACAACTACCGTCGGGCAGTTCGCTTCACTCACGCCCGTTCATTTTGACATCCAAGAGGCCACCAACTTTACAGCACTCTGCCGAGCGGTCCGCGATCAGATTGGTCGGCCCACCCGCGATCAACGTGGTCGATCACCAGCAACCACCGCGCGTTCCAGCTTCGGAGCCATCCTGTCGAGACGAGGTGCGCCTGAGACCCCTTATCGAACCAGCGCTTGGACGGCAGTCCCTGAACTCGTCCACACCGGAACCTCCAAAGCGAACCTCTCCGTAGTCGTGCGCGACGAGTCGCTCTCGGCGGAATACGCTACAGAGTCGGTCTCGAAGCCATATGCTGAAGGTCTAGTGGATGGCATCGCGTGCGTGCTGAACTGGGCAGCACGTCAACCATCTGCTCGGGTTGATTGCGCCCCGGTCGTCTGCACGCCCACGGCGGGCACGCTTCGAAGGTTCTCAACAGGCCCTTCAGCGCATTCAGCAGCTCGAGAAGGCCTTCTTGCCGGACTTGTACGATCGACCGAGGCGACTCCCAACGCCATTGCAGTGCAGGAGCTCTGTAGACATGGCCGTTCACTGACGTACGGGGAACTGACGCAAGCCGCGAGACGTTGGGCAAAGGTGCTGCAAGCCAACGGCGCCGGCCCCGAGTTCGTAGTCGGCGTTCTCGCTGAACGTTCGCTGGAACTTGTACTCGCTGCATACGCTATTCAGCTCGCAGGTGCCGTCTATCTTCCGCTAGACCCCTCGTTGCCGGTCGAGCGGCTGGCGCACATGGTGAGCGTTGCGGAGGCTCGGCTTGTTCTCAGGTCTCCCCGACAATCGGCAGAGTGGTGCGAAGCCAAAACGATCGTAGTAGACACGAACCCGCCCCAGGGCGAACCAACGGGCCGAGATCCGACCCCCATCGTTTCGCCCGCGACGGCTGCCTACATCATGTTCACCAGCGGCTCAAGCGGACAGCCGAAAGGCGCCGTCAACACCCGCGGTGCGCTCTCCAACCGGATCCACTGGATGCAGGAGACCTTTCCACTCACGCGCTCCGATCGAGTCCTGCACAAGACTTCTATCGGCTTCGACGTTTCTGTATGGGAACTGTTCTGGCCAACTTACGTGGGCGCGAGGCTACTCCTCGCTTCACCAGAGGCTCAAACTGATCCCTCGCGCCTAGCAGAAGATATTCGAGCGTCACGAGCGACAGTCGTTCACTTCGTGCCGACGCTCTTGCGTCACTTCCTCGACTCGCCGGGCGTGAGCCAGTGCACCAGTCTGCGCCACATATTCTGCAGCGGAGAGATACTCGCTCCGAACTTGGCAGCGCGACTTCTGTCGTCACTGAGCGCGCATGTCCATAACCTGTACGGACCTACTGAGGCTGCCATTGATGTATCGCATCATTCCTGCTCGGACGTCGCCCCAATAGTGTCGGTGCCAATAGGTCGCCCAGTTTCGAACTCGGAACTTTGGGTTCTTGGTCCGGGGCTGCGACCACTCCCGCCGGGAGCGACCGGCGAACTCTGCATAGGCGGCATTCCAGCGGCACGCGGATACGTAAACGATCCGGGACAGACCGCCGCCAGGTTCGTCCCTCACCCACTGAGCAACACCCCCGGAGCCCGCCTTTATCGAACCGGTGACCTGGCTCGATGGTCGCCAACCGGTGAGCTAGAGTACCTCGGTCGCATCGACAACCAACTAAAGCTCAACGGTGTCCGAATCGAGCCCCAAGAAATCGAATCTCGAGTTCTATCTTCCGACGACTTCGAGGACGCGGCTGTTGTCGGAGTGGACCTCGGCAGTGGGGGGGGTGTTGAACTGCACTTATTCGTGGTCGCGAACGCGCAGGAAGGGGCTCTCGCTCGGCTGCGCTCCTCTCTCACGCGCTGGCTTCCTGCCGCGGCCGTTCCGACAGCAGTCCACGCAATCCAACAAATGCCTTCTACGAAGACAGGCAAACGCGACATCGCTGCTTTGAAGCGCATCGCTCGCGAAGCCAGAGCGCAGCGCCAGCCTTCTTCTCGCCCGCCAACAGGCCGAGTCGAGTGCGTGCTTGCAGAAATCTGGAGGGACCTCCTCGGGGTCAGAGATGTCGGTGCCGAGGACAACTTCTACACGTTGGGCGGAGACTCGATCCGTGCCATCCAGGTCGTCACCCGCGCGGCCGAGCGCGGGGTAGAGATCGGCGTCGCGGACATTCTAGCGGGCCGGACTATCGCCGCCATTGCTGAGGCAGCTAAGGCACCAACGCACGAGAACTCTAGTGAGAGTGAGCCAGCCCCACTGAGCTTGCTCTCGCCAGGCGATCGAGACCGAGCGCCCGAAGACGCCGAAGATGTCGTGCCCCTGTCGCAATTGCAGGCTGCGCTGGTCTACCACAGCGTCGACAGTCCAGGGTACACCGCCTACGTCACGTCTCTTCACATCGCTGGCAAGCTGGATGTCTCGGTGCTGCGCCAGGCGGTGGACGTTGCGACAAAGAGCCAACCCGCTCTGCGTACGACGTTCGCCCTGAATGGGTTTTCCGAACCCGTTCAGATCGTGCACGAGCGCGTCGACTTGCCCATCACTGTTGTGGACTGGACGCGACCGGACGCAGCTTCGCA
>JBCCHQ010000217.1:0-7216 GCA_039028735.1 Planctomycetota bacterium | reverse complement strand
TTCCACGAAGCAATCGCGGCGCCCTCCGAGCCAGGACGACTGACCGGCAACGCCGCATCGCGTCTCCGCAATTTCTCGCCGGATGTGGGTTTCTGGGTTCCCTTCCCGCGTTCCAGCGGGACAATTGAGATGTATAAGGCCTTCTCAGTACTAGAAACTCCTCTCTCCGTGTGCGGGAGAGCCGAAGGAGCCTGGCGTATGAACCGCAACAAAGCCTCGTGGAGGACGCCTCCTCGAGCGCTGCTCGCTGCATTGTTTTTGATTCCGCTGCTCTGGTGCCCAGTGCATGCGGGCGATCACCAGTTCATTCGCGCAGACGTGACTGGTGAGGGCGCGCGCAACCTGCTCGACGTCACTTTCCTACTGGAGTACTTGTTCAACGGTGGTTTGACTCCGCAATGCCTGGATGCCTGCGACGCCAACGATGACGGCAGCGTCAACATCGGCGACACCGTGTACATGCTCTACTTCCTGTTTCTATCCGGGCCTCCGCCGCAACCGCCCAGTGACATGTGCGGCCCCGATCCTACCGCTGACAACCTCGGCTGCGCCTTTGTCGCTAGCTGCCCACCAGCGCCGTCGCTCCCGCCGGAGATCACAACCACGCCGCTGCTGACAACGCTCGAAGCCGCACTGTATAGCTACGATGTCGACGCGATCGACTCACCTGGTGACGCATTGACCTATGCTTTGACCGTCGCTCCGAGTGGTGCCAGCATCGATGCCGTTTCGGGACTCATCGAGTGGACGCCTACGGCCAACCAGGTCGGCGACCATGACTTCACGGTCGAAGTCACGGACGACGACGTACCTCCGCTGTCCGACACACAGTCTTTCATTGTCACCGTCACCGACGTCAATCAACCGCCACTGGTGGACTCAACACCGATCACTGACGCCACCGAGCTACAACCGTACCTGTACACGGTCACGACGACCGACCCTGACGGCGATCAGATCATTCTCGAACTGACTGCTGGCCCGGCCGGGATGGTCCTCACACCCCTTCCCGGCCCAGGTGATCCAAGCGCCGAGCTGTCGTGGACACCCCAGTCCGACCAGATCGGTCCGCACGTCGTCACCCTCACTGTGACCGACAACGGTAGTCCCCCGATGATCAGTGATCAGATCTTCACGATCGTCGTCGCGGACGTGAACTTCCCGCCGACGATCTCCTCGTTTCCACCGCTGACTGCGAGTCAAGGAACCCTCTACGAGTACGACCTCGTTGGCATGGATCCAGACCCGGGCGACGTCTTGGACTTCGAAATCGACATGGGTCCCGCTGGAATGCTGCTGACAACCACGTCTGCAACGACGGCGACGCTTTCCTGGACACCGATCGGCAGCCAACTCGGCGGCCAGCAGATCAGGATTCGGGCAACAGACTTGGGCTTCCTCGCCACTGTTCAGACGTTCACGGTGTTCGTCTCGCCACCACCGGCAGCTCCAACGATTCAGTCGACGCCGGTGACGACGGCAACGGAACTGCAACTCTATAACTACGACGTCGATGCGACGGACCCGTTGAACGATCCACTGACCTATGGGCTTGCGGTCGCCCCCGCGGGGGCAACGATCGACAGTGTCACTGGGTTGATCTCGTGGATCCCGCAGGCCGATCAAACGGGCTCGAACGCGTTCACCGTCACGGCGACCGACAACGAAGTACCACCGCGCAGCGACATGCAATCGTTCACGGTGATCGTCGACGACGTCAACCAGCAGCCAGTCATCACGACGACCGCGCCGGCCCGCGCGGTAGAGGGGATGCTGTTCGAGTACGACGTCGATGCTGCCGACCCCGACCCGTTGGACACGCTGCAGTTCGCGTTGGACGCCGCACCGGCTGGCGCCTCGATCAACGCGACGTCTGGCCTGATTCAGTGGACGCCGACAGCTGCCCAGGTTGCGGCGCCGCAGGATTTCACAGTCCGGGTCACAGACAACGGATCACCGACTCTCAGCGACACGCAAGCGTTCTCGGTGTCGGTCAACGACGTCAACCAGGCGCCAACCATCACGTCGACTGCCGTGACAACGGCTACGGAAGCGACCCGGTACACTTACGACGTCGACGCGACCGACCCTGACCCACTGGATGATCTCCTGTACTCGTTCGACGATGCTCCGGCCGGCGCGATGATCAACTCGCTATCAGGCTTGATCGAGTGGACGCCGACGGCACAACAGTCCGCAATTGAACAAAGCTTCACAGTGCGGGTAACGGACAATGGCCTTCCAGCGCGCAGCGACACGCAGATGTTCGTTGTCGACGTGCTCGACATCAATCAGCCCCCCACGTTCACGACGACGCCAACGACCACCGCGGTCGAGAACTCACTGTTCTCCTACGACGTCAACGCCGACGACCCCGACCCGCTCGACACGGTGTTGTACTTCCTCGACAACGCCCCTACTGGCGCCAGCATCAACGCTGTCACGGGGCTCGTACAGTGGATCCCGGCGGCCTCGCAAGTCGCACTGCCGCAGGCTTTCACAGTACGCGCGACAGACGATGGCGCACCGCCGCAAAGCGTCACGCAAGACTTCATGGTCACCGTCACTGACATCAACCAGCCGCCTACGATCGATAGCGCAGCCCCGACGACCGCGACTGAAGATTCCCTCTACACCTACGCAGTAAGCGCCACCGACCCCGATCCCACGGACACGTTGACCTATGTCCTCGACGTCGCACCCGCGGGAGCCGATATCGACGCGACGACAGGGCTCATCGAATGGACGCCAACGGCGTTACAGGTTGCGACGCCGCAAGATTTCACGGTCACCGTCACAGACAGTGGCTCGCCGACGGGCAGTGATACACAAACGTTCACAGTAGTCGTGACAGATATCAATCAGGCGCCCGAGTTCGCGACCACACCGGTGACTACGGCCACTGAAGAATCCGTCTACAGCTACATGGCCGGCGCCAACGATCCTGACCCCACGGACACGCTGACGTATGCCCTCGACGTCGCGCCCGCTGGAGCAGAGATCAACATGGCAACCGGCCTCATCCAATGGACCCCGACGGCCTTGCAAGTCGCACTGCCTCAAGAATTCACGGTGCGGGTGACCGACAACGGCTCGCCGGCACTCAGCGACACGCAGCAGTTCGCCGTCGACGTGACCGACATCAACCAGTCTCCAGTCTTCAACAGCACTCCGGTGACGACGGCGACGGAAGAATCGCCGTACAGCTACATGGCGAACGCCACGGATCCGGATCCAACGGACGTGCTGACGTACACGCTCGACGTCGCTCCTACCGGAGCAGGCATCAATTCGACGACCGGACTGATCGAGTGGACCCCGACCGCACTGCAAGTGGTCGCGCCGCAGGACTTCACTGTCCGCGTCACAGATAACGGTTCTCCACCGCTCAGCGACACTCAGGACTTCATCGTCGTCGTCACAGACATCAATCAACCGCCCATGATCAACTCGGCTGCGACGGTGCTGGCCACGGTCGGCACCCTCTACGAATACCTCGTCTTGGCCACGGATCCCGACCGATCCGATACCCTGACGTTCGAACTGACGACGAAACCAGCCGGGGCAGACATCGACGCAAACACTGGTCTCCTGTCGTGGACCCCAACTCTTGGCCAAGTCGGCAACCAGAGCTTCGTCGTCGAGGTCAGCGACGATGGCATGCCCGCCCAGACGGTGACTCAGGCTTTCGTGGTTGCAGTGGCACCGCCGCCGAACGTCGCTCCGACGATCACGTCGATCGCGCCAACGACCGCAACGATCAGCGTACAGCTGAACTATGCCGTGGTCGTCGACGACCCCGACGTTGGTGAGAGCTTCACATTCGACCTGACGGGTGCGCCGGTCGGCGCGGCGATCGGACCCACGGGAATCTTCACCTGGACCCCGACTGCCGACGACATCGGAAGCCACAGCTTCTCAGTAGACGTCATGGACGCCGGCGGACTCAGCGACTCGCAAGCGCTGACGATCGAGGTCTGCTATCGCATCAATTGCGGCGAGTTTGGCACTGTCTACCAAGACACTCAGCTACGCCAATGGGCAACGGACTTTGGCTTCAACAATGCTGGTGAAGAATTCGATGCGGGGCCTGTCGCCATCACCAACAGCGACGACGACTTCTTGTACCGCACAGAACGCTTCACGTTCGGAAGCTCGTTTCGGTACGACCTGCCCGTTCCGGCGCTCCCAGGTGACTATGCCGTCCGTCTGCACTTCGCTGAGACCGCGTTCACGAGCGCTGGGCAGCGCGTGTTCGACTTCACTGTCGAGGAGTGCGCGGTCGCCAACGGCTATGACATCATCGCGAACGCTGGCGACTCTCACCTGCTGATCATCGACGAGACGCAGACCATCGTTGCCGATGGCACGCTGCGGATCGAATTCCTCTCGGGAGCCGCCAATCATCCGAAAGTCAGCGCGATCGAGGTTTGTCGGGGCACGATCGTCAACACCGCTCCGGCGATCACTTCGACGCCACCCCTGACTGCCATCGATGGCAACGCCTACAGCTATGATGCCGTCACAAGCGATGCCAACTGCGGTGACGTGTTGACGCTGACGTTGCCCGTGGCCCCGACGGGAGTCACTTTCGACGCCGGGACCGGAGCGATCTCTTGGGTCCCCGACCAGCAGATCGGGCTCCACGATTTCGAACTACACGTGAGTGACCTTGCCGGGCTGACCGACACCCAGAGCTTCCAAGTCGAAGTCTTGCCGCCGACGCCACAGGCGCCGACGATCACTTCCACGCCACCACTCTCAGCGACGGTCGACCTACCGCTGCAGTACATGGTGACCGCCGAGGACATCAACGCCCTCGATACGTTGACGTTCTTACTGCCGACCGGTCCGGACGGCGCTTCGATCGACCCGGTAACCGGGTTGCTGGAGTGGACGCCGACAGCAGCGCAGATCGGAGACCAATCCTTCACGGTGCGGGTCGAAGATGATGGCCTGCTCTTCGATGAGCAGAGTTTCACGCTCCCGACGTGCTACCGCATCAACTGCGGCGAGACCGCGACACCCTATGTCGACTCGGCTGCCAATACGTGGTCCACAGACAGCTACTTCAGCCCCGTCCCTGGCCGCATCTTCAACGCCCCGCAGAACGTCACCGGCACCAGCGACCCGGTCCTCTATCGCAGCGAACGCTTCGAGTTCCTCCCGGATGACTTCTTCTACGCCGTACCGACAGCTGCAGCGCCGACCCGCTATGCACTCCGCCTGCTGTTCTCGGAGACGTTCTGGACCGCGCCTGGGCAGCGCGTCTTCGACGTTACGATCGAAGGCGCCTTGGCGTTGCCTGCCTACGACATTCATGTCGCCGGCGGCAACCAAAGCTTCGTGGCTGTCGATGAGACGTTTGAAGTGACAGTGGCCGACGGCACTCTCGATCTCGAGTTCTTGCATGGCCTGGCCGACCATCCGAAGTTGGGTGGCATCGAACTTTGCTTGAGCACCCAACCCAACACGAATCCGGCCATTACGTCGGCCGCACCGACAGAGGCTACAGTAGATGTGGCACTGCAGTATGCCGTGATCGTCACAGATCCGGACTTGGGCGACACGTTGAACTTCGCACTGACGACGACCACCGCGGGGGCCACACTGGATCCCATGACGGGGGCCTTCGACTGGACGCCAACGGCTGCTCAGCTAGGTCTCCATAACTTCACAATCGATGTGACCGATGCATTCGGCGCAACGGACCAACAGACGCTCAGCATCAACGTCGTTCCAGGCACGAATCCCCCGTCGATCACGTCGACACCACCGACAACCGGGGTCGTCGGAGTTGCCTACAGCTACATAGCAACAGCAACAGATGCCGACACGGCCGACGTCTTGACGTTCTTTCTCGACGAGTCTCCGTCGGGGATGACGATGACCGTGATCCCACCGTTGAGCGCAGCTTCGGTGCAACTCGACTGGCTCCCGGGTGCCGCGCAGGTCGCCGACGTAACATTGCGCGTGCAGGACCTGACAGGCCAAGAGGACGTACAGAGCTTCCAGATCAATGTCATGGAACCGAACGTGGCCCCTGTGATCACGTCGACTGCACCCACCGCGGCAACCGCTGGTGCTACCTTCGAGTACGCTGTGACCGCCACGGATGCCGGCCCGGTGACTTACTCGTTCGATACCGCACCAATGGGCGCCATGATCGACGACATGACCGGACTGATCTCATGGTCACCGGACGGCCTCGATGTCGGCAGCCACGACTTCACGGTCCGAGCCACCGACGCGGGAATGCTCTTCGACACGCAGGACTTCACGATCGAAGTCTCGTACCGGATCAACTGCGGTGAGCTGGCGACGCCGTACATCGATGGCGCCGGCAACACGTGGACGATCGACCAGGGCTTCAACTCTGGCGACACGCTCACGAACACCGCCAATCCGATCACGGGGACACTGGAGCCGCTTCTCCTGTCAACGCAACGTCGCGCCACGACTGGACTGCTGGGGTACTCGCTAGAGATTCCGCCAGGGACGTACCTCGTGCGTCTCCACTTCGCCGAGCTCTTCGATGCGCTTGTTGGCGAACGCATCTTCAACGTCTCGATCGACGGTTCCTCGGTACTCTCTGACTACGACATCGTCGAAGAAGTCGGCACGTTTGCCGCCAGCGTGGAAGAGTTTCTCGTCGAACTGGCAGCAGGTCCGTTGCAGGTAAACTGGACCGGCGCGGCCATCCCTGGAGCCGTTGTCAACGCAGTCGAGGTGCTGCCCGCAGTGCCACTGGACCTAAACCCAGTCATCACGAGCGTGCCGCCAACGATCGCGTTACAAGACGCAACCTACACCTATTCGGTGCAGGCGATCGATCCCAACGTCGGCGACACGCTGACGTTCGACCTGGTCTTCCCCCCGGTCGGCATGGTGATCGACGCGAGCAGTGGCATCTTGACGTGGGTACCTGATATCTCGCAACTGGGCGATCATGAGGTCACTGTGCGTGTAACGGACTCGACAGCACGCTCGGCGACACAGGTGTACACAGTCAACGTTCAGGCCTCGGCTCTGAACCAGGCGCCAGTGATCACGTCCACGGCACCGATCGGTGCAACGATCGGCATTACGTTCTTCTATGTCGTGCAGGTCAACGACCCCAACGCCGGTGATTCAGCAACCTTCTCGATCACAGCCGGTACCGGCGCGATCATCGATAGCAACGGGGTCTTCTCCTGGACCCCAACCAGCAGTGAAG
>JBCCHQ010000216.1:0-7288 GCA_039028735.1 Planctomycetota bacterium | reverse complement strand
TCGAGGTGCAGGAGCTCTTCGAAGTGCTCAATACATACGAGAGTCGCTACGGCGGTGAGGAGCCGCCGCGGCGGCGCGTTGCCGAAGAGGTCGGTTCGAAACACGAAGCGATGCTCAACCATGAAGATCGCCCAGAGACGTGGGGGGATCACTTGCTGCAGCAGCTCGGCTTCCTCGAACTCGACTCGGACCTCCGTGAGGCCTGCCACGACCTTGCCGGAAGCATGGACAGTCGCGGTTACCTACTGGGCGAACTCGACGAGATGGCGTTCAAGTTTGGTGTTGCGCCGCAGCTTGCGGCCGAAGCGCTGACCGTGATTCAAGGGCTCGAGCCGTGTGGCGTCGGTGCCCGCGATCTCAAGGAGTGCTTGTTGCTCCAGCTCGGAGACGTGCCGGAGGCAGCGCTCGAACGACGGATGGTCGAGGAACACCTCGACGATCTGCTGCAGAACCGCCTGCCCAAGATTGCGGAGCGGCTGGAGGTGGCGCTTGCGGACGTCAAGGACTCGATGGAGATCATCTCGTCGCTGAACCCGCGCCCCGGGAGCTCGTTCTCGGTCGGCGAAACATCGCCAGCAGTGCCAGAAGTCTTCGTCGACGAGATCGATGGCGAGTTCCAGGTACGGATGGAAGAGGGCAATCTGCCGCCGTTGCGGATCTCTCCACAGTGCAGCACCTTGCTTCGCGAAGGTGGAGACAACCCGCGCGTCGTCGAGTTCGTGCGCCGCAAGATCGAGTCGGCGCGTTGGCTGATCCACGCGATCGAGCAGCGCCGGCGCACCCTACTCGACATTGCGCAGACCATCGTCAAGTACCAGGAACCGTTCTTCCGCGAAGGGCCAGGGCACTTGCAGGCATTGACGATGCAGACGGTTGCCGATGCCGTCAAAGTTCATGTTTCGACCGTCAGTCGCGCGACCAACGGCAAGTACATCGAGACGCCGTACGGCGTCATGGAGTTGCGTCGGTTCTTCACCGGCGGCGTCGAACGCGAAGACGGCAGCATCGAGAGCCGCGACAATGTCTGTCAGATGATTCAAGAGATCGTCGCGACCGAAGACAACCACAAGCCACTCAGTGACTCGCAGCTGGCAAAGCAGCTGCAGGAACGAGGGCTCGAGATCGCGCGGCGCACCGTCACCAAGTACCGAGAGCGGGCCGGCGTGCCACCAGCGCGGCTGCGCAAGAAGCACTAGCGCGTCCGTGTAGAAAAAGACTGACGTAGGTGGTGCCTCGCGACGATCGCGTTGCGGGGCCATGAAAAACGGGGCGCCGGGGCGATGAACCGGAGCCCCGTTTGTTTTTGGGGTTCGCCTGATCTCAGTGCGGGCTTCACAGGCGAATGCTCAGGGACAGCTCGCTTGTGGGTAGTTGCATGCTGCCAGTGAGCTCGGCGTCACGTCGAACCCGCAGATCGGGAACGGCAACGGTGGGGTCGCTCCGTTGTTGAACAAATACGCAAGAACCGCAATCGGGTCGTTGAGTACGACACTGCCGTTGTCGTCGAAGTCCGCCGCGTCGAGGCACGTCGGGACCGGTGTGCCGGCGACGAAGAGGTACTGCAGTGTCGTGATCGCGTCGTCGATACCGATCGATCCGTTGCTGTTGGAGTCGCCGCGCAGGAACACGCTTGCGGTTGTGACACCACCGTTTAAGAGCACCGTGATGTTCGTGGCGCCGCCGTGGGCGACGACGAGGTCTGGCATCCCGTTGCCGTCGAGGTCCTCCGACAACAACGCGCGGGGAGCCTGCGCGACCGCGACGTCTTGCAGCGTGTAGCCGCCGATCGTGTCGCTGAGGGCCATTGTGACCGAGCCCACTAGCGTTGGGCTGAGTGGGTTGGCTTGGCGTGCGACAGCAATGTCTGACTCGCCGTCGCCGTTCCAATCTGCCGTTGCGAAGGTGTGGTCTCCGCACGGTAGGGTCAGCGTCGTTGCGATCGCAAAGCCGCCCGCGCCATCTCCTGACACGACGTCGATGCTGTCTTGGCAGCCACTGCCGCCAACGCGGTGCGCGACCAAGTCGACAGAACCATTGCCATCGAAGTCGCCGAGCGCTGATGCCATGTATGGCGCCATCAGTGGGTTCGTCGGGAAAGCGGTAAAGCTGCCCGTGCCGTCGCCGATGACTGTGAACACGCCAGAGTCGAGCTGCGGCTGTACCCCGTTGCATGTCACGACGAGGTCCAGGAACGAGTCGTTGTTCACATGGGTTGCGTGCAGGTCCCAGACGTTGATCCCGACCGTGTACTGACCGTTGGCGGTGAAGCCCCCGAGGCCATCGCCGAGGTACATCCATACGAAGCTGTTTGCGCCCGGGTGGCCTGCGCCGCGATGGATCGCCAGGTCGGCGTTGCCGTCACCGTTGAAGTCGCCGCTGGCGATGGCGCGACAGATGAAGGCGTCGATGAAGGGCGCCGCAGAAAAGGCGCCCAGACCGTCGCCGAGTCGGATCGAGACTGTTGCGAAGCCGACGAGCGAGCTGGGCGCATCGTTGTCGGCAGTGGCGAAGTCGAGATGGCCATCGTTGTTGAAGTCGGCAGTGACGATGTCGACTGGGTTCGTGCCCACGGGGACCGTGTTGCCGGCAACGAAGGCTCCCGCGTTACCGAGCAGAATCTGTACCGCCGCCCCGTCAGCGATCGTGACGGCGAGGTCGAGGGCACCATCTCCGTTGAAATCGCCGGTGGCCAGCGCGGCGGGTGCGCCGCCGACGGGATAGTCCGTCGACGTGAAGGCGAGCTGCGCGTGCGCGTCTGACGGAGTCGCGAGAAGGCCCAGGATCAGAGCGATCAGCGGCCAAAGTCCTCGTGGTTGCATAGGAGTCCCTTCGTTTCGATGGCTTCTTCGATGGGTTCTTCGCTGGATTCTTCGACGGGTTGCTGGGCGGGTCGATCGGCGCCGAGGCGCGCGCGCGTCCGCCCTGAACGAGGAGCGCATCCCCAGCTCAGTCTTACAACTTTTTTGGTCAACTTTCCCGATAGTCTGTCCCGCCGTATTCTGGCAGCTCAGCGCGGCGGACGCCACTCAAGACGCCAGACCTATTCGTGTACCGCCGGCTGGCTCGTTGGCGGGGGCGTGACGTTGTCGCGATCCGCATTCACGGGCGCGGTTTTCGAGGACTCGCGGTGCAGCCAGGTGTTCAGGATGAAGTCCGCCTCCGCGACGAAGATCGGGTCGTCGGCGAAGCGTTGTCGCAGATGGGCGGTGAATTGCCGAGCGTGCGCCTGAGTTTCAGGCTGTTCGCCCAGGGCGTAGGCGATCGCGAAGTAGTGCTGCTTCTGCGCGTGGGCTCGCTCCCACAAGCGGATCAAGTCGGCGAAGACAGATGCGGACAGTTCCTTCGCCTGTTTGACGACTAGCATGGCTATGGCCCAACGACCATGGGGGTCGAGGCCAACCCCGAGTCGGTCGAGGGCTCGCTCGATACGAGCTAGGTCGCCATTGTGCAGTGCGACGCTGAGTTCGAAGGAGTCGCACATGGACTGTTGTTCTTTCGTCCATTCGGGTTGCTTGCGGGCCCACTCCAGCGCTTGCCGATGCCGCTGCAGTAGTCCCGACAGCTTCGCCGTCTCCTTGTTCTTGCGCGCCTCGTGGTAGCAAATCTGCCAGTAGTATGGACAGGCCTTGATCCACTGCAGGTCGAGTGCTCGAACGGTCGGAGCCTGCCGCTGATGGTGGATGCGCGGCTGTCTGGGTAGCGAGGCGGCGGCGAACTCGAACAAGAAGTCCTGGCCCTGAACCGCTTCGTAGTACTTGCCCAGCAGCGCATACTGACTGAGTAGTGGCTCCTCCGACATCTTGACGAAGGCCCCGTTCTCGAACCAGATCCCAGCAGCTAGTTGGAAGGCCTTGCGTTGCTCGGGGGTTGCCGTGTTCTTTGGGTCGTCGTTGTGGGACAGATCGATCAACAGGGGCAGTAGCGTTTCGCAACTGTCACGAATCTGCAGCGATTTTTTGTCGTGGATGCTCGACGGGTTGATGCGATAGAGCAGCATGTAGAAGGTTGCTTGATTCGCCACGATCGCGTGGGCTTTGTCCAGCAGCGCAATGCGTGCGTCGATGGGTGGGGCGAGGTCGACGACCATTGCGGCTGCAGCAAGCTGGTCGTCCTGAGGAACTTCGTCGAACAGATCGACGAGGCGCTGTGTGTAGCCCTGGCGATAGCGTGCAGGAAGATCTGCAGTGACGGACGCCAGCGCTTGGAGCTTGCTGATCGGCGCAACGTCGACCGCCAGTGCCTGCTCCAGCGTCGCTGCAGCTTTCTTGTGGTCACGGCAAAATACCTGTAGCAGCGCCAACTCGAACAAGAGCGCGAAATCGTCGGAGTACCTCTTGGAGACGCTGCTGATCTGACCCAGCGCATTGTGAAGCGTGAAGCGATGCCAGTCCTGTTGCGCCGGGATGACCGCGTCCGCATAACCACGGTCGTGGAAGACGCGAGTTCCGACGTTGAAAGTCTGCCGCTGCTTCTCGCCGGCGAATCGAAGCGCGATCGGCAGCTGGTCGGGCGTGAAGGCGGCGTAGCTCTCGCCATAGACCTCTGCCAACGCCGCTGCTGGCGTATCACCGTGAAAGCGGCGCCCCCAATCGGTGTCTAGCACATACGCAAACCAGCCGGCTGGCCGCTTCTCGAGCCAGCAGACGGCATGGTGATCGGGGTGGTCGATGACGTGGACCAGTTGTCCTTGCCGGCGACCGAGGTCGCGTAGCAGTTCCGAATAGTCGTCGCAGTCGCCCCGCAGCATTCCGCCCCGCATCTCGCTGAGTAGCGCAGCGCTGGTTTGGTGAATGTCGCCGGAATCTTCCCCGAAGCCGAGCAAGTATGGCCGATCGAAGTCGGGGCTGTCGTCGACGTAGCTGCAGAATCCGTTCACGAACAGGTCTAGGTGGGTAGCGCCGGGAAATGCCTTCGCTACGTCTTGCAGGAACGGTTCGCTGTTGTCCGGCGCCTTACGCGGTAGGGGCACGCTGCCGTGCTGCGTGTGCAGTGCGCGTAGGTCGCCCGCGACATCGAGAACCGCGATATGAGGTGGACAAAGCATCGATAGGTAGTTGTTGCCCTCGTCGTTGCGTTTGCGCCAGTCGGGGTAGACTTGCCGCCACGTCTTGCTGTCGCTGCGTAAACCGTCCGAAGCTCGCCATTGCGCTTGAATGCTGCCATTGGCGAACACCGCGATCTGCGCCCGTGTGAGCTCACCGTCGGTCAGCGGTGCTTCTGGATTCGTGCGGTGTGGCAGCTCTAAGCGCTGAAAGTTCGTCGCGACGACCGGATCCTCTTCTTGGTCGTGAACCTCGACGTAAGTCTCGACGACAAAAGCAGGGCGCACGATGACCGAGCGTTCCGATGTCTGCAGGCGTAGGACCGGCTCCCCGAAAGCGTTCATCGAGAAGCTCAGGAATGCGCCTTCGCCTTGCCATTGGGCTAGCTCCTCAGGGCGTTCCGCTTGTGCCAAAGCGGCGCGCAGCGGGTGTTCTTGACTGGCGTCGCGTTCGAGAACTCGTTCGATCCAGCCGTGACGGATCAAGCGGCGGTGCAGGCGCAGATCATCCAGCCGACGTAGCGACAGCCCGTCGTCGTCTTGGAAGAACGACACGGAGTGGCGCAGACCTCGCAAGTGTGCGCTCCAAAGCCGGGAAGGTCGCGTGAGATCACCAGCGTGGGTGCGCGGCAGCAGCGCTGCCAGCTTGAACAGCCGTTTGCGGAGCCTCTCGAAGCGCAGTCGCGTTGCCCGCTGCGAATGGGGATCGAGAGCGCCGCCCGCGAGGTCGCTGAGGAACGTATCGATTTGCTGAGCGAACGCAGTCAGTCGTTGCGCTGGTTGTTGCGATTCTGTTGCCGTAGGCGTGGTCGTTGGGTGCAGGACCGCTTCGGCGATCACGACGGTCTTGGGGGACAGTAGTGCCCACTCGGCGACGAGGCTGCGAGAGAGCGTGAACGAGCCCTTGTCACGTAGGTTCGCGGCGCGCTGCAACAGCAGCGAGATCTGCAGGTAATCGGAGGCGACCAAAGTCTCTGCAAGTGTGTCGGGAATACGGACCGTTTGCCCAGCGCACGTGAGCAGGTTTTGGGAAGCGACCGACTGCACCTGAAAGAGGTGCTCGCCCACGCGCCAATGTACTGCGCCGGAGTCTTCGACGACTGCCTTGGGGTGGGCGTCGCGGAGTCGCTCGAGGAACTTGCCGGCAAAGGCAGCGTTCGGAACCAAGACCAAGAGCAGTGATAGCGTGGCACAGCGAGCAAGCATGATCGGACCAGTCATTTCTGGGAGGTGAGGGGGGAAACGAATACTGCTGGTCTAGTTCTAACCGCTCAGGCGCGGCGGCTCAATCCACGGCCGGGGGCGAGGGTCGGGGCGACAAGGAGAGAGGGCAAGGAGAAAGGGGCAGGGGAGAAGGAGGCAGGGAGAAGGTTTAGGGAAAAGGTTTAGGGCTTCCATTTAGAAATCTAGCTAGCTATCGATCTCATATACTAGCCTATGGTCGTGTTGGATACTTCTGCTCTATCCATACTACATTATCCGATGTACAACTGTATAAGTGTCGGCCTAGCGGTCAGTGTTAGTGTATCGTCATTGGTAGCAAGTACCCATTTGAATTTTCAATTTTGAATCACGTTTTGGCGAGCCGGTCGTGCTTTCCCGCCACTCACATTTTGCCTTCAATGGCGCACCTCTGTGATCGTCGTCGTTGTTGTTGTTGGAACCATCAAAATCGCACGACTGCATCTCCTGTTCAAGTACTTCTCATTCCAATGCTGAAAGTGGAGACAAGGAGTTAGAAGCTGGCCTTTTGAGTCAATAGCAAGGAGCTATGAGCGCCATGACAGGCACTTTCCGACCGCTGATGTCATACGCACCCGTTGTTGTTCTGCTTTCCTTATCGACCACCGGATTCGCGCACGGACTGAGGAATCGTCGTGGCTACTATTCCATTGTACGCCAAATACGTGAAATTGGTAGTAGGGGCTACAATTCCGATCCTTACGAAGTAAATGTGGAAGGAAGGGACAACTTGTTTTCTCGAGACGACGAGTGCAGTCCCGACATCAATGGCATGTTTGGTTCAGATGATGGCAATCAAGTGTCTCTCGAGTTTTACTATCAAATGGAAACTCTTCCCCTGGATAATGCAGAGCAACAGACTCGGGAAATTCTCAATAAAGTGGAAACATCCGTCAGCAAGACGCTATTGCCCTCGCTCTTTCGGGACACATGTGCGCTGACGGCAAGATCAAGAATATCCAATCAAGAGCCTCATCGGCAACTTACTGAAATGAACGGAATAAC
>JBCCHQ010000215.1:0-7378 GCA_039028735.1 Planctomycetota bacterium | reverse complement strand
TCGCGATCGATCAAGTGTTGGCGGCCGTCGACGACGGTCTCTCACTGCGAGCTGCCTACACAGATGTCGTGCTCCCGGTCCTACAGGAGGTCGGGCGCGGCTGGCTCGTGGGTGAGGTGAGTATCGGCGAAGAGCACTTCGCGACAGCCACAACCGAGGCGCTTCTCGCGCGGCTGCAGGAGCGAGCACCGGCGCGCCCGCAGAAGAACCTCGTCGTCGTGGGCGCCGCTCTCGAGAACAACGATCACGACATCGGCCTTCGGATCGTGATGGACTTCTTTGACATGGATGGTTGGCGTCCTGTGTTTCTTGGCGCCGGCATGCCCACTGCAGATTTGGCGCAGGCCCTGATCGATTTCGAGGCCAACTTGTTGGCCCTGACTGTGACGCTGGCGCCGCAGCTCGAGACCGCGAAGCAACTGATTGCGTTTCTGCGTCACCACGAAGAGACCAAGTCGATCAAGGTGCTCGTCGGCGGAAGCGCGTTTCGTTCGTCACCGGAACTCCTAAAGGAGGTTGGCGCCGACGCTCTCGCGGAAGATCCCGAGCAAGCCGTGAAGATCGGCAACCAGTTGCTGCGCTAGCGCACCCAGTGTACCTAGCGTTTGGCGCCAGTCGTTGCGCGCTGTAGCGCGTGTCAGTCATGATCGCTGTGCCGCAGTCGCGCTGCCGCCCTCCAACAAGCGCGACTCTCACCCTCTCCGACCTCCAACACGCTGCAACTCCCACAAACGCTGCAACTCTTGTTGGCTCGCTACGCAGTTGAGCTCTCCGTCACTGTCGTTCGCGTTCCTCGTTGCCGTCTCACCGTAGCTGTTTCACCGTCGCTGTCTCATTGTTGCTGTTGCACTGCGCGGCTGTGACGCATCGTCCGTTTCCTACGTGTCAGCGGTGCAGAATGTCTGGGTTCGGTGAATCCATGACCGTGCTGCTGCGAAACCCCTGCTGTCGAATGGAACCGCGCGCAAACCCATTCGTACACCCGGCCCGTGTGGGCCAGCGAGTACCCGACAGGGATGGACCCGAAAACAATCATCGGAACGAAGGACACTACTCATGTCGACGAAGACAACTCTAGTAGCAATCGTAATGGCAGGCGCAGTGACTCTCTGCGGCACAGCGGCCGCGCAGTGTGGAGCCTCGGCCGGACATAGCCCATCGAAGGCGGTTTCCGCGAAGAAGCCGAACGTGGTCGAGACGGCGGTCGCCGCCGGAAGCTTCAAGACGCTCGTCGCAGCCGTGAAGGCCGCGGGCTTGGCAGACGCTCTGCAAGGTGATGGTCCTTTCACGGTGTTCGCACCGACGGACGAAGCCTTCGCGAAGCTGCCGAAGGGTACGGTCGAGAAACTGCTGGAGCCAGGGCAGAAGGCCAACCTCGCCGCGATCTTGACCTACCATGTGGTGCCCGGGAACTTGGACGCCAAGCACGTGGCGTCGCGTAGCTACTTCACCTCCCTCAATGGCCAACGCGTTGACATCAAGGTCGACGACCACGGTGTTCAGATCGACGGTGCCAACATCGTCAAGACAGACATCAAGTGTGGCAACGGCACGATTCACGTAATCGACACGGTGATTCTCCCCGCCGCCAAGAACGTTGTCGAAACGGCTGCTGGCGCCGGCAAGTTCAACACGCTGATTGCAGCCGCGAAGGCCGCCGGCCTGGTCGGTGCGCTGACCGGCGACGGTCCTCTGACGGTGTTCGCTCCGACCGACGCGGCTTTCGCGAAGCTGCCGGCCGGTACGGTCGAGTCGCTGCTGCAGCCGGAGAACCGCGACAAGCTCGCGACGATTCTCAAGTATCACGTAGTCGCAGGCCGGGTCTACGCTGACGGCGTCAAGGGGTCGCCCAGCACGTTGGCTGGACTGCCGGTCGCAACCGCACGCACTGCCAGTGGCGTGCAAGTTGGCGGTGCGAACGTCGTCGCCGCTGACCTCGAAGCCAGCAATGGCGTTATTCACGTTATCGACAGTGTGCTTCTCCCTGAGTAAACCTCCGCAAACTCGAAGAAGCACGATTTGTAGTGGGGCTCCTACTGGCCTAGGAGCCCCACAGTTTTATGGGACTAGGATGGAATAAGAGAAGGACAGAATCATGGGACGCACTTTTGTTACGACTTGCCTGGCTCTCTTGTTGATGCCAAGCATCGTGTTTGCAACCGCCGAAGTACGAGTCGCGCACTTGTCCCCAGACGCGCCGGCTGTTGACGTCTGGGTCGACGGGGAACTCGCCCTTTCCAACGTTTCGTTTGGGCAGTCGAGTGCCTTCTTGCCGTTGCCAAGTGGAAGCACGCAGTTCCAGGTGACGCCAACTGGACAACAAGCGCCGATTGTCATCGACGCGACGCTGCCGCTACAGGATGGTGTCGCGTACACCATCGCTGCGACGGGACTGCTGGGCAGCAACGACCTGCAGCCAGTGGTGCTCACGGACGACCGTAGTAGTGACTCGACGTCGTCCAAGGTGCGCTTCTTCCACGGATCCCCGGATGCGCCGGCAGTCGATATCGCCGTCGCCAACGGCGGGCCGGTTGTGTTCGGCAACGTGTCTTTCCGCGGCGATTCGGGCTACTCGGCGCTCGCCCCTGGTGACTACGATCTGGAAGTCCGCTTGGCCGGCACCGCAACGGTTGTGCTGCCGCTGGGTACTTTGACGCTGGACCCCGGCTTCAACTACGAAGCGATTGCTCTGGGCCTCGTGGGTGACAACACGTTGGCAGCAACTATCCTCGTCACGGCTCAGCCGCCGAAGGCGGAGGTGCGTGTCGCGCACCTGTCGCCAGATGCTCCGAACGTAGACGTTTGGGTAGATGGTGCGATCGCACTCGCCGACGTGCCGTTTCAGGCGATCAGCGGCTATCTGCAGCTGGACGCCGGTCCTCACAACTTCCAGGTCACGCCCACGGGTCAGACCATGCCAGTCGTTATCAACGCCGACGTGACGCTGGTCGGTGGTGAGAGCTACACCGTCGCAGCGACTGGTCTCCTCGGCGCTGCGGATCTGCAGCCTCTGGTCCTCGTAGACGACCGCGACTCGGATCCCGCTCAAGGGGAAGTACGTTTTGTGCACACCTCTCCCGACGCCCCGGCAGTAGATGTTGCTCTGGCCAATGGCGGCGCGGTATTGTTCCCGAACCAGAGTTTCCGCGACGCGTCACCGTACTTGGCGATCGCACCGGGTGTCTATGACTTGGAAGTACGCTTGGCTGGCACGAACACGGTCGTGCTGCCTGTGCCGGGCGTCACGGTCGCGGCGGGTGTCAACGCAACAGCTCTCGCGATCGGTCTCGTCAGCGATAGCACTCTCGGCGCGCAGTTGGCTGTCGACGTCAACGAAGTGTTCGTCCGCGGTGACGTGGATCGGGACGGCGGCGTCAGCATTGTCGACGTCATTGTCACGCTGACCCACCTGTTCCAGGCTCCCGTCCCAGGGTTCTGTGGTGACGCCGCTGACTTCAGCGACGACGGCCACCTGTCGCTGCAGGATCCGGTGCAACTCCTGAGTTACCTGTTCGGCGGCGGCGCCTCGCCCGCTGCACCGTTCCCGCAAGCGGGTACGGATACCTCTTCGGACGAACTGAATTGTAGGAGCTAACCTGGCGGCTTCGCCGCGTGATGGGTAAGCAGCAAATGCAAGACACAGCGCAAACTTCTCAGCTTTGGTCTTCGGTTCGACGTTGGTTTCGTTCTGACCACGTTGATGAGTCCGTCGCCGACGACCGTGTTGATTGGGTGCGCTGTGTCCCTTTCATCCTATTACACGTAGCCTGCTTGGCGGCCTTCTGGGTCGGAGTGAGCCCGATCGCTGTGGCAGTCGCAATCTTTCTGTATCTCGTGCGTATGTTTGCGATCACCGCGTTCTTTCACCGCTACTTTTCGCACCGGACATTTCGCACTTCGCGCTTTGCGCAGTTTCTTTTCGCAGTTCTCGGGAGCTCCGCGGTGCAGCGCGGGCCGCTCTGGTGGGCTGCGCACCATCGCCACCACCACCGCGAGTCGGACCTCGAGCCTGACCTCCACTCGCCACGCCAGCGCGGATTCCTGTGGAGCCACATGCTTTGGTTCCTGACGCCGGAGGGTTTCCGTACCGACCGCAAGCTCGTCAAGGACCTGTCACGCTATCCGGAGCTTGTTTGGCTCGATCGCTACGACTTGGTGGCGCCGGTCGCGCTCGCTGCGTTGACCTATGGCGCCGGTGTGGCCTGCAGCTGGCTATGGCCGCAACTTGGAACGAGCGGCCCGCAGATGTTTGTCTGGGGCTTCTTGATCTCGACGGTGGTGCTGTACCACGCGACCTACACGATCAATTCGCTGGCGCACCTTTGGGGGCATCGACGCTTTCCGACCAAGGACGATAGCCGTAACAACTGGTTCCTCGCGATCCTCACTTTGGGGGAAGGGTGGCACAACAACCACCACCACTACGCTCACTCCGCGCGCCAGGGCTTCTACTGGTGGCAGATCGACCCGACCTACTGGGGCCTCGTGGTCATGGAGCGCCTTGGGATCATCCGTGATCTCAAGCCCGTGCCGGAACACGTCAAGCAGGAGGGGTTGTCGCAGCCATGAAGGTCGCAGTGATCGGTGCTGGTATCTCGGGCTTGGTCTGTTCGTACCTGCTGAGCCGTCGCCACGAAGTCGAGGTGTTCGAGGCCAACAGCTACATTGGCGGTCATACCCACACCCATGATGTGACTCAGGGCGGGCAATCCTACGCGATCGATAGCGGGTTCATCGTCTTCAATGAACACAACTATCCGAACTTCACGAAGCTGCTACAGCGTCTTGGCGTGCCCTACCAAGACACTGGGATGAGTTTCAGTGTGCGCTGCGACGAGAGCGGGCTGGAGTACAACGGCACCGACTTCAACGGGCTGTTTGCACAACGGCGGAACCTGCTCCGCCCGGGCTTCTATCGGATGCTGTCTGACATTCTTCGTTTCGGTCGTGAGGCTCCGGCGCTGCTGGAGACGGAGGCCGATCCGAGTCTCTGGGAGTTCGTTGCCGATCGTCGCTACTCGCAGCGCTTTCGCGAGCACTACCTGTTGCCGATGGCGTCCGCCCTGTGGTCAGCGCCCTTCGACACAATTCGGGAGTTCTCAGCACGCTCCATTGTCGAGTTCTTCCAGAACCACGGCATGCTGCAAGTCTCGGGGCGGCCGCAGTGGAAGGTCGTTACCGGTGGCTCGCGCGAGTATGTCCGAAAGATCGTCGAGCCGTTTCAGCGCCATGTGCACCTGAACACGCCGGTACGGACCGTGCTGCGCAAGGACAACGG
Organism: Planctomycetota bacterium; assembly: GCA_039028735.1. Classification (GTDB taxonomy): domain Bacteria; phylum Planctomycetota; class UBA8108; order UBA1146; family JAJFFE01; genus JBCCHQ01. The sequence continues at coordinate 2,100 of JBCCHQ010000215.1, read as the reverse complement.
TGTGCAGGTCATTCTCAGTGACGGTCGCAAGAAAGATTTCGACCACGTGGTGCTGGCGACGCACAGCAATCAGAGCCTGCGGATGCTCGGCGACGCGACCGACGCCGAGACCTCGATTCTCGGTGCGATCCCGTATCAGAAAAATGACGTCAGTCTGCACACGGACGCTTCGGTCCTGCCAAAGCGTCGGCGAGCCTGGGCCAGTTGGAACTACCGCATTCCCCACGGCCAGGCTTCACACGCGACTGCAACCTACAACATGAACATGCTCCAGAGCGTGCGGTCTCGCAGTCCATTCTGTGTGACGCTCAATGGCGACTCCTCGCTCGCTCCGAAGCAGGTGCTCAAGAGAATGAACTACGAGCATCCCATCTTCTTTCGCGACGGCGTGGCTGCACAAGGGCGCTACCGTGAGATTGGTGGTAAGCGGACTCACTTCTGCGGCGCCTATTGGGGGCACGGATTTCACGAGGACGGCGTTGTGAGCGCGCTCCGCGTCTGCCGTGATTTCGGGGAGGAGCTGTGATGCATAGCGCGATCTACGAAGGATCGGTGCGCCATCGCAGGACCGCTCCGGTGGATCATGAGTTTCGATACAAGTTGTTCATGATGTACCTCGACCTCGATGAGCTTCCGGATCTATTCTCGAAGATCCCCGGTTGGCGCTATGAAGGCGCAGCCCCTGCCTCGTTTCGGCGTAGCGACTACTTCGGCCCGGCCGAAGTACCTTTGGCCGATGCGGTGCGGGACAAAGTGGCAAGTCACACGGGTGCTACGCCGACCGGCCCGATTCGGATGCTGACGAACCTGCGCTACTTCGGCTACTGCTTCAACCCAGTCACCTTCTACTACTGTTTCGATCCATCTGGCAAAGATGTGGAAGCTGTCCTGGCGGAGATCACGAACACGCCTTGGAAAGAACGCCATTCCTACGTGATGCAGCGTGGGACGGGGCAGGTCGCAGGACGCAGCGAGCGCTTTGACTTTCGCAAAGACTTCCACGTGTCGCCGTTCATCGACATGGACATCGACTATCAATGGCTGTTCTCCCCACCGGATCAGCGCCTGTTGGTGCAGATGGATGACCTGCAGCGGGGAGACAAGATCTTTGATGCTACGCTGGCCCTCAAACGTCGTGAGATCTCGAGCGGTCGTATGGTGCGCCTGCTGCTGCGACACCCCTGCATGACCGGCAAGGCGATCGCTGCGATCTACTGGCAGGCGCTCCGGTTGCGCCTGAAGGGCTGCAAGTTCTACTCCCATCCCCGAGAAAGACAGGAGTCCGATGCACACGTTAGCTCCTGCGCATGAAAGCGCCCGTGTCAAAGTAGGCCTGCGACAACGCTGGGCGCGACGGATTGCTCTGCAAAGACTGCAGCGCCTTACCCGAGGTCACTTGCGAATTGTCGACGCCGCTGGCTCGAGTGAGTTTGGCAGCGCGAGCGGTGAAGAGCCCAGCGTCGAACTGACCGTCACCGATCCGAGCTTCTACAGCAAGCTGGTGCTGGGCGGCAGCCTGGGAGCTGCCGAGTCGTATCTCGAGGGAGGCTGGCGAGTCACTTCCCTGGTGGACTTGTTCCGGCTGTTCGTGCGCAATCCGCAGCTCAACACAGGGGTTGAGGGAGGTTTGGCGCGCCTCGCCGAGCCTTGGAACAAGTTTCGATACTGGCTGCGGCGCAATACGTTGTCCGGCAGCAAGAAAAACATTGCCGAGCACTACGATTTGAGTAACGAACTGTTCGAGCAGTTTCTCGATCCAACGATGTCGTACAGCAGTGTCATGTATCGCACCGAGGGTGCGACGTTGGATGAGGGTGCTTTGCACAAGCTAGACGAGATCTGCCGCAAGCTGCAGCTCGGTCCAGAGGACCACTTGCTGGAGATCGGCACCGGTTGGGGTGGGCTGGCCGTGCATGCAGCACGCACGACCGGTTGTCGCGTCACGACGACGACGATCTCCCGCGAGCAGTACTCTCTGGCCTGCGAGCGGGTCGCAGAAGCTGGCCTCAGTGATCGAGTCGAGGTGCTGCTGTCTGACTACCGCGATCTGCAGGGGCAGTACGACAAGCTGGTGTCGGTCGAGATGATCGAGGCCGTTGG
>JBCCHQ010000214.1:0-7397 GCA_039028735.1 Planctomycetota bacterium | reverse complement strand
GCGAGCGGAGGAGGTCGAGCACCACCTGTTGGGCGCCCCCACGAACCATGCGCGTAATCACCTGCATGACCTGAATCGGTCGAGCTGGCATTCGCGGACTCCTCTTTGACTGCGCCTGTGCCTCCCGGTATCTGGGCGAGGCGACTGGCTAGACGCTGGGCAGACACTTTCAGGTGTCTTCGGCTGGATGCGGGGCAGATCTTGAGGCCGGCTGCCAGGTACGCGCCGTCGCTGCAGTCGCAAGTGTCTTACTGTTAAGGGCTTGTGGGTGGTTTGGGGTGCTCCCGGCGGCGTCGCCGTGAACGCGTCTGAGCGAGCTCGAGCGGACACGGTAGGTTTGCGCCGGCAGCGGTCCCTCGATATGTTCCGCAGCTGTGGTTCCGTTGAACATCGTTTGCGCTAGAGAGACCTGCTGCCCCATGGCCCACGCACCGCTGACGCTCGATCTACACACGCACATCATGCCGCGGGATCTGCCCGACTTGTGCGCCAAGTACGGCTACGACGGCTTCATCCGGCTCGATCATCACCGGCCTTGTGGCGCCAACATGTTCATCGGGGACCGCTTCTTCCGAGAGGTCGAACACAACTGCTGGGACCCAGCGGTGCGTCTCGAGGAGTGCGAGCGCGATGGCGTGCACGTGCAGGCGCTCTCTACAGTGCCCGTCCTGTTCAGCTATTGGGCTCAGCCGCGTGACACCCTCGATCTGTCGCGCTTCCTGAACGATCACATCGCAGACGTCGTTTCGAGATACCCGACTCGATTCATCGGGCTCGGGACGATTCCGATGCAGGATGCCGAGCTAGCGATTGTCGAACTCGAACGCTGTGTGCGTGATCTTGGCTTTCCAGGGGTACAGATTGGCACCAACGTCAACGGTCTCAATCTCGACGCTCCAGAGTTGTTTGCAATCTTCGAGAAGGCGGCAGAATTGGGTGCGTCGGTGTTCGTGCACCCCTGGGACATGCTCGGCAAAGAACGTATGCCCAGCTACTTCCTCCCGTGGCTGGTCGGGATGCCGGCGGAAACATCGCTAGCGATCTGCTCGTTGCTCTTTGGCGGTGTCTTGGAGCGTCTCCCGCAGCTCAAGATCTGTTTCGCGCACGGTGGCGGTGGCTTCCCTGGCACGATCGCGCGCATCGAGAAGGGCTTCCATGCGCGGCCCGACCTGACCCAGGTGCAGACGCAGCGTTCGCCTCGCTCGTTCCTGGGCGAGTTCTATGTCGACTCGCTGGTCCACGACCCCGAGGTGCTGCGGTCGCTGATCTCTTTGGTGGGATCCGATCGCGTGGCTCTAGGGAGTGACTACCCGTTCCCGCTGGGCGAAACAGAGCCGGGGAGTTTGATTCGATCGATGACCGACCTGGATGCAGATGTGCGCGCCCGCTTACTCAGCGGTACGGCCTGTGAGTTTCTAGGAGTATCTGACACCCTGTTTCGCAGCGCTTGAGGACTCTGAGAGAGGTGGATCCGTTGCAAACCGTGCCGTACCAACCAGGGGAAGACTTTGCGCGTGATTTGGATCGCGAAGATCCTCTTGCTTCGTGCCGTGAGCGCTTCCACATCCCCCCGCACGAAAACGGCGACAGCATCTACTTTTGCGGGAACTCTCTCGGGTTGCAGCCCAAGAGTACGGCTGCAGCCCTGCAGCAAGAGCTGGTCGACTGGCGTGACCTGGCCGTGCACGCGCATTTCCGCGGCAAGCATCCATGGTTTTCGTACCACGAAGCGTTCCGCGACGTTGGAGCTCGTCTCGTCGGCGCCAACCCGGGCGAGGTGGTACTGATGAACTCGCTGACTGCGAACTTGCATCTGATGATGGTGTCGTTCTATCGGCCGACCGCGCAGCGCCGCAAGATCCTGATCGAGGATGCCGCTTTTCCATCGGATAGCTATGCCGTCAAGTCGCAGCTGCACAGCCATGGCTATGATGCGAAGGCAGACCTCTTGGTCGCGAAGCCGCGTGCCGGCGAGCACTCGATACGCACCGAGGACATCGAGCAGCTGATCGCCGACAACGCCGACGAATTGGCGTTGGTCATGCTCGCAGGCGTGAACTACTACACTGGACAGTTCTTCGATCTCGAGCGGATCACGCGTGCTGGTCACGCAGCGGGTGCGCGGGTGGGTTTCGATCTCGCGCATGCAGCGGGCAACCTGCCGCTGCGCTTGCACGATTGGAACGTCGACTTCGCCGTTTGGTGCAACTACAAGTATCTCAACAGTGGTCCCGGCGCCGTTGCCGGCTGCTTCGTCCATGAACGCCATGGCAACGATCCGGAGCTACCGCGTTTCGCGGGCTGGTGGGGGAACGATCCGGAAGAACGCTTCAAGATGCACCTACTGCCGGAGTTCACGCCGCGAGCTGGCGCCGACGGGTGGCAGTTGAGCAACCCCCCGATCCTCGCGATGGCACCGGTTCGCGAGTCGTACGCGATCTTCGATGAGATCGGGATGGACAACTTGCGGCAAAAAGCCGTGCGCCTGACCGGCTACATGGAGGCTTTGCTCGACGATCGGCTGGGAGATCGAGTCGAAGTCCTGACTCCTCGCGATCCCGCCCAGCGCGGCTGCCAACTGTCGATTCGCGTCGTCGAGGGTGCGAAGGAGCGCGTCGATGCGCTCGACCGCAGCGGGGTTGTCTCGGACTTCCGTGCACCCGACGTCGTGCGGGTGGCGCCGGTGCCTCTCTACAACACCTATATGGACGTCTGGCGTTTCGTCTCGATCCTGGCCGACCAAGTCGACTAGAGATGCGGGTGGCGATACCCGGCCCACCCCAGCGCCGACTTTCCCGGAACAATACGCTTCTTCCCTTGGGCACCTAACGGCGCTGTTGGGTGGCTCTTAGCGAATCTCGGTTGGCCGGGTTGTCGTGGCCATCGTAGTCTTCCTAAGACCTTCCAGCCTTCCAGCCAGGTCGCCAATAGAGGGAATAAACCCACATGCAAGAACCCCGGGACAGCGAGTCCGGTTTTTCGCTGATCGAGGTCGCAGTCGCCGTCGCGCTCTTGAGCATCTTGACGGTCTCCACCCTCCTCACATTGATTCCGGTCAGTCGCCAGACTCGCCTCAACCGCGAGATGGAATCGGCTTCCGCCGCAGTTCGCGATCTCATGGAACGCGTCCACGCGACTCCATTCAGCGAGATCCCGTCGCTGTATCCAGACGGCACTGTCGTCGCTCTGGCCTCCCTTGAATCTGGTGAGGTCACGATCGGCTACGAAGACGTTACTGCCGACCCCTTGATCATTTCGTTCGACTTGGCATGGGACAGCCCGCAAGTGGGTTCGATGTCTCGTACCTTCACTACTGTGAAGACGGAGTAGGCCCATGGAGCTGCAACGCGCCCGAGAGGCGGGCTACACCCTGCTCGAGATGACGATCGCCCTGGCGGTGACGATGACCCTGATCGTGGCTGTGTTGACGATCGGCGCCGAGACGGCACGATTCTCGAGCTACGCGGATCAAGACTTCACGGTGCAGTTCGAAGCGAACCGAGCCTTCACGCGCATCTCTGAACTGATGCGCAAGACGGGTTGGAGTACGCAGGGGACCACAAACTACCCGTTGGTGAACGTTGCCGAGGACGAAATTGAGTTTCGCCTGCTCGACGACATCGACGGCAACGGCTATCCGTTCGATGCGACTACCGGCGATCTCGAGTGGGATACGGACGTCTTCACGATCTCCCGTAATCCAGTGCTCGAGACCCTGTTCGTCTACGACGATGAAGACAATCCAGTCTGGACTTTGGGGCGTTACGTCCAGTCCGTTCGCTTTCAAACGATCAACCAAGATGCAGCACTGCACCTGAAAGAAGTGCGCGTCGAGGTCGTTTGTAGGCGCACGGCGAACGACGGTAACGACATCGAATACACGGCCGCTGGCAGTGTACACATGAGGAACTGAGAGGGATTCATGCAGCGTTCTTCTACACCACGGGAACAAGGCAGCATCCTAGTCATGGCCGTGATCTTCACGTTCGTCATTGCCATGCTCGTTGCCGGAACAGTCTCAACGGCTGTGAATGAGGCAAAGAACACCACGACCAGTATCGACCAGGCGGATGCCATGTCGTTGGCGGAGGGTGTCACCGAAGCCGCGCAGAAAGAGATGTTGGAAACGGTAGCAAACTTCAACTCTCCGTCGATGTCGGGGATCATTGCGATCAGTGGCACTGACTACAACTACGGCGTGACCCAGATTGGCGGCAGTATCACCCGAACAGACATCGACGGTGTCAACCTGGTGATTCAGCCGTATCTACTGACGTCGGAAGTCGCTGTCGGGGATACCAGCAGCACGATCAGTCGTGTCGTCGAGCTGACGATGACGCCAATCTTTCAGTACATGATCTTCTTCAATGACGACCTCGAGATCTTGCCAGGTCCCAACATGACGTTGGGTGGGCGCGTCCATGCCAACGCAGACATCTATGTGGGCTGCGGGGCGACTTTGAACGTCGAGAGTGACTACTTCCGCTGTACGGGCAACATTCTTCGTGAGAAGAAGAGCAATGGCCAGCAGACCGGAGGCACTGTCAATATCAAGGAGTTCGGCGAAACGACAATGGTCGACATGACGCCATCCATGGACTCCACCAACACGAACTGGGCTACGATGGCCATGACCGAGTGGGGTGGCACGGTCCAAGACGGTTCGCACGGCGTGACCGAGGTCGAGGCGCCGCAGATCGGCAGCATCAAGGCCTACGATTCTGGCGGTGCTCCCGGCTACTACCACGACCACGCGGGCCTCGTCATTCGCGACGGGCAGGCGTTCGACGAAGACGGTGATCCCATCACGCTGCCCGCTGGCGTGATCTCCGAAGTGTCGATGTATGACGCTCGAGAAGACGGCTACGTGACGCTCACAGAGATCGACGTTGCGGCCCTCGGCACGTCGGGCTACTACCCGACGAATGGTCTGCTCTATGCCTACCGCAGTGACGCAACCGTCGGGGACCCGCACGGCATTCGCTTGACGAACGGTTCGGAGCTGCCGGCGTCTTTGACCGTCGTCACCGAGAACCCACTGTATGTGCAAGGCGACTACAACACAGTGAACAAGAAGGGTGCTGCCGTGATGGCGGACGCCGTCAATCTCCTGTCGAACTCGTGGAACGACACGAAGTCTGCTGGCAACCTGCCGGCTGCTTCGAACACTTGGTACAACTTGGCGATGGTCACGGGTAACGTGCCAACTCCCGATGGTGGTGGCGCCTACTCTGGAGGTTTCGAGAACCTACCTCGCTTTCACGAGAATTGGTCGGGCCGCACGGCCTCCATTCGTGGTTCGTTCATCAAGATCTTCGAGAGCGAATACGCCATGACGCCGATCACCTACGGTGGTGACCACTACACCGCTCCGACCCGCGACTGGCTCTATGACCCGGATCTCAACGACCTGGCGAACATGCCGCCGTTCACGCCGAACGCTGTCTACTTTCGCCGGGTGACGTGGGACGACAACGTGCCGATGCCGTTCAGTACCGAGGGTATGGGCGAGGTCGAGGAGATTCAGTAAGAGCGTCTCTAGACGACTCCATTAGAAACAAACAGAGCGGGGGGCGCACTAGCGTTGCGCCTCCCGCTTTCTCTATTGGGGGCTCCCCGGGGCCTTTGCTGCGGCCGGCTCTACCGCTAGGGGCACGCAGTCGCGCAGGCGAATGCGCTGGCTGTTACCACACAAGCGGGGAACGGTGCGGCCGGAGCGGGGCCCGCCCCGAACAAGTAGGTCAGCAAGAACACTGGGTCGGCGATGTTGATCGCTGCGTCGCTGTTGGTGTCGGCCGCTGCTTCGCAATACGCAGGCGGCGCGACGTCGAAGAGTGCCCCAAGGATCGCGATCGCGTCAGCGATGTTGACTCCAGCGTCGACGTTCGGGTCACCCCGGGTGAAGGCTGGCGGTGCCAGCGAGCTGATTGTCAGCGTCTGATTGACCGGGACGTTGAGCTGCGTGGTGGTCTCGCCGTTTGGCCACTCCACGCGCACCTCGTTGACGACCGTGGCCGCCCCTAGGCCAAAGTGCGCCGACAACTCGCTCTTGCTGAGGTAGTTGTCGCCCGAATCGATCGTACGCACCTGGGTGGTCGTGCCGACCGTCACGTAGACCAACGCGCCGATTCCGTGCGGTGCGATCAACGGTGCCGCAGAGGTGTCCAGAAAGATCCTCAGCCAAGCGGTGTTGGGGCCTGTGAGGTCGTTGCGAAAGAGCATCATGGGGTCGTTGCGGCTGAAGATCATCAGGTCTTGATCACCATCGTTGTCGTAGTCGAAGTTCAGCATTCCGCGCCCCTCATCGGTGTGGTTGAGGCCCAGGGCGAGCGCGTTCTCGGTATAGGTAAATGTTGCGTTGTCCTTCAGCCATAGGAAGCTCTGGATCCCGGAGAACTGCCCCAGGCCGCCGTTGGTCTCGGCGATGTCGAGGTCACCGTCGAGATCGAAGTCCGCTGCCACGGCACCCCAACCGTATGCGCCTTGATCGACGCCGGCGAGCGCGGAGACCTCGCTGAACATGTGGTTTCCGTTGTTCAGGTACAGTTTGTTGCCGGTCCAGTTCGTAGGTGGCTGGTAGATCGACGTGACGTACCAATCGATGGCACCGTCGCCATCGAAGTCGCCGCTCGTCTGCCCCATGCCGTTCTCTTCGTGGCCAGTGCCGGATACGAACGTCCAGTCCGAGAACGTGCCGTCGCCGTTGTTCTTGAAGTAGCGGCTCGTGCCGAAGTCCGCGACGAGCAGTAGTTCTGGGTAGCGATCGCCGTTGGTGTCGAGGAACCGCGGAGCGAAGGCGTGCATGTTGACCGCGACGCCGAGAAACAGCTGGCTGGCAACCGTGACGTCGGTGAACGTGCCATTGCCGTTGTTCTGGAACAACTTGCTGCCGCTGTTTGCGGAAGCCACCCCAGCGACAAAGAGGTCGAGATCGCCATCGAGATCGTAGTCGCCGAAGCACGACCCCCAGCCGTCTTGCACCGTGGGATGTGAGAACTGCACGCCAGCGGCGGCAGCCACATCCATGAACGCGACGCCGTTGACGTTGCGATAGAGGCGGTGCTTCCCAGGCTGGCCGGCGAAGCCGGGGTCACCGGCGCTAGTCACGAAGATGTCGAGGAAGCCATCATCATCATAGTCAGCGACCGCGACACCTTTGCCGTAGTGAGCTGTCGTCAGGCCAAAAGTTGTCGCCTGGTTCGTGAAGGTACCGTTCTGGTTGTTGATGAACAACAAGTAGAAAAACCGATAGTCATTCTTGATGAACAACAAGAAGAATCTAATGAAGGTGAAGCAGCCAGTGCAAAAAGTGTGAGTTTGATCCATGGCATTTTGTTGGCGTACTACAACCGAGTGCTTCATAATTATAGGAGGACTATAGTGTTCCTTTCCATGGC
>JBCCHQ010000213.1:0-7477 GCA_039028735.1 Planctomycetota bacterium | reverse complement strand
GAGCTGTTGGACGATGAGCGAAGTGTTCCTGTGCGTCGCCGGGCGGCGCGGCTCCTCGAGTTGTTCAAGCGGCTACACGGCGGGGAAACGCCGTTCTACTTACGGCACAGCGAGGCGCGCGCGCGGCGCTACTTGTCGGAGCAGGCGTCGGAGTGGGTGCGGCGGGCCGTCGAAGAGTTCGACGCGGCTGTGGCGGGAGTGCCGCGCGTCGGCGTGGACCTCTTTCCCGGGAAGGCGTTCGAACCCACAGGTAGCGATGATTACTACCGGGAATTGATTCGAGACGGCTATCTAGATATCGCGATCATCGGTGGCAACTCACGCAGTGCTGAATCTGGGCGCTACTATTCGTGGGACGCAATTGAGCAGCTGCGCGGTCGGTTGGCCGAGATCGGCTTCAAGCACACGAGCTTTCTCGATACCTCCGAGAAGATGCTTAGCGAGAAGGTCATTCACTTGCTGGGGCAACGCGTGCGTGTTCGGGTCAACGCGACCGGCGGTAGCCGTCACAAGTATCGGATTCGTCGCGCCGTCGCGAATTTTGTGGAGGGCTTGGCGCATGCTGACGTCGTGATCTACAACGGGCACTCGAACAAGCAGTCGGGGTGCTACTACATCTCAGAGTCGAAGAGCCGCTTCTCGCGCTTTCGGATCGGGCTGGGAGAGCAGGAAGACCTCGCGCAGAAGTGCCACGGTTTGTGCAGCAAGACTTATCAGTTCTTGTCGCTGCAGAGCTGCTTCAGCTTCGACAAGTATTGTCGCCCGCTCGAGACTTACATGGAGCGCGAGATGGGAAGACGTCCCGGGGTCCTTGGGACGTGGCGAGAGAGCTACTTCAACGATTTCTTGCCGCGGACGACGACCTTGATCGAGCTGCTGCTGGAAGGGCGGGGTGCGCGCGACATCTTTCGCACTGTCGATGCGATTCGCCCGTATGCACTGACGCCGCCGCTGCAAATGCGGGGGCTGTTGCAGCCGCGCGAGACATTTATCGTGCCTGCAGGCGTGACCATTGCTGACGTTGCCGTCGAGGGGCGCGCGATGGCTCACAGAGTCAGCGGCCTTGGTAGTGACGGGCGGCGGTACTATAGCACTGAGATTTTTGCACAGAACAATCTCGGCGAGGTCGTGCAAGTTGTGCCGCACCCGAAAGGCGTGGTCGCGTTGTACCGAGACGGTAGCGTTTACTACTGTGGCGTCGAGACGGGAGGGGCGATGCAGGAGCTACCCGGGAGTAAGCGCGCTTCGCAACAGATGCGCTTCATTGGCTGGGCCGAAGAACGGCGCGGGGCCCGTCGCCTCTACGCGATCGACACCGAAGGTGGCATCCACGCACTCCGCAAAGACGGCCAAGTCTTCATAGAGAGATCGATCGCCGGCGCTCGTACCCTCAACCTAGTCGCAATCAGTAACGACGAAGAAGGCCGTCTCACCGCAATCGATCACAAAGGCACCTACCACACCTACACCGACAACACCTGGACCCCGCTCCCCAGCCCAGTCCCCCTCCCCACCCTCACCCCAACCCTCCTCCCAACCCTCCTCCCAACTCCCACCCCCCTCGCCGGCCATTCCCAGGGTCTCGATTGAGGCGTTGGCTGTGTCGTGACAGCAGGTGTGGCTTCTTGGCCAAGTGAGAGTCAAGAAGGTCTCGATTCCGTGGCATCTTCGACTGAACAGCCGTCCGAGGGTGGTCGTTGGGGGTGAGTTTTCCCGAATTCGGACGCTCCTTCGTCGGAAGGAGCGGACTCCTTCTGGTCACGCCTACGACAAGCGGTGTGGATGCTGCAGGGTTTCCGGCTAGTGCCGAGTTGCTAGGCCACGCTCGGCGGTCCCGCGGTGGAGCAGTTCACACCATATCGGAGCACATGCCAGTAGGTTGCGAACGGAAACTCAACGCCGTACTCGCCACGCTCGAATGCGACTCTTGCTTCGCGATGCTCGATCCGGAACCACCTGAGCCACAGTAAGAACGCGATACGTAGGTTCACCGACTTGCAGGCAACGCGCGGGCTGAGCTTGCCTGTGGGAAGCGAAGAGTTAGGAGCTGCGGTCGGCGAAACCTCCAGCACCGCGATTCGGCCCAGGACTGTCTTGCGTCGTCGTCGGCGATCAGCGCGAGCTTCTTGGCACTTTGTGTCGACCCGTTTCGCAATCTCCTTTCGATACTCATCGTCAGTCCAATCTGCGAGGGGCGGAGGCTTCACGAACCGTAGTTCGACGAACTTCGGCAAGTCTCCCTTGGGATCATAGAAGTTGTTGGGGCGCTGAATCACCTGTGGCGGTCCAGCCAACTGTTCGATGGTCGAGATCGCACCAGGCCACTGCTCTGGCGCTTCGACGAGCCCATGCAGGCACGGATTCGCGATGCTATAGGCAATCTTCTCGAGAAGCGCTTCGATGTCCCATAGCAACACGGGACACGGGTCGTTGGGAGTCCATTTCGACCCGGACATTCCGCGGTGAACATTCACGGAGCGCGTCACTGCTGCGTGGAAATCCTGACGAAACAGCGGATGACGTGCTTTTGGGTCGAAGAACGCGTTGTGTAGGTGATTGGCGAGGGCGCAGAATGAATAGAGCTGGATCTCATGCCGGCTCGCGGCTAGCGCGAGCGCGAACTTGATCATCTGATTGACGACCGGATCCGGACGGAGGTGAAAGCGTCCTTCGGAGATCCGGCGAGTGTCGAGGATACTCGCATTGCGAAAAACCGGTACCGGTGCAGTTATGTCGCTCCTCCTCTCGGAGGAGCCGCTTCGCCATCAGATCACAGCAACCGGCGGGCCAGTCATTACCCTCGGTTGGGTTAGGGGCAGGGGTAGGTTGTGCAGGGGAGGGGGCCGGGGGTTGGGTCGGGGCCGCAGGGGGTGGTGGGGGCGGCGATGGGTGGGCCCATGCCGAACAGGGATGCGAGGAGGTAGACGGGGTCGCTGATGTCGGTGGATTCGTCGTCGTTCATGTCGAGGGCCTGTAGGCAGGTGACGGTGTCGCCGGCGAAGAGGTAGCCGAGGGCCTTGATAGCATCAGCGATGTTGATCGATGCGTCGTTGTTGGCGTCGCCGCGGACGAAGTCGGGGTTGGCGCAGGGGGCGAAGGGGGGTGGGTTCGTCGGTGGTCCGGTCCAGGCGGCGGAGAACGACGACCAGTCGGTACAATCGATGTCACCGTCGTCGTCGAAGTCGCCGAAGTAGCCCGCGGCGTTGGCGAAGATTGGGTTCGGGCACGGGGTGCAGTCCCCGGTGTAGAGCGCGTCGAAGCAAGTCGCGTCGTCGTCGTCTATGTCGCCGTCGTTGTCGAAGTCACCCTTGGTTGGGTAGAGTTCGATCGGTGCGCCTGGAGTCAAGGTTTGCCCGGCCAACCCTGGATAACTGGGAGCGTAGCGGTTCGTGCGAAACACGCTGACAGAAAAACCGTTCCCTTGCGTCCCGACGCCCGCGCTATTGACCGGTACTCGGTAGCGCCAAGCGACGCTGCCCGCGGTCGTGACCTCGAAGAACTCGCCTTGCGGACCGTTACAGATGATCGTGTTGCCGTTGGGCAGCCTGCGCGTGCCGCTTATGAAGCTTGCGTAGAAGTCCGTCGGGTTCGGATCCATATAGGTCCAAGTCAAAGCAGTAGGCTCGAACGCAGTGCCCGTTGCGATCGAGTAGTTGCCGAAGCTATCGACAGGTGGCGCAATCTCGTCGATCGAAGTCGCGTTGCCACCCGGCCGATTGACGCCGTTGTTGAAGATGAGGATGTTCCCGGCACCAGGTCGCCCCGGAAGAATCCACTCGGCGCAGTGTTGCCCGAAAAGCTTCTGGTCAGCCGCCGTGCCGCGGCCATAGTTCTGGGGATTCCCCCAACGATACAAGATGTCGCCACCCATGCCGCTGTTGCCGCCGCTGTGCGAAGCAGCCTCAGCTGTCGTTGTGCTGTGATCGATGATCCAAATCTCGTCCATACCCCGAGCGCTGATCATGATCTGATCGAGAATCGGGTTGTAGTCGATCGAGTTCGCGTGAATCCAATCGCTGCCGTTGTTGCCTTGGTTGATGTCGATCAGTTCAGGATGGTCAGCAACGACACCAAAGTTGTTCTGCAGCGGATCGATGTCCTGGATGACGTGGTCCCAGAGATGCCACTCCCAGACGATGGCGCCCGTCGTTGGGCCAGTCTGCATGACTTCGACTACATGCTCGGGCCACACGCCACCGGACGGCGCGGTCGCAGGGTTACGTCCGGAAGCGATCGCATCTGCCTGGCTCTTGAGTTCCCAGGCGAGCACAAGAACATTGCCGTTCGGCAGCAGCGCAATGTCGTGATGGTGCTGCACGGTTGCCGACGAGTACGTGTACTCCCACTGGACGTTGCTGTTCCAGTCGAGGACCTGGAACTTGCCACCCCAACCGCCCGCCGCAATCGATGGCGGTGGACCGTTCGGCTTGGCAGTGCGCACGAGCATCCCATCTTCTCGCAGGTAGACGGAGTTTCCCGGGCGGTAGGCACTACTCCAGGTGTGGACGACACGACCAAAGTTGTCGATCAGATACGTCTCGGTATGACCCATCGGTGTGAAGAGCGTGTATCCGGGTGCAGCGCTACTATCCCCTTCGAGCCAGCCAACGGTCGGATCGCCAGCGACCAGCAGAGTCGGCGCAAAGGACAGCCAAACGAGACACACACACGAACAGGCCAGCGGGCGAATCGAGCGCATCGGATCTCCTTGATTGGATCGTTGAGATGATAACGCCCATATTCTACGGCGAGATCGCGCGCGGCGCAGCAGAAGAACTGAGCGAAGGCGAAGAAACGCCGCAGTCGCTCGGAACCAACCCCGTAGGAGGAGCGTGTGGGCTGCGTCGATCCGGACTGGGAACGCTCAGCCTGGCTTCCTGCACTTACGGGCCGCGCACGCCGGCGTGCACCGACCCGATGCACCGACACGCAGCGACCTCGGGCACGGATGCCAGGCCTTGTGAGCGCTCCGCGCCTTTGCGGTAAGGCGCAGGAAGAAAGCGGGGGCAGCAGCGCGATCGAGTCCGAGAGACCACTCTGCCAGACCCCCTTCCCCTCAGTACGCGACTCGCGCTGCTTTGATGGGAAGAATCCTCGCGATATTCAGCGCTGCGTCTGCTTCGGTTTGATGACAATTCGCAACGTCCCTTGGTCACCGGTCTTGTAGGCGAGGCCGTGTTGCTTCAACACATAAGGAAGAGAGTGTTCGACGACTGGAAACATCACTTTTGTTGGCTGATCGAGGATCCCAGCGCTCTCGACTTCGGGTGCAACCTCGATGCCGTTTTGCGACTGCGGGGCCAGGAGCGCCAAGTAGCTGCGCAGTGTTGCGGACCCGGAAACCGTTACCTGCAGCCCAGGGGCGAAGTGGTCTGACAAGTCGGTGCGGTCGGTCGGTGCTCGTGGCACAAGTGTCACGGCCTCACGAATCGTTGAGTCCTCTGCAATTGTCACAGAGTCGACCACCGATGACACAAACCCCGGAGCTCCGATTGCCAGCGTGTACTGACCGGGAGGAGCCAGTAGGCGTAGCTCCGTGCCGTCCATGGAGAAGGCCGAGGCGACGTAGCGACGTGCAGAAATGTGGCGTAAGGCCGCCTGCACGAACGGCAGCGTAGCGTCGTCAGTTGTCGAGACGGTGATTACGACTTCACCATGGCGGCGGCCATCGATCTCGAGGTCGACCCGTAGCTGGTCGCTGCCTGGCTGCACCGCAAAGCTGCGGTATCCGAGAGCGTTGTCGTTACCGCGGCGCTCTGGGTAGACCAGCAGCAAGTATTGACCAGGAGGAAGGTGCTCGATCAAGAAGTCGTTGTTGGCATCCATCACGCCTTGCTGGTACGTGCCCTTGTGAATACCGCTCGCATCCAATGGTGCAGCGACAATGCGCAACTCCTTGTGTGCATGCTCTGGATCCAGCGGTGTGATTCGCCCGGTCACAGTGCAGCCCGCAGCCAGCTCCAGCTGGATGTCAGTTGCTTCGCCTGCTCGGACCACCGCCTTCTTCTGCACGAGCGGTAGCGACGCGCGGTAGGCGATGACCATGTACTCACCGGGCGGGAGCGACTCGAAAGTATGGGATCCGGGCGCTGTCGTGTTGCCGTAACGCAGGAAGCGTTCTCGAAACTGCAAGCGCAGTTCGATCTTCGTGGGCGTCGAGGTTGTTTCGGTGTCGACGACTGTGACCGCAATCTGCCCCGCACTGCCCAGCACAATCTCTATCGGCCCTTCGCCGACCTCCACGACAACACTGCGCGTGATGAAGTCTGGCGAAGTTCCCTGCAACAAGTAGTGGCCTTTGGCGAGCGTCTCGAAAGCAAACTCACCGCGGGTGTTCGTGGTCGCGACGGCTTGCTCGCTGCTGGGGCCGTTTGCGCCTTCGAAGCCAATGATCTCGACGCTTGCATCCGCGATCGGATAGCCGGCATCGCTGCGTACAACACCGCGCAGGGTCTCACCGGGAACCAGAACGAAGTCGCGCTCTTCGGTCTTGCCGGCAACCACAGCAAACGGTGGTGTGGTTTGCACGACATGTTCCGGTGCTGCTACGCGCAGTCGCACATAACTGGTCTCCGCCATGACCAACGTGCCGCCCTCGCCGCCCGTGAAGCCGCCGCCCACCATACCGATGCGGCCGTCGCCGTCACTACGCTGCTCTCTGTTGGCGTCGCCACCCACACGCGTCGGGCCGCCCATCATTCGCCGGCGTCCGGATGGTGCTCCATTGCCTGAGCCACCGCCGAGGCTGAACTTTGGCTGCGCGTCGCCGAGCGCATCCGTGGGGACTTCGAGAAACGCGTACTTCCCGCCATCGTCGGTCGTCGTCGACTGCACGACTTGGCTGCCCTCGCCGTCGAGCAAGTCGACGACGGCGCCCACAACAGGACGCTCGTCGGCCGTGCGGACGACTCCTTTGAGAGCGGGCTTCGGCCCGGGCGCTGCGGAGCGCGGCGTCGCCGCCTCACCAGCTGTTGCCGGAGTCACGTCGACGGGGACCTGGGTCGTCGCTGGCTCGGTGGACGTCGGCGCCTCGGTGGTCGCTGCCGGCAGCTGCGATGACAGTGGCGCGCTGTCACTGAGGCGGTGCGTCGCGCCAGCTGTTTCTTGCGGCGGCGAACTCCACTGGCTCTGCATCCAGAAGCCGCCGACACCGACTACCGCCAACGTCGCGAGAATGATCGTGTAGCGGCTGACGCGCGCGGCCATCGCCGATCCAACCTTCGTCGCGGCCGCAGCCGTCGCGGCGACCTGTGCGGTTGCGACAGCAGAATGCACTCTTACGGCCAGATCTGCCGGCACTTCGATCTCCGGAGGCCGCCGCAGCAGCTGGTCCAACAACGGGATGGCAGCGGGGGCGGCAGTGCGCCGCAGCTTCTCCTCCAGCTTTGCCTTTGCCGTGTGGATCCGCTTCGCGACAGTGCCCTCGCGTAGGTTCAGAGCCGTGGCAATCTCCCGATACTTCAGCCCCTCCTCGTAG
>JBCCHQ010000212.1:0-7488 GCA_039028735.1 Planctomycetota bacterium | reverse complement strand
GGAGCAGCAGCAAGGCAATCGCAGAGAGCCAGCCAGAAAGCCGCCGCCGCCGCGCTCCCTCGGCCACGTCTTTCCCCTTCGCTCAAACGTGAAACGACGCCCAGATGTGAAACGAATCCCAGCTGTCAGACACCTCGTCGTAAGAAGAAGCCAAGTAGTGAGAAAGAGCCCCAGACTGCGTGAGTCTGCTGCGTGGCTCCCTGTTACTCTAGAGTCCCAAGCCCTGGGAACTCCTTCTCACTCCTTGTCTCCTCTGTGATCAACGCCCCTTGTACGAAAGAACTGGCGACAGAACACGCTCAATGCGCACCAGCTCGCTTTGGGCCCGCATCACTTTGCGGATGTCCTTGTACGCCTGCGGCGCCTCGTCCCACAGAGCTCGTCCGCGCGACACGTCGTAGTAGACGCTGTCGAGTGCCTGCCGAAACGCCCGCGCAGTCATGCGACGCCGCGCTTCGCTGCGCGACATCAAACGACCGGCCCCGTGTGAACTCGAGCAGAGAGCTCGTTCACACCCTCGCCCTCGCACATGGTAGCTTGGTGTTGCCATCGATCCCGGGATCACTCCGAGTTCGTCGACCGCAGCGGAGTTGGCTCCCTTGCGATGCACGAAGTAGCTCACACCTGCGCTGACCTCGCGCCGTATGAAGTTGTGAGGAGAGGAAATCCAGGAACTTTCATCAAGGACTACGCCGAGCAACTCCTCGAGCAACAACGCTGCTGCGAGTGCCATGCGCCGGCGACTACTATCGGCGTACACCAGCGCCCAGTTGTGATCGGCGAGATACGCTCGAGCTGCCGCTGATTCCGCTCGGAGACTAGGTAGCCCAGTGTTCGTCTTCTCACAAAGGGGTAGGTGCTCCTTCAAGATCGCTTGCCCCATTGCCCGCGACCCGCTGTGAACCAACAGCCAAAGCTGCGCTTCACGGTCACGTTGCAACTCGAGAAAGTGATTCCCACGCCCCAGCGTACCCCACTGAACCCGCCCATCGCGGGCAAGTAGACGTTGTAGCCGAGGGGTGCTCAGCGGCTGGCCGAGCAGTTCCTCCGGCAGAGCCGTCACCGCGGAGCGTCGTCCATGCCGGTTCGTTGGCACCATTGCCGCGAGCCCCTCGAGGACCCTGGCGGAAACGCCGTGTTCGCGTAGCCGCTCGCCGGCACCATGCAGGCGCACCGCGGTCATGCCACAGCCTATATCGCCGCCGATGGCAGCCGGATAGACGCGGTCCTTCGCCGCAATCACGGTGCCCACACACACGTCGCCTGCCTCGTGCACGTCCGGCATCACGGCGATCCGCGCGACACCATCCGTACGCGCCAGGCGCTGCAGGGTCGCAGCCACACCGGCAGACAGTGGCTCTGGCGTCCACCGTGCGATCACGACATCGTGCACTTCGCTAGCGTCCTGTGTCATGTGGTGCCCCCCCTGGCTGATAGCGGAAGCTCAGTTCTGGCACCCGACGCCGGCAAATCGATCGCGCCACTTCGGCCCGCAACGCTCCATGCGAAACGTCGAGCCCCGCGTCGAGCTGCTGCGGGTCGACAGGATCATTGACGTCGAGATCCACCAAGGAGACGACGAGGTGCGAACTGTCCGGGTACGGATCCACGGACAGAGGCGTAACCTTACACAGCACCGCATCGGACGTGCTGGCGAACGCGAAGTACAAAGCCTCTTCCACTTGCCTACACAGTTGCCTCTCTTTCCGATCGAATCGACCTCGCCGTTGCCTACGGCTTGTTTCTCTGCGCTCGGGACGCACTCCGTCCTCGGCGCTCGGCTCTCCGCACAACGCGGCGAGCCGTCGCAATCGTTCTTTGTCACTAGACATACGTTAGAAATTCTCTCTTCAATGGCGCGCCGCCTGGAAATGCGGACGCACGCTGACTCTCAGGCGCAAGCTACGCAAAGGAAGCGTGCGCTCTTGGAAGTTGGAAACCCGCTGCTGCGGGGTTTGGCTGGGATCGACGCTGCGACGCAGGTAGCTACTGCGTGATTAGTCGGTCGACACCAAGGAGGCGTGGGAAGAGAGAAGTACAGTGAGCAATGTTTGGCCTCCTTTCAGTGAATTGGCTGCAGTGAATTGGCTGCAGTGAATCAGCTGCAGTGAATCAGCTGTAATGGGTCCGCTGCGAAAGAGAACGCAGCCCCCGAAATACAAGATCAGGCGCCACACGACTACAACGTCGGCGCAGCTACTCCGGGGAGAAGCATACCTGTCACTTCTCCACTCGACAAGTGCGAGAACGATTCAGCCTTCAGGTTCATTGCGACGCCGATTGATCTCGGCCTCATCATAGAACGCGAGACCATGCTGGGCTCCAGCGCACGATTTCGCGATCCACACGATCTGCCCGGTGTGCCAGCTGAAGTGCTCGACCACGTGATAGACCGCTTCGAGAGGGGTCACCGCGAAACCCTGAATCACGTGTGACTGTTCCCACTCTGCCTTGCTGAGTCCCGCGACGATGTCGGCTGCTTCGTCGACGACTCCAGTCAAGTCTGCCAGCAAGGGTTCTACGCCTCCCTCTTCCTGGGTCATGAACTCGCGGATCCTCTGACGCACATCCGGCTGCTGACCGAGCCCACTCAGGATCCACTGACGGACATTCCCGCTGAGATGCAGCAACAAGTTGCCCACGCTCGGAACCCCCTCATGAGGACGCCACCAGAGCCGGTCCGCGGGCAAGATCTCCGAGGCCCGTCGAATGCGCGGTACGTAGGTGTCACGAAGGTAGTGGACGCTGCACGTACGAAACTGCTGTTCGGGGACAGCCATCGAATCCCTCCCATTCGGAAGCAGCCAGAGAGTGCTCGGCTGCTCAATGCTGGGCACACGACTGCAGACAGCCTAACACGAGCGCCTGCTTCCCTCATCTACCCGTCACGGCTACGATCGAGTAACTTCACGGGAACGACCAGCTTGTTGCGGCTGGCAACCCCGCGATGGATCCGAGCGCAAAGAAGGCACCAAGAAACCGCCGATGCACCGAAACGGCTCCGACAACGCAGAGAGCGGCGAGAACTCGTCTTGGTCGCGCCTGGAGTGGCTGCTGATCCTGCTCCCCGCCGCGTTGATCGCGTTCCACACGTTGCAGAACAACGACCTACCGATGCACCTGGCCATCGGTGACTGGATTCTCGAGCACGCTACGGTGCCTGACTACGACCCATTCTCCGGCGGCGTCGACAAAGCCTCCTGGGTCCCCCACGAATGGCTCGCTGGAGTTGGCTACTCCCTGGTCTATCGCTGGTTCGGAGACCCCGGCTTGATCGCAGCCGCGGTCTTGGGGTCATTGCTGTTCGCGTTGCTGCATGCGCTCGTGCTGGTGCGACTGGGTGCCACGCGGCTCGGGATGCTTTGGTGGTCGGTGCCTCTTTGGTTGATGGCCGGACGCCGACTGATGCTACGGCCACACTTGATTGCGTTGGCGCTCGTGTTCCTGTTGTGGTGGCTGTTGCTGGAAGCCCGGCGTCGGCCGCGATTGCTGTGGTTCGTCCCGCTGGTGTTGGTCTTCTGGGTCAATGTGCATGGGTCCTACTACCTGGGGCTGGGGATCGTGTTTTGCGGCCTGCTGTTGAGTGGGCACGAGCACGCAGCTTCGTGGCGACTGCGCGGACTGATCGGCGCACTGAGCTGCGTAGCACTCCTGGTTCAACCGTTCGGTATCGAAGGGCTCCTGCATCCGTTGCGCCTCACCGGCAGTGAGGTCTTCATGCAGCAGATCCGTGAGTGGGCACCGCCGTTTGGTAGCGGCGACCACTCCGCGCTGTTTCGCGAAACGCCAGCGTTCGCCGTCTCGGTCCTGTTCATCGCGGCGATCCTCGCTGGCCTGGCCCGCCGCGCCGTGCCGCTCCCGTACGGCCTGTTCCTTCTGGCGACACTGCTACTGTACCTGCGGCATCAGCGCTACCTCGCGCTGTTTGCGGCCGCCGCTCTGCCGTACGCGCCGTTCATCACTTCGGTTGCGCGAAGTTGGGGAGCCAAGTGGGCAAGTCGCGCGGTAGTAGTCGGATTTGCAGCGTTCCTGATTGTCCTTGGATACCCGGCGACATGGGACAGCGTCCGTCCCCCGATCCGGGCCGGTGGTGTCTATCTTTGGGCGGCGCCGCTCCCTCTGTGGGAGGTCGATCAGCTGCTGGCAAGCGGCTACCGCGGTGTTGTGCTGTGCGAGTACCACCACGGTGGCGTCGTCGCGTGGCGCAGCGGGGCGCTGTTGCGCCCGACCATGGATTCGCGCAACAGCGTCTATGGCGCCGAGCGCTTCCTGGCCCACCAACAAGCTCTCGACACGGGGGCAGCAGTGGAGCTCTTCGATCACGCGGTCGCTGCGCTCGTGAGTGCTCCGTGGAAGTGGCCGCAGCGCTCCGCGTTGCATGCGCGCCTGGCGTCGGACCCATCGTGGCTGTTGGTCAGCTACACGAACGACTACTTCTGCTACGTAAGAGCCGGCGCCGCCGAAGCTGGCCCAGGTCTCGACACAGCGGCGCTTCGGCTCGTACGCCCGGACACCGGCACCATCACGATTCAATCGACGCAGCAGCTTCCGCAGCTGATCCGCGAGGCCGAGTTCGGGCTGCGCTTGCTACCTCCCCCGGTCAAATGCTTGCAGATCTACGGCGTAGCAAAGGTCACCGAGGCGAGGTTGTCTGTGGGGGATGGTGCGAGAGCGGCCTTGGATCAGGCGCGTCGCGCAGCCGCAGCCGTGCGTGCGCAACCGCGCAGTCAAGGAGACACGCTCCGTCTCGAGGAGCTCGAGAAGCTGATCCAGGAGACGGTGATCGCGGACGGCGAGTCGTAGTCGACGCTACTGCTCCTGCGGTGCGCCCAACACTTCCCGTACGAGGTCGAGGAGCTTGAAACCATCGGCTGGGCACGAGTGCACTTTGATGCCGCCGCGACTGCGGATCTTGCGGCGGACGCCGGTCGACTCACCACCGACGAGGACCATAGGTACGAGTAGGCCGTGGTCGAGCTGGAAGTCGATCAGATCGAAGCCCTCGAGCAAGCAAACCGCGGGGTCGAGCACGATCACGTTGATATGACGCTCTTTGAGGATGGCCTTGGCGACGTCGAGGTTCAACGCCAACTCGAGCTCGTGCTGGTCAAGCTCGAACACATTGCGGATGGCGTACGCCGAGTCCTTCTCCTGGCCAATGATGAGAATCCGAGCCTTCTCCATACGATCCGATCACCGCTCCACCCCCTCGAAACTCTCAAACTGGCTCGAAGGAGTTGCCTCCTCCTGCCGATCCTCCGTGATCAGCCCTCGATCGAGAGCCAGAGTGTGACCTGACGTCCGGCGTCGGCGTAAGCAACGCGCTCGGCGTAGCGATCCATGATCAGGATCCCCCGTCCGTGCTCGCGGTACTCGTTGCCGGGGGCCGTCGGATCTGGAACGGTGTCGTAGCTGAAACCGGGACCCTGATCGTGGATCCGTACGACACAGCGTGTTGGCGAGACGTGACAGTCGACCGAGACGCTCGCGTCATCGTCGGGACACCCATGCGAGATCGCATTCGTCAGTGCTTCGTCGATAACGAGCCGATAGCGAAAGTGCAGCGAGGGGTTCATTCGCTCGCGCCCACCCAGGAACTCAATGATCTCTTCGATCACTTCATTCTTCGCGTCCGCCTCGGGAACCATGTCCCAATGCTTGGCGAGGGTTTCTTCGATTTCGGGACTCTCGTCTAGGAACTCTACCCGTGAGCCGATGGTCGGGTCTGCCATGCCTGTACCACTCCGTGAATGCTCGTGGCTGAGAAAAACGTCGGGAAACGGCCTGCATCCGTGCGACGCCGCAATCTACCCACAGCATCTATCGACTCGGGGCTCGCAGTTCTTGGACCCCTTCTTGTGAAAAGCCGCGACGGTTCCAACCACCGACACAGCAAGTCGACTGGCATCGAAGGGTTAGGGATCAGGAACGCGAGCGCCAACTCATGGGCTCGAGTTCCCGTAATGTTGACGGCTGGTTGCGACCTGAGTCTAGGGGCCGAGAAGGAAGCCCTAGCCGACTTCCTCTTGCGGTGTGACGTAGTTCAAGACGCGAATCAGCACTTCCCGCATGTCTTGGCGATCGAGGATGCGATCTACGAAACCGTGCTCGAGGTTGAACTCAGACGACTGAAAGCCCTCGGGCAGTTCAGCCTTGATGGTTTGCTTGATCACGGTCGGACCCGCAAAGCCGACAAGTGCGTGAGGTTCCGCGAACACGAGATCGCCAAGGGCAGCGAAGCTGGCCATCGCACCGCCCATGGTCGGGTTGGTCAGGATCGACACGAACAGCATCCCTGCCTTGTTGAGACGGGCGAGCGCCGCGCTGGTCTTCGCCATCTGCATCAGAGACAACACGCCTTCGTCCATGCGTGCGCCCCCACCGGATCCAGAAACGAAGATGAACGGGCAGCGCTGCTCGCGCGCCAACTCGATGCCACGACAGATACGCTCCCCCACGACCGACCCCATGCTGCCACGCAGGAAGCGCGAGTCGCTCACACCGAAGACGACCGGGTGTCCGCCGATCCGCGCCTTGCCGACGACACAAGCATCCGTCAAGCCGGTCTTCGTCTGCACCTCTTCGAGTCGTTCCGAGTAGGAGCGCCGGGCGACGAACTCGAGTGGGTCGGCGGGTTGTAGTTCATCGAAGTGCAGCTCGAATGTATCTGGGTCACAGATCAAACGAATGCGCTCTTCACTAGTGATCTCGAAGTGGAAGTTGCATTCGGGACAAACATTGCAGCGTTCTAGCACCAAGCTGCGATAGATCATCTTGGAGCAGGCCGAGCAGCGCATCCAAAGCCCGCCGGGCATGTCGCGGCGCTTGCGGAAGCCGCGCCCACTCTCACGCCCTGAGTCGCGGTTGCCGTCGGCGCTGTTTTCCTGGTTCTTGTTCATCACGAAACCTCTTGCTGGAGTAGCTCGCAGAAGCTTCGCACTGTAGAGGGTACGTCTTCCGATTGGAAGATTGCGGACCCAGCAACGAACACCGTCGCCCCGGCGGCCCGCGCCTCCGGTAGAGTCGTAAGGTCGATCCCGCCGTCAACTTCGATCTCTGGCTCGAGACCCGCAGCGCGACCAGCGGCCAGCAGCTCGGGGATCTTGCCGAGCGGCTCGGGCATGAACGATTGCCCACCGAAGCCCGGTTCGACGGTCATGATGACGTACAAATCGCACAGAGCAGCGAATGGTGTCACGGCCGATGCAGGCGTCTTCGGGCGAATCGCCAACCCCGCCTTGCGTCCCGCCGCTCGAATCCGCTGCAGCAACGGTGCCGGATCGGAGACCGCTTCGATGTGGAACGTGATCGAGTCCGAGCCCGCTTCGATGAACTCGTCGAGGTACTTCGCGGGGTCAGAAATCATCAGATGGACATCGAGCGGTAGGTCGGTCGCTGCTCGCAAACTCTTGACGACTGGGGCACCGATCGACAGGTTCGGGACGAAGTGCCCATCCATGCAGTCGACGTGGATCCAATCGGCGCCAG
>JBCCHQ010000211.1:0-7500 GCA_039028735.1 Planctomycetota bacterium | reverse complement strand
CACTCGAGCTGGGTGTCATCGACACCATTAGCCACCATCTGCTCTGCCATGGGCTCCTCCGGTACCTCGACGATCCCCTGTGAGTGTCACCCATGTAATGACAATAGGTGTTACCCATGTATTGGGTTGCTCAGGAGAAGGGAATGGGAGAAGGGAATGGGAGAAGGGAATGGGAGAAGGGAATGGGAGAAGGGAATGGGAGAAGGAATGGGAGAAGGGAATGGGAGAAGGGAATGGGAGAAGGGAATGGGAGAAGGGAATGGGCGGGCCCTGCCTTCGGTCCTTGTCATTGTCCTTCGCCATGCTCCGGTTGTTGGCTCCGGAGAGGATCTGGGCTGAATTCATCTGCGCCTCAGTGCGTATCTGACGCTTTGGGAGGGTCGCAGCTGGAGGTTCGGGGGAAATCCCTCTCGCTCCGTCTCAGCGGTATGGATAAGATCGCCGCTCGGTCTCCAGGAGGGCCGCCCGCTCAGACAGCATCCGAGCCCTCCTCCCCAGCGAAAGGATGAAGTCTTGCGCGCGATGGTTCGGAATCTTCCTCTGCTCTGTTTTGTTCTCGCCGCCTGCCTCGTGACAGGCTCCGCCGTTGCTGCCCCGGGTGATCCCGAACTCGATGCGGCGATGGATGCGCAAGACACCGATCTGATTTGTGCACGGATGCATGCCCTCGCGAAAGCGGACCCGGTGCTGGCCGTGCAAGCGATCCCTGCCGCCTACAAGAAGATGGAGCGCGCGAGCGAACACGACTTCTATCATGGGGACCGGTATCGCATCTTCAAGCAAGCGATCCAGGCGCTAGCGAAGGTGAAGGGGAAGAAGGCGTTGCGTGTGATCCGCAAGATCTTCGAAGCTAGCTCGTCGTGGGAAGAGCGCTTTTTGATTCTGCATGCTTCACTGCAGCACCCAGAACTCGATGCCGTGAACTACGCATTGACGGGTGTGAAGGGGAAGAGCTCGCAACTCGTCGCCTCTTCCGCACGCGTGCTAGGCAACTGCCAGGATACGGTGGCGCTAGATCCACTCGTGGCCGCGATGAAGAAGTGGGAAAAGCGCGAAGTGATCGAAGAGGTCCACAAAGGGCGGCGTGTTCTGATGAAGAGCGCCCCTGGAACTGCTTGGGTTGCTTGTCGCGATGCCTTGCAACGCTTGACCGGGAAGGGCCTGCACTCGGCATCGGAATTCAAGAACTACATCAAGGCGCATCGTGGCAAGATCGATCCGAAGCGAGTTGCGGAGACGCTGTCAGACGATGCGCCAGAGAAGCGCACGGGTGTCGGCCTCTTTGGCCTCGACCTGACCGGATACCGCCTCATCTTCATCTTGGACATTTCTGGCAGCATGGAAGCCTCGGATCCGCTGACGCCGGAACAGCTCGAGAAGCTGCGCCGCCGTACAGGCGTGCCCGGCGATGCGGCGGAGAAAGAGCTGATGAACGAGCGCAAGCGCATCCGTCGCGCAAAGGCTGAGCTCGTGAAGGTGATCAACGCACTGCCAGAAGACCGCCGCTTCAATGTCATCACGTTCTCGACCGAAGTCACGTCCTGGAAAGAAGCGATGGTCACGGCCGACGGCACCGCCAAGAAGAGCGCTGTCGAGTTTGTCACCGGACTGAAGGCGACGGGGATCACGGTCACCGACGACGCCCTCGCCCGCGCGTTCGAGGACCCGCTGGTCGATACGGTCTACCTGATCACCGATGGCGCGCCGACACACGTAGGCAGCCAGGGGCGACAAGGGTTGCCACCCGACTCG
Source organism: Planctomycetota bacterium (assembly GCA_039028735.1). Classification (GTDB taxonomy): domain Bacteria; phylum Planctomycetota; class UBA8108; order UBA1146; family JAJFFE01; genus JBCCHQ01. Next base: position 5,748 of record JBCCHQ010000211.1, on the reverse strand, counting down.
CGCCGCCTGATGGGGCGCATCCTCGCCGAGATGAAGGCCGCCAACTACTTACGCCAGGTGCGGATCTTCACGCTGGGCTTCCAAGGGGCCTACATACAGTTCCTGAAGCAGCTCTCAGAAGAGAACTTCGGCCTCTATCACACAATAAAGTAGCGCTGCACAGGCAAGTAGCGCCGCACAGCACGATTCCAGGAGGGCCACGGGCTCCCTCGCTGGGCCCGCAGAGCTTCTCGGAACCTCACGGCTGGGTCGTCTCCCTGAGCGCCGAAGTGGCCACCGATGTCGCCGAATGTTAGGCTTGGGTAGGCGTTCTGTTCGTGCCGACGGGCCCGTCAGGCCTAGCCATACGGGATGAGGCCATTCGGGATGAGAGCATCCAGAATCGGCGCAATCTGTGGGGGGGAAGTCGAACCGTTGGCTCAGCGATCCTGAGTCCTGCGGTAGCTAGGGGAGTGTTCGATGTCCCGACGTGTCCTCGTTGTGGACGGGGTCCGGACCCCATTCGTCAAGGCGGGTGCCGATCTCAGTAGTGTGGCTGCCTGGCAACTCGGCAGCGCCGCCGCGCGGGAAGTAACTGTGCGCGCGGGTCTCTCTCCGGAACAGATCGACGAGGTGATCTTCGGGTGCGTCGCGCATCCGTCTGACAGCGCCAACATCGCCCGCGTCGTGGCACTCCGCAGTGGCGTCCCCGAGTCGACGCCGGCGTTGACGGTGAGCCGCAACTGCGCTTCTGGGTTGGAAGCTGTCACGCTGGCCGCAGAGAAGATCGCGGCGGGCACGGCAGACATCGTCTTGTGTGGTGGACTCGAATCGATGAGTCAGATACCGCTGCACTATCCACAAAGTTTCAGTCGCAAACTCTCGGGCGTGATGCGAGCCCGTTCCCTCGGCGAGAAGCTCGTCGCGTTGAGCGCACTGCGCTTTCGTGACTTCAAGCCGGTGATTGCTTTGGAGCAGGGGCTGACGGACCCCACCTGTGGCGAAATCATGGGACTCACCGGCGAACGACTTGCTCGCGAGTTTGGGATCAGTCGCGCCGACCAGGACGCGTACGCGCTGGAAAGTCACCGTAAGGCCGTTGCCGCAGCTAGTCGGATTGCCGAGGAGATCGCGCCGCTCGGGGTACCGCCACAGATGCACGATCGCCTGGAAGCAGACATCGGTCCGCGCGCTGATCAAAGTATCGCTGCGCTGCAGAAGCTGCGTCCCTACTTCGACCGCCGCCTCGGCACGGTGACGGTTGGCAACTCGTGCCAGATCACGGATGGTGCTGTCGCCCTGATCCTGGCTTCCGAGAAGGGGGCGGAACTTCTCGGCTCGGAACCGTTGGGTGAGATCCTCGGCCACGCCTACCGCGGTTGTGACCCGCGCCGGATGGGGCTTGGCCCCGTGCACGCTTCGGCGCCAGCGCTGGCTGCCGCTGGTGTTGCGTTTGAAGACTTGGCCCGGATCGAATTGAACGAGGCCTTTGCCGCGCAAGTCCTTGCTTGTTGTGCAGCGTTCGAAGACGCGGAGTTCGCGCGCAGCGTGGGCTTCCCGGACGCCGTGCGTGTGAACCGGAAGCTGTTGAACGTCAACGGTGGTGCGATCGCGTTGGGTCACCCCGTCGGCGCGACGGGAGCTCGTCTGGTCTTGACGCTGTTGCACGAGCTCCGGCGAAGCGGCGAAGAGCTTGGTCTGGCGACGCTGTGTATCGGCGGTGGCCAGGGGGGTGCGGTTGTCGTGAAAGGCAAGGTAGCGGCATGAGTCACTGGAAGATCGTTCGCAGTGAGCCTACCCCGGCCTGGAGTGACGGATTGCCCGAAAGCGCCCCGAACGGGAGCTGGGTGCATCTGATCCTCGACGGACCTTCACCGGTCAACGCTTTGAGTTCAGCTGTAATGCAGGAGTTGTCGGAGAAAGCGGTGGAGTTACGTACTTTCCAAGGCGTTGCAGCTCTGTTGATCTGGAGTGCCAAGAAAGAACACTTCATCGCGGGCGCCGATATTGCTGAGATCGCTGGCTTGACGGACGTTTCTTTGGCGACCGCAGCAGCGGCCGAGGGGCAACGCATCTTTGGGCAGCTGCACGAGCTCCCGTTTCCAACGTTTGCGATGATCCGCGGTACCTGTCTCGGCGGGGGTTTGGAGCTGGCTCTTGCGCTGGACTATCGAGTCGCTGCCGAGACTTCGTCAACGAAGATCGGTCTGCCGGAAGTCAACCTGGGCATCATTCCTGGCTTTGGCGGTTGTCAGAGACTGCCGCGGTTGATTGGGATCACGCGCGCCCTGCCCTTGATCCTGGCGGGGAAGCGACTGCCAGCGAAGCTAGCGCAACGGCGTGGCATCGTTGATGCGCTCGTGCCACCGGAAGGGTTCCACGCCGTCGCTGGTCGTGCTGTCGCACAGATCCTCGCCGCCCCGGACAAGGTTGCTGTGCGGCGACGCAAGCTGCGTGGGCGAATTGTTCGTTGGCTGTTCGAAGAGAATCCGATCGGGCGTCGCTTCGTTGAGAAACGGGCGCGGGCCCAGGTCGCCGGCCTGACCGCCGGCAACTACCCGGCGCCACCCGCAGCAATCACGGCTGTGATCGACGGGTATAGCAAGGACCTTGCTGCGGGCTTGCAGCTCGAAGCGAAGCTGTGCGGCGAGCTGATCGCGAGCGACGTTTGCAAGAACCTGATCTCGATCTTCAACAGCTCTGAAGACGCTCGCAAGCTCAGGGTCGGGGACGAGGACGACACGAACGCACCGTCACAACCGACGGACAAGGCAGCCGTGATCGGCGCTGGTGTCATGGGGGCGGGGATCGCGCAGATGTTGCTCTCTCGCGGTTGTGACGTGCGGTTGCGTGACCTGGATTCCGGGGCACTGGCCAAGGGGCTGCGCACGATCGCCAAGCTCGTCGAAGCGCAGGTCAAGAAGCGTCGGCTCTCTCCTCGTGAGCAAGCCGAGTTGTTGTCACGGTTGACGCATACCACGGACCTCGTGGGATTCGCGCAGCTCGATGTCGTTGTGGAAGCGATTGTCGAGCGGCTCGACATCAAGCAGGCAGCGTTGCGCGAGCTAGAGGCGCAAATGCGTCCGGATACGGTGTTCGCTACGAACACATCTGCACTCAGCATCTCCTCCATTCAAGAAGGTGCCGAGCATCCAGAGCGTGTCGTCGGGATGCACTTCTTCAATCCAGTGCACAAGATGCCGCTGGTCGAAGTCATCCCCGGGAGCGCGACGGCTGACTGGGCTGTCGAGCGAGTTCTGAAGTTGACGCAACGTCTCGGCAAGTATCCGATCCTCGTGCAGGATTCTCCGGGTTTCCTCGTGAATCGACTGTTGGCGCCGCTGCTCAACAGCGCGTGTCAGATGCTCGAAGAGGGCGCCAGCGGTGTCGAGGTGGATCGCGTCGCGGTGGCGTTTGGCCTACCAATGGGGCCCTTTCGCTTGCTCGACGAAGTCGGCATCGACATTGGGGTCGAGGTGTCGGAGACACTCTCGGCCGCGTTCGGAAGTCGCGTCACCCCGTCGCCAGTTTTGCAGAAGGTCTTGGATCGGGGAGATCTCGGGCGCAAAGGGGGCAGCGGCTTCTACGCCTACGGGGGCGATGGTGCCCCGGCGTGGCTCGACAAGAACGAAGCTCTACAAAACGGTGGGCGCCACTTCGATCGCGAGCAGATCGTGCATCGTCTGTTGGACCCGCTTCTCGATGAAGCTGCCCGCTGCCTCGAGGAAGGGATCATCGATCGACCATCGGTTGTCGACCTCGGCATGGTGATGGGAACCGGCTTTCCTCCGTTTCGAGGGGGGCCGTTGCGCTATGCAGATGCGGTCGGCTTGCCGCAGCTGTTGCAGCGTCTGGAGCAACGTCACGACGAGGGGGATCCACGAACGCCCTGCGAACTGCTGCAAGAGCTGGTGCGCGGCAAGAACGGGTTCTACTCTTTGGAGCCCGGAGCTGGTTCGGCGACAACTCGTCGAGTGGAGCCCGCAGCCCCATGAGCAGTGCCGACCCAACCGGCGGCAACGCCGAAGACAATGCGCGGGTGAAGCGCCCGCCGACCGAGGACATCGAGCGCGCTGCGGGGCGTACGATCGCAGGCAAGTACGTGATCCGGGCGCCGCTGGGCAGTGGCGCGATGGGCACGGTCTACCTCTGCGAGCATGCTCTGCTGCCGGGGAGTCGCTTCGCTGTGAAGCTCCTGCGCGCTGATCTCTGCCGCGAGCCGGACCAGCGGGAGCGTTTCCTGCGGGAAGGGCGCGTACTCCTCGGCTTGCAGCATCCCAGTCTCGTTGGCGTTCGAGATCTCGGAGAGACGGAAGACGGGCAGATCTACCTTTGCCTGGACTTCTGCGAGGGGCTGTCGTTGACGGAGTTGTTGGAGCGGCGCGGTGCGCTGGCACCGGAGGACGCACTGGATCTGACGCAGCAACTTCTCGCCGGGCTCGAAGTTGCCCATCGCGCCGGGATCGTGCACCGAGACCTGAAGCCGGATCACTTGATCGTCGGCGTCGACGAGGCCCCCGACCCTGGTGCGGCGGTGGGTGCCCCTGCTGCAACAGACGCGGCGGACGACCCGGACGCCGAACGTCTTACGGTACGCATTCTAGACTTCGGGATCGCGGCTGTCGAAGAACCGGGGGACGACAACGATCTCACGCGCGAGATCTTGATCGGCACGCCGCGCTACATGTCGCCGGAGCAGGCATGGGGGAACCCGATCGACGCGCGCTCAGACGTCTATGCCGTTGGTCTGCTCTTGCACGAGATGCTGACCGGCACGGCAGCGGTCCAGGGGCAGAGCACGAAGGAGTTGCTGACGCGGCAGCGTATCGCGCAGGTGTCGCGGCTGCGAGACCACATGCGGCCCCACCCTTGGCAGCGTTCGCTGGAGCGTCTACTGCGGCGCGTCTTGACGCGAGACCCGAACCGACGCCTCTCTTCGGCGCGGGCGTTTCGTGACCAGCTAGAGTTGATCCGGAGCGGTGTCCCGGTTCGACGCCAGGGACGCCGCTGGGGTGCGGCGCTCGCCGGGATCGCAGCGCTGTGCATGTTCGTGTCGGGAGGAACGTGGCTGTGGCTGCGCGACAATCCAGAAGCGAATGCGACTCCGCAGCGGCGCGTGGAAGACTCCTGGTCGCCGTCCAAGCCACCGAAGTCGCAGTTGGACGAGCGGCCGCGGCGCTCGGCGCTTCCGTACGCCTGCCCACTGTGTGGTTTCGAAGGGGACGAGCGCCGCATCTGCCCGATCGACGGCGTACGCCTGCGCGCGCGCGGGCACTAGTGCCCGCGCATATCTGCCGCCGTCCCCTTACCCTAGACGACCACGCCTTATCCTAGACGACCAGGCCCCGCCTCAGTGCGCCGCCACGAAATCCGGACGCCCAGTCTTGCTAAGAGGCACGACGTCGCTAGAGGCACGCCGTTGGCTCGAGGCACGCCGTTGGCTAGAGGCACGTTAGGCCGTCCGGAGTCGGGTCGAAGCCCGCAGTCGGAAACGGCGGTGGGGGTGCGGTCCCCTGTGAGAACAGATACCCAAGCAACAGTACCGGGTCTTGCAGGTTGACGCTGCCGTCGTCGTTGAAGTCGAGCGCGTCCAAGCAAGATGTCGTCCCACCGTTGAACAGGTAGGTCAGTGTGACGACTCCGTCCGTTAGGGCGAGGTTGCCATCGAAGTTCGAGTCGCCGCGCACGAACGTCGGACCCGCGGCCGTCTCGATCGTCATCGTTTCCACGACGAGATTGAGAAACTCGATCGCACCGCCGGGGAGCGTG
>JBCCHQ010000210.1:0-7528 GCA_039028735.1 Planctomycetota bacterium | reverse complement strand
GTAGATCCCGAGCAAGATCTGATTCGTGTCACGGTCGATCCTACGGGTCGCTTTCTGTTCGTTCTCGACGGGCGAGTGAACCTCGGGAACACGGGGATCATCCACATGCTGCAGATCGACAGCGATGGCATCCCGGGTGGCGCGGTCTTCAACACGCCCAGTGGAGGTTTCAACCCCGAGGCGTTCGTGATCGCACCGAACGGACGCTTCCTGTACGTCGCAAACAGCTACGGAGACCGCATCACAGTGTTCGAGTTGGATCGAGACTTCGGGATCCTGACGCAGAAGTACAGCTACACCGGCTATGACCGACCGACCAACATGGTCCTGCACCCCGATGGGTTCTCGCTCTACGTCGTCTTGGAGAACGAAGAGTCGGTGGCGCGCTTCCGAGTGGAAGAGAACGGCGCACTCAGTTCATTGTCTGAGTACCAAACGGCGACCCCAGAAGACACTCTCGAGATTGCCCTGCACCCGAACCGCGACCGCCTGTACCTCACGTCGTATGACGGCACGATCGCCACGTTCCAGGTAACGGCGGTTGGGACGCTGACCTACCAGGGGCAGGTCGACATCGGACTCACCCACGCGCTCGCGATCACGCCGGACGGGATGAATCTCTACGGGACGACGTCACAGATGATCCGAGAGTTCTCGCTAGATGCGACGAGCGGTATGCCGACGCTCGATGGAGTCCTGGACGTACCGGGGCAGGCCGCTCACGCCCGTCCTACCCTGCGGTAGCCTAGGGCAGCAGCGACGTTCACTGATCGTCCACTCTTGTTGTGCATGCGAGCCGGGTCCAGCGATGGGCCCGGCCGCATTTGGTTTGGGCGCAGGCAGGGTCTGAACCGAGTGTTTCGGGATTGGCGACTCTTGCCCTTCGAGGATCTACCGAGTGTCTTTGCGCTAGGTTGTGGCTTCTCGCTTTACCAAGAATGCTGCCGCTCCTATTCTGGCTGTTGGGAACTTTCATCGAGTGATCGAGCCGCACACCAAGGCGCACGTACTGCCGATTGTTGAGTTCGCGCGTCAGCAAGGGCTGCTGCTTGTTCATGCGTGGCATGGCGGGTCACGGGACGCCATCAGCGCACACGTCACGCCACAGCTCGGTGAGCTGCGTCTGGGTGGCGTCGGGATCATCAGCATGTACACCGACTCCTGAAGCAGCAGGAGATCGAGAACCTGCTGTACGTAGGGTATAGTGCAAACAGCTGCGTGTTGGGGCGCGGTATCGGCATGCGTGAGATGTCGCAACAGGGTTACGGTACACTGTTGATCGCCGAGGGCACCCTGGGGTCGGTGCCCGGTACGGCGCTACAGCCGTTTCCGATCAATGATGCGGCGCTAGCAAAGCAGCGACGAAATACCGCCAATGCGTTGCGCAACGTCGTCGATCAAGCGATTGGTGAAGTGGTCTCGATCGATGATCTTCGCGCCGCGGTGGCTCAGTGAAATGAGAGAGAGTGTCGTCATGAAGATTCTCAGAGTTTCCGTAGTCGTTACGATGCTGTCTTTGCTTGCTCTCTCGACAGGGTTTTCTGGGGTGGCCTGGGCGCAGCCTGGCGGAGCTAGCGACGACCGGTTTCACCTGCATGTACCGCCCATCCAGTACGTGCAGCCTGGGGCCGACTTCAGCTTCGTCGCGTATCTCGATAGCATGGCGGGAACCCTAGGCCCAGCCGTCAACGTGCAGTCATGGGGCTTTGGCCTCTGCCTCGACGCCACGCTGCTCGAGCCACTTGCGATCGAGTACGGTGCAACACTGTCTGCGATTGTCAGTGGCGGCACCACGCAGACGTTCTACGCCAGTTGGGCGGTGCCGGGAGAAGGATTCTTCAGCGCTGGCATCATCGACCTCTCCGGCATGCATTCGTTGCCACCGACCGTAAACGCGGAGTTGGAGCTGATGACATGCCGCGCGATTGGCCCGGGGCCATACACGGCGAGTCTCGATTTTTGCGCGACGATTGGAGTGCCCCCGGTGAGCATCATCGTCGTCATGGCTGGTGGCCAGGGGGTCTTGCCGGAGTACACCGGTGGTCAAGTCGTCGTCTCGAGCGATCCAGTCTTCAGACGAGGGGATTGCGACGGCGACGGAAGTGTGAGTCTCGCCGATCCAGTGCATCTCCTCGAAGAGCTGTTTGTGCAACCGAGCGGGAACCTTCCCTGTGCTGTTGCCTGCGATGCGGATGACAACGACACGCTGAACCTCGTAGATGCTGTTGTGTCGCTGGTGGCGTTGTTTGGCTCGCCGGGCGTTCCCCTCCCTGGGCCCGCGTGTGGCCCCGAGCAGACACCAGGCGCGCTGGGCTGTAGCGTCTTTGCGTCGTGCCCTTGACGACTCGGGCTTGAGGACCCTGGCTTTCTTGCGCTCCCTGTCGCAGCGATCTGTGGACCACTCAAGCGGCCCGAGCGTTGCGCCGCGTGCGCTGTCCGTTAGCCTGTCTTCGGGCGCCAAGCCTTAGGAGTCGCGATGTCTGTAGAGAACAACCTGGAAGGCCCTGTAGAGCAGGACCCGGCCCGGCGCGCCCGGCAAGCAGCGTTGGACCAACTGCGCCGCCGCCAATGGTGGCAAGCGACGCTCAAGGTCTTTGTGTTGTTCTCAGCGCTGATGGCTTGCAACTTGTTCCTGCCGATCGCGATGCCATACGCGTCGTTTACTTTCCTGGGCACGCCGTTCTTGGTGGGTTTCTTCGCTGCCTTTTTCATGCGCAAGTCCGCCTATCCACCATCGATCTTGCGCGGGACCGATGTTGCGATTGCGGGTTGTTTCATGACCACTGGTTTCTTGCTGTTCACCGAGGGCGGGGTGTGCGTGGTGATGGCGATGCCATTGCTGCCGATTCCGGTGTTGTTTGGCGCGGTCCTGGGAAACAGCGTGTGGCGCCACTCCTACGCGGCTCATGCCGTGACGTTGCCAGTACTACTTTGGGCCGTCTTCGACACCGTCGCGTTTGCGCCTTCGCCGCTGCATACAGTTTCAGTGCTCGAGATCGACGCGCCGCCGCTCGAGGTCTGGCAGCACGTGATTGAGTTTCCAGAGATCGATCGGCAGGAAGAGCCCAGTTCGTACTTGCTGGGCTATCCACAACCTCGACGCGCGTTCATGGATGGCGAAGGCGTCGGCGCGATCCGCCATTGCGTGTTCGATCAAGGTGAGTTCATCGAGCCGATCGAGGTGTGGCGCCCGGGGGTAGAGCTGTCCTTTGGCTGCACCAGCCAACCGCAACGGTTGGGTGGCTATCTGGTCGTGACGCGGGGTCAGTTCCTGCTCGAAGCGCTACCGAACAACCGCACCCGTATCACGGGCACGACGTGGTACGACCTGCACTGCCAACCCACTTGGTACTTTGGTGCGATCTGTCAGTGGATCATTGGCGACATCCACGACGACGTTTTGGCAAACATCCGTCGGTTGGCCGAGAGTCGCTAGGGGTCGTCGCAAGCCACGAGGCTCCAGCCTAGGCGGGGACTCGCAGTGCTGCGCTCAATAACGTGGCTTCGTCGATCTCACCGGAACTCTCCGCGGCTTGCCACGCGTCGACCGCAGCGTCGATGCGACTGTGGGCGTCTTTCTTGTTGTAGCCCAACGAGACGAGCCCATCCGCGAGCGCGTCGAGGTCCAGGTCGTGGCCGCCGTCCTGCGGCAGCGACTCACGCGTCGGCGGGGGTAGGTCGCACGGCGCAAAGGGTGGCAGCGGCCCGAGGTCGTGGAGTTTTGGGGTCCACGTCAGAGTGCCGTCGCTGGCTTTGCCGATCCGCAGCAAGCCGCCATGCACCAGCGTATGGCACCCGCGGCAGAGAGCGACCTCGTTTGCAAGAACTGTGCGGCCTCCATCACTGCGAAAGCGAATGTGGTGGGCTTGCAGGGCGTGCCGGCGGTTGCAGCCCGGGTTTGCGCAGCGCTGACCGTCGCGGACGCGCACCTTGTGGGCTAGGGCGGGTGAGTTGGGCGCGTCGAGGGCGCCGTCGGGGAGCGGGTCGGCTTCGCTGAGTTCTTCGTCTGTGATCGTGACTGTGCATGCGACGTCGGCAATGCGATCGATGACTTCGGGTGCCACGGCGACCGGGCCTTCGGCAGAGTCTACAGTGGAGACTGCGCAGGTCGGGCATCGCCGGTAGACGACTGTCAATCCAGGTGCGACGGGGTTGGCCGGCGGTGCAGAGTCTACATTGTAGACTCCCGGACTGTCTGTCGCGGCCTTGCCGATCTCTTGCCCTTCGAGGATCTGCTGGCTCAGGAACGTGACGATGCTGGCCAGATCTCGTGGGGCCGCGTCGCCCATGCTATCTGCGACGCGTGCCATCGCGGTCTGAAAGCGTTCCTTCGCCTCCAGGGAAAGCTCGAAGCTGACCCGAGACGTCAGGTTCGCCAGGCCATATTCGGATTCGCTGGGGCGGTCGCGACGCTCGGCGATGGCTCGTTTCACCTCGTGCTGTGTCTGTTCGAGTGTGTGCGTGGCAGCGTAGTCTCGCCACTCGGCTTCGGTGGCTGTTGTTGCGACGCGAGATACAGTCTTCAATGTAGACCATCGCATCTCGCCATCGCCGAGGGCGCGTGTTAGGACCGGTAGTTCGTCGAGTCTTCGGCACACTCGCAGTAGCTCTGCCGCGCTGGAACGTCCTAGGCGGAACTCGCGCACCAGGTACTGGACGGTTGACGAGTAGCCCAGTTCTACGTAGCGACCGTCGCGATCAATGGTCGCAAAAATACGCAAGTACTCGAGCCGTGCACGATCGGACAATCGCTGCAACCCGCAGAGGCGACGGTGCAGTTCGACGGCGTCGAGCTCAATGGCCTTGAATTCTGTGGCATCGAATTGTGTGGGGGACTGGTACACGGGACGGGGTTCAGCGACGACGCTCGGCACGCGAGTGTGCCGCGGATAGGGCAGCGCAACGATGGTAGCTGTAGTACTCAAGGACGCCTCCTGTTGGGGGATGGAAGGCAAGTGCACGGACGTGCGTCAGCAGCGCTGATAGTATAGCGATAGGTGATTTTTGGCGCGAGCGAAAGAGCATCGCGTTGGTGTGTTTGTTTCGATGCGATAGAGTCTTTAGCGTTCGTTCACGTGAGTGTTTTCGGCAGCGCAGCCGCAGGAGGAACTCGTGAGACGTCTGCTCGTTGTGGCATTGTTGGGTCTGTTGGTGCTGTTGCTTTTGTGGCGCGCGACCGACCGACCGATGCAGTCGAACGAAGACACGCAACGTTCAGCGGCTCCGGTTGTGCCGACGGAAGCCACACGCGCACTGGCGGCTGTCGAAGCAAGCGGCGACACCGTTCCAGTTGAGGTTGCTGCTGCGGATGCTCCAGCGGCTTGGCTGACGGGCCGAGTAGAGTCGGCGGACACCGGCGAGCCGATCGCTGACGCCACCGTCGAGTTGTTCGACTACATGTTTGAGCTGGTCGCGGCGACGGCAGTCACGGACACCCAGGGAATGTACGAGATCGCGGCGCCGCCGAACTGGGAACAGGATCTCTACCGGGTGCGCGCTCGCGCTCGCGGCTTTGCTGGGAACAAGGGAGAGTACCGACGAGTCGCCGCGGTCCCGCCTCGTCATGTGGCGGAGACGCTGCGACTGAAACCGGGTGTCCGCGTGGCGGGCCATGTGGTCGGGGTCAACGGCGAGCAGGTCTCACAGGCTGTGGTGCGTCTGCAGGATGATCTAGAGCCGACCGGCCGGTCGTTCTCTCCGGGTGCAGAACACGTGCTCGAGGTCGGCGATGACGGGCGATTCGAGGGCTTTGCCACCGGTGACTGGGTCGGCGTCGTCGCTTCCGGAGCGGTTCATGGACCGCGCTTCGTGGGGCCCATTGCATCCGACGATCCGAGTCGTGAGCACATCGTCATCACGTTGTCGACGGGCGTGGCGGTAGAAGGCCGAGTCGTTGCCGAAGACGGGAGTCCCATCGAGGGTGCGCGCATCCGTGTGCGACAGAGGACTTGGGAGAACTTCAGCTGGAAGGCAACGACTTCGGTCACGTCGACTGCCGGGGGTCACTTCCAGATCGGAGGGTTGGCTGCCAACGAACCGATTCTTTTGTGGGTCACCGCGCCGGGCTTTTTGATGTCGGGGGCACGTGCAGAGCCAGGGAAGGCTTTGGACGTCGCCTTGCGGCCGGCGGGCGCACTGCGTGTCCTGCTACAAGATCAAGATGGGCTGCCGATCGCGAGTTCTCCTGCGTTGTTGTTGAGTGGGGATGGTCGGGTGGCAACGCTAGTGCGCAAGGACGGCGCGCATTGCTCCAACGATCTCCACCTCGAAATGACAGAAGGCGAGATCCTCGTGCCCGGGTATCAGCTGAAAGCTGTCGAGTGGTCCACGGGGCAGAGCGAAGTTGACTTGGGGGTGCAAAGGCTCGCAGCCTTGCCATCGGCGCGAGTGCGTATCGTCACCGCGTCCGGGGCTCCCGTGGTCGGCGCGACGATCGGCTGTCGTGCTAGCGATACCGACGACTTGCCGTGGAGTGCACTGGTGCAAATGATGATCGACATGTACACCCCTAAACCAGCGACTGACGCCCAGGGGGAGGTCGTCTTGGAGGGGCTCTATCCGATCGAGTATCGCGTTTCTGTCGAGGCCGTCGCGCACCGGAAGCAGGAGTTCGTGTTGCAAGGCCCCGCTGATGGCCCGGCGAGTGTCGCGGAGTTTGCGCTAGCTGCGACTGCGTCACTTGTCGTCAATGTTGCCGACACGGATCGTCTGGATCGGTCCGTGAGCGTTGTCGTGTATGAGCACATTGACCGAGTCGCGCACAAGAAGGTCGACGACGCGGGTACCGTGCGCTTCGATGGTATCCCCATCGGTGTCGACCTGACTTGTGAGGCCCGTGCCGCCAGGTTCTTGTCTGAAGAAGTGTCTATCCCGGCACTCGCAGCTGGCGAAGAGCGTCGCGTCGAATTGCCCGCACTGCGTCCAGGCCTGCCGCTGCGGTGCCAAGTCGTCGACGAAGACGGGCACCCGCTACAAGCGGCGTTGGTGGAAGTGTCGCCAGAGAAACTCGACGACCCAGAGCGAGACCAGGTTGGCTATGTGTCGCCGAAAGTGCTCGACGTGAACGGCACGGTTCAGTTCGAAGGGCTGGCTCCCGGCATCTATCGAATCGAGGCATCCAGCCGCGGCTTCATCGGCAGCGATACTGAAGCCCGGGCCGGAAACGCAGAAGCTGTCCGTATCGTGTTGAAGCGACCAACGCGCTATCGACCGCGGTTTGTCTTCGATAACGGCGAGCCGATCGTTGGGGCGCGCGTCGAGTTGGGAACGCTCGAGGACGACGTCGAGGACGTGTCTGCAATCACCGATGCCGACGGCCGCGTCGATCTGCCAGTGCTCTTTTTCGATGGCCCGATCCTGGGGCTGTACTGGGGAGTTCATAGCCCGTGGGAGGCAGCCGACGACTGCTACCACACCAATGAGCTGCCCGACGTCGTGACGATTCCGCGTGGCGCCGACCTGCGTGTTTGTGTCGTTGAGCCGGCCGACGAACCACCGTTGCGCGGGGAGGTCTCGATTTTTATTCGGG
>JBCCHQ010000209.1:0-7550 GCA_039028735.1 Planctomycetota bacterium | reverse complement strand
TCGCGACAGCACTACTGTCCCCCTGTCGCTGCTTGAGGAACAGATTGAAGAGCGGGTTGGCACTCATGTAGTGCGCGCGCTCGACCGTCGCGAGTTCAGCCGTCACGCGATACTTCACAGCCTTCGGTTTCGTCACGAAACCCAGCTCCCACGACGTCTTCAGTGCAATCGTTTCATCCAAAGACGCGCCCACATACTCGATGACGACTTGTTTCTGTCGCAGCGTGTACGGGTACGGCTTGATCTTCAAGAGGCCCGACAACACCCCCTTGGCTGCCGCTTCGTTGGCGCACGCAATCACGTTCACCTGAATCGATCGGCCATGCACATTGAGGAAAGAGTTGGTCAGCCGCGTGATCTCACCACCAAGCTTGCGACCAATTGCGCGTGTTTGATCGCTGGGCACGACAAGAGTCTTCTGCACGAAAACACCCGGCGGTAGCTCTTCGAACAGCGGCTCGTTCGCAAGCAAACCTCCCGCTTGGAGAAACAGAGCGAAGCACAGACACCAACGCCTCATGAGAGCCTCCCCCGCCGCGCGAACCAGCCGCGCCGCGCTTCGACGAATACGAACAGGTAGCCGAGCACGAACAGCAGGGCAAATGGTATCGCACCAATGCCGCGACCGATGGCTACGCCGACCGCTAGCGGCACGACGAGGTAGATGATCATCAACGGTTCGACGCAGCTCACCCAATCGAGGCGTCGGAAACGAGCTGCGAGTTCACGTGTCCTGCCCCCTTTTGGCGTACGCTCGAACACGCGGCTGCGACCAAACAACCCCCGACAGGCGGCGCGGCTGTTGTGCGCACTCATGCCGAGGCCGAGCGCCATCAGGGCAGGGACACGACCACAGAAAAACGGAAGTACTCGACGCCCGCGCCGGGCGCAGCCGTAGAAGACCAACACCGACAAAGTCGCAAATGCAAAGAACGGCACGTCGGCCCACAACGCAGCCAAGGGTGTCCCATCGAGACGCAAGAGGACCGCAACAGGCACCGCGAGAGTCAGCAGAAACAGCATCAAGTACGTCAAGTTGCCGGTCAGATAGAACCCAAGATCCAGCTTGTCGCGCCATGGCAGCGTGCTGCGCAGAACGATCGGCAGACACTTCTTGGCCGTCTGCAGCGAGCCGGAGACCCAACGATTCTGCTGCACCTTGAAGGCCGAGATGGTCTCGGGGAGCTGGCTGGGAACGACCAAGTCGTCCATGTAGCGAAAACGCCAACCGCGCAGCCAGGCGCGGATCGAAAGGTCGAGATCCTCGGTGATCGTGTCCGCGTTCCAACCTCCCGCGTCGGCGATCGCCTCGATACGCCACACACCAGCCGTACCGTTGAAATTGAAGAAGCGTTCGGCGCCGGCACGCGCTTGGTGCTCGACCGCAAAGTGGCCATCGAGCATCAGCGCTTGCACGCGCGTCAGGAGATTGCTCTTCTCATTGAGAAACCCCCAACGAGCCTGCACCATGCCAACTCTGTCGTCGCTGAACTCCGCAAGTGCCGCCGTCAGGAAATCGCTGGGCACGACGAAGTCGGCGTCGAAGATCGCGACGAACTCAGGCGGCGACTCGCTGGCCGCTGCTCGCTGCAGACCTTCGGCGAGCGCCCCCGCCTTGTAGCCTTCGCGAGACGCGCGCCGCACATGTTCCATCGACACGCCGCGCGCCCGCCACGACGCAACTGCCGCCGCGACGCGCTGCTCGGACCCATCGTCTGAGTCATCGAGCACCTGGATCTGCAGCAGCTCTCGAGGATAGTCGAGCTCCGCTGCAGAACGCAGCAGCTCGAGCACCTCCTCTCCCTCGTTGTAGATCGGGAGCTGTATCAAGACCGGGCGTGGTACCACTACTGGGGGCCGCGTCGCAGCGCTGGCGCGCCGACGGCGCCCCGCCATGAACGCCCCCCACGCCAACCAATAGCGGTGCGTGCCATAGAGGAGCAAGATGCCCATCAATGTCAGGTAGAGAACCGCAAAAGGGATCATCGAATCGCCGCCAGTGAACCAGTGTCGTTGACTACTCGTACCCGTTCAGGTCCACGAGGACCGTCCGGTATCCTAGCGCTTCGGCGCGAGCTGTGAAGCGGCCGGTCCAATCTGCTTCGCCGAGCCGGGACAGCTCGTCCTTCCCGAGTACAACGGTGACGCGCTCGTTTTCGATCCGAGCGCGGTAGATTCGAAATCCAGCCTCGGCGAGGACCGTCTCTAGAGCCTCGACGTGGCTCAGGACGTCCGTATTCACTTCGGTTCCGACCTGCACGCGCGACGCGAGACAGGGGCGGGCCGGGCGATTCCAATTCTCGAGGCCGCGGAGGCGCGCCAGGGCACGGATCTCCTCTTTGCCAAAACCCACGTCCCGCAGCGGGCTGCAGACCCCACGTTCGGACCCCGCCTGCATTCCGGGGCGGTCGCTGGCCAGGTCTTCAGCGTTGCTACCGTCACAGAGCGTCCACCCGGTGAGAGACTGCTCCGTAGCCGCGCGGTCGAACAGGGCACTCTTGCAGAAGTAGCACCGGTCACCGACGTTCGCGCGATAACGAGGATTGTCGAGTTCGTCGGTCGACAGCTCGAGCAGTGGTGCTTCGAGATGAGTCGCCACCTCGCGGGCGGTTGTCAGGTCAGCGGTCGACAGGCTCGCTGAAACTCCAACGAACGCCACCGCGTCTTCGCCGAGCACGCGACGTGCTTCGGCATACAGTAGGCTCGAATCGACACCACCTGACAACGCGACCGCCACTGGGCTCAGGGCACGTAGACGTGTTTCGAGGCGCTGTACGCGCTCTTGTGAGACCATCGACTTGTGACCTTCATCTTCTCGAGCGAAAGATTCAGCGCGCTGATTTCCGTGGTAGCCTGTCACTGCGTGCTCTGCAAGATTCTACGAATCCCTACGACTGGCGCAACGCCGTGAAAGGACTCCCTCACGATGCGGCTACATCTCCATCTCCAGATATTGAGCGCTATCATCGCAAGCTCCCTGTTCACAGCAACCGCCAGCGCCCAGCTGCCCGGCAACTATACGCTAACGGTGGCCGACGCGAGCGTCCTCGTCAATGAAACCGTCACAGTACAAGTAACGCTGGACTCCGGAGGGCCGATCGACGCGTGGCGTTATGGCGTTTGCAACAACGCAACGATTGCATCGGTGCAATCGGTCACGCCAGGCGCGACGACGATGACAGCCAACAACGGCGGCCCACCGACGTTCTACACGCCAACACTGTTCGCTAACGGCTTCCACGTCGGCGTGGTCTTGGACATCTTCGGCGGGATCTCGCTGCCGGCGGGTAGCGGCTACACCCTCGATGTCGCCACGTACGATGGCCTCGCCGCGGGGACGACCAACCTCACGCTGTGCGACACGTTGGGGAACCCACCCATCTCGGCCTGGGTTGTCTTTGGCGGAGTCACGGAAGTACCGACCAAACAACACGGATCACTGACCGTCACGACTTCGGGTCAGCCAGCCTTCGTGCGGGGCGACTGCAACGACGATGGGACCTTCAACATTGCTGACGCAATCACAGCACTGGGTGTGTTGTTCGGCGGCACTGCGACCTCCGATTGCGACGACGCCTGCGATAGCAATAACGATGGGTCCTTCAACATCGCCGACGCGATCGCCAAGTTGGGGGCCCTGTTCTCTGGCGGCGCGGACCCAGCGGCGCCGTTCCCGATGTGCGGCACGGAAACGGACGTGGACACGCTTACGTGTGATCAGTTTCAGAACTGTCCGTGATCGTATCGTCGCTGTCGCTGTCAACGCGACGGTCACTGTCGAGCTCGAGGTCATCGACATCTGGGTTATCGACATCTGGGCCATCGGCATCGTGGATCACTCGCCAAGCCTCCTGGATCGCAACCTCGAGGGTGCTGACTTCCGGCGTGGCCTGGGAGCTCTCTCCGATCGAGAAGCGTCGCAGATAGCGGTCGACTTCTCGTTGGACGCTGGGACTGAGCGGATGCTGCGCGTCCTCTGCGTACCTCTGCGCGGCATGGAGTAGTCGTGCGCCCCGCTCGCGCTGTCCGGCAGTCAATGCCAGTGTCCCAGCCACTTCCAGCGCTCGCAGCACGGTATCTGGCTCCGCGGCGTCTCGGCAGATCTCCAGGCACTCGCGCAGCGCGACGTAGGCCGCGGCGAAGTCCCGCAAGTCACGCTGCACGGCTGCCACTTCCCCAAGGGAGCGCGCGACAGCAGCTACGTCGGCGTTGCGCCGCCGCGCGGCCAGCGCTGACAGATGCAGCGGTAGGGCCTTCGTGAAATCACCCAGCTGATGGGCGATGTTTCCGAGGTTCGCCTCTGAAGAGGCGATCCCCGACACGTCGCCAATCTCACGTCTCATGTCGAGACTCTGCTGGTGGAGCATGCGTGCATGATCCAAGCTCCCCTGCTCTTCAGCCAGGATCGCCAAGCACGCCAGTGTCGCGGCAAGGCCGCGCCGATCGGCCGCACGCCGCGCCATCTCCGCAGCCTTCTCAAAGCGCATGCGCGCCGCGGCGTGGTCACCACGCTTCCACCAAACGATGCCAAGACCGTGGTGAACGCGCGAGCGGTGCGCCTCCAACTCCTCATCTCGCAGCGCTCGGAGTTGCTCTTCGTAGTGGCGCTCGGCCGCGTCCAAATCGCCGGTCGTCACAGCGAGGTCAGCCAAGTTCTGGTGAAAGTACGTGCCCAGGTGAGCGGCATCGGCATGCGATTGGGTCAACGCCAAGCCTTCGGCGTATTGCTGCTGCGCGTCATCGAAGCGCCCGAGCGACTTCGAGATGCCGCCCAGGTTGATCAGCACCTTCGCTCGTTCTGTCTCTGCGCCAAGTGTCGCAAGGACTCGCAGGCTCTCCTCAGCGAGGTGCAGCGCGGTTGCGGCGCTGCCGCCTCGCATCGTCAACGCGCATAGCGAGCGGAGAGCGCGGCCGCGCACGAGCGACGCTTCCTGAGCCTGCGGAAGCTCCAAGAGCCGTTGCAGGTGTTCTGCCGCCACGTGCCATTGCCCGCGAAGCATCCAATAACGCCCGAGGCCGCTGGCGATCCGCAGCTGCGTCGCGACGTCGTGCGGATCGTCGAAGGGGCGCGCCAGCACCGTCAGCAGCTCTTCGTTATCACGATCGAGCTGTTCGTACTCGGCACTGGGTGTGGCATGGAGGTCCGCATCGAAGGGCTCCACAACTGCTGCGAAGTAGTGAAGGTGGCGGCGATCTACGGCGGTATGCGCGCCGCTGGCTTCCAGTGCAGCGCGCGCACGCTCCCGCAGGGCCGGGACCAGCCACATGCGAGCCTCGCCGCCGAACTCGTGCGGCGCGATGGTTACCTCGACCCAACCACGGTCAACGAAGGCTGCGTGCAACGGCTCCCACTGCGGATCGTCCTCGGCTGCCGCCACAACCTGCAAGCTGGCATGCGTCCACGAGCCAGCGAACGTCGACAAACGTGCGAGCAGCTGTTGCTCCGCCGGCGTGGCGGACTCCCACAGCGCTGCCAGCGCTTCTTCGGTCGCCGCAGCGCGCCGCGCGCACGGCGCGATCCCCAGTGCAGCCTCGAGCTCGTGAGCCCGTGCTGCCAAACGCAACTGCAGCACGGGGCCGCCATCCTCGCTGACGGCGGTGTCGGTCGGCAGCGGCACAGCGGCTGCGACCGGCTCGTCATCGCCACACTGCTTCTGCACGCTGCGTAGCACGGTCTGTACGGCGTCAATCGTCGCGGGGCGATCCTCGGGATCATGAGCCAAGCAGGACTCCACGACATCGACCAGTGCTGGCGGCACTGCAGCGGGCCACGGGGACACGCCCTTCGTGCCTGTCAGGCAGTGCCGCAGCAATAGGCCGAACGCCCACAGGTCACTGCGTTCGTCGAGGTCGGCGCCACGCCGTTGCTCAGGACTCATCGAACCAGGCGTGCCGCCAACTGCTGTGCGCCGCTCCGCCGAACGTGCCAGTCCAAAGTCGAGGACCTTCACGCGGCCGTTGTTCGCAATGCGAACGTTGCTCCCCTTCAAGTCGCAGTGCAAGACTCCGGCGGCGTGCATCGCACCCAAGGCCGCTGCGATTTGGCCACCGACGCTTACTGCCGCGGCCACCGACAGCGCCGCACCCGCAAGCTTCTCTTCGAGCGTCTCACCGTCCACCCACTCCATCACGATGAGGAGCACGCCGCCTGCCTGCTCGAGACTGTGCACGGCGGCGACATTCGGATCGCGCACGCTCGCCAACAGACACGCTTCTTCGACGAAGTGGCGACGCCGCAGCGGCTCGGCCCAGCCAGCCGGGGCCAGCACCTTGACGGCAACCTTGCGCCCCAACAGCAGATCTTCAGCGAGGTAGACGATGCCGGTGCCGCCACGCCCGAGCTCACGCAGTATGCGATAGTTTCCAAGCTGCTCCGGCGCAGTTGGGTCGGCACCCACGCGACGCACCTGGCGCCCCCAGTCGCGACCTGCGGCCGCATCCGATCGGAGCCAACGACCGTCTTCGAGAGCCGGACGATCTAGAAAGCCATCACTTTGCTGGCGCGCGGCCAGCAGCTCCTCGACTTCATGGCGGATCTCTGTGTCCGCGGCCCCGCAATGGGAATCGAGGTACGGGGCCCACTCCGCAGCCGGCAGAGCCGCGGCGTTGTGGTAGAGAGATTCGACCCGTTGCCAGTCGAGACCCGCCACTCTGCGCCCTTCCAGCTACGCGCAATCAGCGCTCGTCGCGGCTCAGCTCTCGATAGATCCAACTGCGCGCGAAGTCCCACTCGCGGTGCACCGTGGCGACGGAAACGTCCAGCACCGCCGCTGCCTGCTCGGCCGTGCAGCCAGCAAAGAAGCGCAGCTCGACGACTTGGCTCTTGCGGGGATCGAGTGCGGCGAGGCGATCGAGGGCTTGGTCCAAATCGAGCAAGTCCGTCGACGGGGCCTCGCTCCCCTGGATGTCATCGTGGAGCTCCTGGCGGGCGCGCCCGCCACCGCGCTTCTCAGCCCCGTGCTTGCGCGCCAGATCGATGATCAGCTGCCGCATCGTTCGCGCAGCAATCGCATGCAAATGCTCTTCGTCGGAGACTTGCAGGTCGTTGCTCTTGCTCAACTTCAGAAACGTCTCATGGACAAGGGACGTGGTGTCGTGCTGGGGATGCAGCAGCTGACGGGAGCGAATGCGGTGCGCCAGCCCTCGCAGCTCGTCGTATGCGCTTTGCACCAGCCCGTCAAATCCGAGACCGCCGCCGTCGCTTGCCATCATCGTCGTCACCTCGTCACCGCCAAACCGCAAGAAACCGACACAAGTGCAATCGCGGAGCGGAGTTCAGAAAAGAGTGATAGGTTTGAACTCGATTCTACGAGTCACCAGTAGAGGCACAACCCTTGGGCCCCAGAGTTGGGCTGTTTTCACCTGGGTCAGGCCTATGGGCGAACACACAAAGGAAAGAAGGCACCGATGTTCGGGATCTGTCCATGGACTTCGCGGCTGTTGCCGCTCACGCTCCTGCCGCTCGCGCTCTTGCCGCTCCTAAGCGTGGTCGCCGTAGCACAATCTCCCGGCCCCTACACCTTCGCGGCGACGCAACACACCATCGACGT
>JBCCHQ010000208.1:0-7579 GCA_039028735.1 Planctomycetota bacterium | reverse complement strand
CCACTATCACCAACGCCTGAGTTGTGATCCTGCTCAATCGTCGTGAGCATCCCCCAGTCGCCGTACGTGTACTCGACGTCGTCGACTACGTTCCCCAACGACGGAGCGTCATACTGCGTGACCGCTTCGAGCAACCCTCGCGCATTGTACGCGTACTCGATCCGCTCCACAGAGTCATCGAATCCCGTTGCAACATTCGTGGCCTTCCGTGCCGAGGCGCGACCAGACAAGTCGTACGTGACATCGATGAGGTTGCCAGCCTGATCTTCGCGCGCAATCAACTCTTGTTGGGTGTTGTAGGCCAGCGTTACGACGTCATTAGGCGTCGCTTGCGAGTCGTGGTCCGGGTACTGGATCTCGCTGAGCAAGTGTCCCGTCGCGATCTCCGAGTCCGTCGCTCCGGAACCTGTGGACGTCCCATACGTATAGACCGTGTCTTGATTGCTTGCCGGGAGCTTGTTGCGCATCAAGGTCCTCAGGCCATTTGTGTACGTGTACTCCGTCGTTCGCGCAATCTCGGCGGGCCCCGAGCCATCGTCCTTGTCGTCAATCGTCTTCGTGACTTGGCCGCTGGCGTCGTACTCGCGGTAGTACTCGATGCCCATCGGATCGGTGGTCGTTTCTAACAGGCCACTGATTGCATAGTCGTACGTCGTGATCAGTATGTCCGTACCGCTCGTCGGGGCATTGACTGTTCGTGTGAACGTGTCTCCGCCATTGGTTCCATATTCCACCGAGGTCGTGGTCCGTCCCAGGAAGTCGTACCAGCTTGCTCGGATCTGGATGCGACCCTCTACGTCAGGTTCGGCCGGCGGTGTGGCTGTCAACGTGTACTTGAGGGGGTCGCCGTCAGCGTTGGAGTCGAGCGCACCGGTGTGGGTCGTTTCAGTATGCGCACGTTCGATGACTGCTGTGAGTACCAACTCGTTCGAGTCGTCCGCGTAGATCTGCTGGCGCTCCTCGAGCACAACATCCCCATCGGCGTTGGCGCTTGTATCGTCGATCGACGTGGCGTAATTGGTGTCATTGTCGCTGGCAAGCACATAGGTGTGAGTGCGCCGCCCGATACGGTCGTACCCGTACTTGACGAGCTGCTCGCCGTCGACCTTGGCGACACGACCATCCTTGTCGTACCAGGTCTCGGACGTGAGCGTGTCGGTGCGGTCTCCGTCCGATTGCTTCACCTTGTGGCGTGTACGCTTCCACGCACGTCCCAACTCGTCATATGCGGTTTCCTGCAACGCCACACGGTTTGTCTGCGTGCCCGTCGCTGCGGGGTCCAGCGGCAATGTTGGTGACGAGCTGTACTGTCCCGTGGCGATGCGGCGCATTTGGTTGTCGTACTTGTGGACGTAGTACGGTGCTTCAGGGCGTACTTCGCGTTCTACGTTGCCATGAACGTCGTAGTCGTAGGTGGTCACGCGCTCGTTCGTCGAGTCATCTTCGACCCGGAGGCTGCGCTTTGTGACGAAGCTATTGCCGCCGTCATTGGTACTGTCGTACTCGACCAACTCAACGTCGACAATGTTTCCAGTGGGCGTACCAATCTTGCTCTTCCAGAATCGACCAATGCCGTCGTACTCGGTTTCGTAGATCGTCGCATGGCTGGTGCCCTGTCGATCAGTCCGCTTCGTGGTCCGTCCCATGCTGTCGTACTCAAAGCTGCTCTGGACGAAGTCAGTGCCGTTCACACCTGGGAGGGTCGAGGGGATGTTGCTGTAGACGCGCTGGTCTTCGACTTGCGAGCCAGACTCGTCGTACTCTGTCGTGGAAAGTGCTGTGAGGTCAGCTTCTGTGAAGCTCGCGAGGGCAGCCAGCAGGTCGCTCCCCGTCTCAACGATATGGTCGACCTGGTCGACATCGGTTTCGTCGAGTGTCCCGCCGTTGTCCAGGCCGAGTGTTCCTTGCGCCTCTATACGACCCGCGTGGTTGATGACGCGAACCGTGACCGGGCCATAGTAGGTGTCTGGGGCACTGAAGTCGGTGTAGGACAACACCACATCCAGCCGTGTGCCGTTAACCGACCCTGGAGACAGGTACGAGTAGTAGGTCTGCTCCTTGCGACCATCCGGGTGCACGGTTTCGGTACGTCGCCCCTGCTTGTCGTAGGTGTGTGTGGTGATGCGATGAAGCTCGTCGCCACTCCCATCGCTGTCGAATCCACTGGGGGGCGATGTCGGGTCGGCGTCTTCGATCACCTTCTTGAGTTGCCCACGGTCGTACTCGTAGTAGGTGATGATGCCGGTCGCCGACTTGTCGTAGTCCTTGCGACCTTGGGCATTGAAGTGCGTGGAGGTGGTGTTCCCGCTGCCAGACCCATTGTTGGCGGTAGCCACGTCGGCCAGGGTTGTGACTAGTTTCTCGGGAACCAGGCTGCCCGTCGGAAAGGTCCAGGAGTAGTCATACGTCGAGGTCGAGGAAGCGCTGTTTGTTGTCTCGTCGGCATACACATCGCGTTGGCGTAGCATGGGACGTGCGACATGGCGACCGTCGCCGACGTCGATTGTGCCGGTCGTGTAACTCCACTTCTCGTCGAGGTAGCGCGATCCGGACGTCCCTTCTTGCCAGCGGCGGGCCGTCGCAAAGCCCTTCGTGGCAGCGCTGCTGCTCCCTTCCAAGTCGAACGTGGTGATCTTGCCGCTAGCAGTGGCGGTTGTGATCGCGCCGGTGGAGTGTGTGTAGCCTGTTGCGTTCGCCGGGGTGTGGATCTCTGTGACGATGCCAGCCTCGTCTCGTTCCACGTGGTGTACCCACGTGTCGACAGCGCCCGTCGGGTCGCCGTCGGTGAGGACGTAACTCAGGCGCTGGCCGACTTCATCGAAGTACTGCGTCACGAACGTCGTGTCGGGCCTCTCGACGACAGTGCGAGTGGCCCATTCTTGGTCGTACCCGGCGTCATTGTTGTAGCCGCTCGTACCGTACGTGTACTTGTAGGTACCGGCACTCGAACCACATCCACAGCTGGCAGAGAACTTCGCTTCTTTGACGCGCGAACTACTGTCGTACTTGAGATGAGTCGAGATGAAACGCTCGAGCTCTGACTCAGTGGCCGTGAAGTGATCCAAGTTGACGTTGGGGTTGTCGTGGACTTCGTAGCGGCGGACGGCTTCTGCGTCGAGCACAAACTTGAGGAGATGGTCGTCTCCATCGCCTGTGTCTGGAGTATCTGCCGTGTAGTAACGGTAGTAGGTCCGTTTGTTGTTGGTTCCAGAGGGCAGCTGGTGCAAGACCGCGACCTGCCGCAAATCACCCGGCGAGCCGATGTCTGTATCTGCAGCACCGCTCGAAAGGTAATTGTAGGTGACACGAGCGACCTCGGTTGAAGCTTCGGTGACAATCACCTGCCGCAAGCGCTCGATACCGCCGACAGTTAGGTACTTATAGTCGTACTCACGCCCCTCCGTGTCGAACGCCTTCTCGTAGCGGTCTCCGTTGTCATAGCCATTGGCGGACGTGTATGCCGTGTGGTTGGAAGTCTTGTCGCCAACGTAGGCGACGTTGCCGGCATCATCTTCGATCTTCCAAATCTGGCCGTTGCAGCCCCACCCGCTTTCTGACCAACCATAGAAATACGTCTGCGTGCCGCGCTGGTCGTACCAAGTGTAGTACTCGGACTCGTTGCCACTCTCGGCCGTGAACACCACCACGCCGGAAGCACCGTTGACGGCGTCGTAGTACTGGTCGTTGTCCGGGTCTTCTTTGAACTCAAGGAAAGCCCCCGCGCCGTAGAGGATGTAAAGCACGTCGCCCGCGAGTTGGATTTCTGGCATCGACGTCTGATGCCAGTTGAAGCCCTGGACGCCGTTCGAGTCCACGTGTCCCGATCCTGCGTCCTGCACGTGGTTGTAGGTGCGTCCAATGACCCAAACGGGGCCCTTTGAAGGAAGGGCCAGGTCTATGTCGTTGATAAGAAAGTTCCCGGTCGCCAGGTCGACGCTGCCCACCTTCGGGCTTCCCAAATGTGCGTGGCTAAATGGGTTGCCGTTTGGCACGAGGCCCGGGCGCGAGCGACGGAGCGTGCCATCGATGTCAACGCCGCGCTGCAGGGCAAGGGGGTCGATGTCGTGCAGGGCGAAGGTGCTCCCAGTGAAGGTTGTGAGGGTGCCGTTGTCGATCTCGAGAATCGGATCCGTGGCTGTGATGGTTGCCCTTGCCGAACGTGGGGCTGTGACTTGCACAACGTAGAACACGCCGATCGCGAGGAGGACGAACGCAATCCCGACGTAGGAGAGGAGCTGACCGACGGAACGGTTTTGAATCCACTGGGTCATAACGAGCACCTTCTAGGATAGTTGGGGAACGAGGGGTTGCCTACGGCGACGGCGTCTTGGGGGACGGTCATCTCGTTGCAACTCAGGGCGGCGGGCGTGTGGGCACGAAGGCTCCTTGCAGTTTCAGGGGGCGAAACTGGTCGCAACTTCCCAGGGGAGTGAAGCGAGGTGTCGACGCTAGCTGCAATTGTGCGCTACAGCAAGCAATGGATTGGATTGCACGTAAGTCGGGCTGGCGCAACGACTCTGTTTGTCATCAAGTGGTCTGATGTCACGGCGACCTAGCGAGGTCGCCAATGAGAACAGACGAGATCGCTAGGTCGTCCGTGGGATTTTCGCGAGGTAGAGGGTCAGTTACCGGCGGTCGTAGGGGCGGGTGTTTCGATCACCGCTGTGGATTCGGCGCTTGTTGTTGACGTCTGCTGCACCCGTTCTGGGTGCACAGCGGCCGTGTAGGCGAGCTGCAGCTGGGCGGAGGTCTTGCCAGATTGGGTCAAGATGGTCGCGATGGCGTCTGCGCGGACGTTGTCGGGGGCGTTGCGGTGGGCGTGGTCGAGGGTTGCCGGGTGGTGCTCGCTGGGGAGACGGAGGGCTAGGCTGATCGCCTGATCAAAGGCCCAGGGGGTCGCGGACGGGCGTAATGAGCCCATCAGGGCTTGGGCGTAGCGGCGATGGTTGTCGGGGTTCGTGCTGCTGATCTTGGTGGTCAGCACACCCAGGATCGTGCCTTCCTGGTCGGGGAGTTGGTTGCGTTCCAAAAGCTCGAGGAGGCGGGTCTCGGCGACGGGGTCGGATGTACGCTGCAGCGCGTAGATCGCGGCCGAGATCAGCATCGAATCGTTGTCGTTGTCGATGATCTGCAGCACTTCTTCTTGCAGCTCTGGGTCGAGGGGCAGCTGCGTCGGGGTGGAGTTGTTCAAGGCTTGGAGTGCTGAGCCGGCGACGCGTCGGTTGCTGTCTTGCACGAGGTCGCGGAGCGCTTCGACTCGGCTGTCGGGGAGGTTGCTGAGGTTGCCGAGCAGCTGCACGCTGACTTGGCGCAGGACTGGGTTGGTGTCTGCGAGCAGGTCGTACAGACCCTCGGTAAATGCCGGCGGTAGCGTGTCGTAGTCGTGCACGCGCATCGACCAGCCGCCGCTGGGACGGATGACTTTGCCGACAGCGAGGTCGAAGACCAGGTGGTAGAACGCTTCGTGCTGCTGCGTGCTGCGGACGAAGTCGAAGAACGTCGCGGCGTCGTTCAAGATCAGCGCCCGCAAGCCGTCAGTGGTTTCGGCAAGGCGCTGCTCGAAGTTCTTCTGGTACTGTTCGATGTCTGCGCGGTTGCTGCGATCAGCGGTCTCGAAGCCTTGGATTTCGCGATCGAGCCACTTGCCCAACGCCTCGAGGCGCGCGCGCAAGTCGGGCGCAGGCGTGCCCGCCGTGGCTGCGCCGGTTGCTGGGGCCTCTGAGGGCGTTGCGGAGCGCGGCGACTGGAGGCGCTGCTTGAGTTCTGCGTTCTCGGCAGTGAGGGCTGCCAACCGTGTGCGCATCTCGTCGGCGTCCGTTTCAGGCGTATCGTCCACTGGGCCGCGATCGGCGACGGTAGTGGTGTCGCGTTCTCCTGCGAGGTAGGTGCCCAGGCCGGTACCTAGTCCGACGCCCAGCAACGCAACCAACGACAACAACAGCCAAGACTTCTTCCCAGCGACCATGAGGCCTCCCATCGTTACGGCGGTCGTTGCGACCGCGGAGGTAGCCACCTGTTGCGCGCGCGCGACAACTGCGGGAGGGAGTGGGCCGGGGCTTGGCGGCTGGATGCTGCCGAGGTACGGAATCACTCCTGGGATCAATGCCGAGTAGCCGGCGCGATCGAGGTTCTTGCCGAGCTGTTCCTTCGCCTTTTCTAGCCGCTTCCAGATCGCATTCGTCGAGCAGTTGCGCTGCTCGGCCAAGACGCGGAGCGGTTCTTTGGCGAAGAAGTAGCCGCAAACGAGATCCTGTGCATCGTCGTCGAGCTCGGCGATGCAGGAGTGGATGGCCAGTAGGTCATCTTCGCGCAAGTGGTCTGAATTGACGACGGCCACCGGCTTCGCCTCCTGCTTCTCCCGCTGCAATCGGCGGTGCCGCATGCGGCGCACGTCGATGGCTTTGTTCAAGCCGACGCGGCGAACCCAGCGTCGGAGGTGGTCGGTGTCGCGGATCGTCGGCAAGTCGTCGATGAGACGGAGCAGGAGTTCCTGCGTGACGTCTTCTGCGTCTTCTCGCTGACGCAACACCGGGAAGGCGGTGTGGAAGCACCACTGTTGCGCCTGCTGCAACAAGCGCTGCAGTGCCGCAAGATCGGGTTGCTGCCGATAGGTTTCCAGGACACCTGTGTCCACGAACGACCTCGCCTTCTGTGGGGCCCTTTCACCAGAAAGGGCTTCTGCACCTTGCAGCGGCCGTCTTGGCCCTGCACAAGGAACAGCGATAGGAGGTCAGCGATTTTAGCTGCTGCTTGCCAGAAAAGCGCAAGTCGTTCCGGTGGGCAGTGTTAACTTCGCGGCAGCGTGCGGTCGCGGGGGTGGCGAAGGGCCGGGCGGCGGAGTGCTGCTGCGAGCTGGTGTCGCATCCACTAACCTTGGTCTCCGATTCACCAAACGACGAATCTATTGAGATGGCTCAATCCACGACCTCGGAGGAACAATCGATGGCCCGCCCCGCCCTTTGTTTGTGGTTCGTCTGCTGTGTAACAGCGGCGGCGACCAGCGTCAGCGCGCAAACAACGACCGTGATCACCCATGGTTTTCAAGCAACTGGCGCGTTCCCCGATTGGACGTTGGCGATGGGGGAAGCGATCCGTACGCGCGCTGGGGGCGGCACGCTGCTGCGGTACAACCCAACGACCGGGGCCTGGGATCATGTGAGTGGGTCCCAGAACCCGAACAACGCGCTGATCCTTGCCTACGATTGGTCCGACGACTCGGCCTGGATCCCTGGTATCGATGACGATCGGGTCGGCACTGCGCACGGCGCAGCGGATGCACTGTTTGCGGCACTGGTGGCACCGGCGCTGCCCGCGGCGTATGGCAGCGAGGGTGCGCTGACGCGGGCGAGCGGGACGCCGCGGACGCTGCACTTCATCGGCCACAGTCGTGGGGCATGCGTGCAGTCAGAGACCGTGCGGCGGCTGACGCTGGCGGGGTTCGTCGTGGATCACGTCACGGCGTTGGATCCACACCCGGTCGGCCCGACTGCGTCAGCCGCCGCACGGTCTCTGACTGCACGCATGCCCCACGACTGTGGCCGATGAAGTGCAGCGTCCGCGGCGTCCCGCTCGCCCGCGT
>JBCCHQ010000207.1:0-7601 GCA_039028735.1 Planctomycetota bacterium | reverse complement strand
TGCCGAGCCCGGCGATCAGTACGTCCTTGACGAAGGTCTCGGCGCTCTGCTTTGCAAAGTCCCGAGTGAACGGCAGTTCGACCACGGCGGCGAACCCCAGATAGCCGGCCAGTTCCGCTTTGAGGGGCGCTGGTGTCAGACGGAACACCGGGCTATCCGGTTTAAAGACGGTTCTGGGATGCGGTTCAAATGTCAGAACAACCGCCGGCACGCCGGCCGCAGCCGCCTCTTTCAACGCAACGTCCAGGACCGCCTGGTGCCCGCGGTGAACACCGTCGAAATTGCCAATGGCGACAACGCAGCCCTTCAGTTGCTGCGGAAAATCCTCGATCGCGCTGATGCGCTGAACTGGGCTCGTGTTCATCACTGCCAATTCTATCTCAGCCTTTGCATCCAGCGAACCGGACGGGCACCGTGCTGTTGCAGGAAGTCGTCAAGCTTGTCTTCATCGACCACCCCGTTTTGCGTGTATTCACGCGCATGGATTCCGCTCGACACATAGAGAAGGTCAAGGCCGTAATCCTGTGCCCCTTTTACATCCGTTGGCATACCATCGCCAATGGCGATCACCCTCGGGGTGCTGGACAGTCGGGTTCGTGTCGTGACGCAGTGCGGAAAGCAACAAGCCGATGCCGGCGCCGATTGTCAATACGACAAACCACGTTACCCAGCGCGCCATAGACTCTCTCCTGCCCGAGGACCTCAGGGGTGAGTCGTCATGTTAGCAGAGGGAGTGGACGCAGGCCACGCACCAGAGAAGAACGCGGCATACAATTCGGCACTCACGGCCGGGCTAGTACTCTTGCCAGGCCTTCGTGAGCAGATCGGAATCTGGGTCGAGGTTCGCCAGAGACTCAACGAATAGCACAGCCGCTTGAATGTTCGTAAACAGGCTCACATCGAAATCTACGGCCTTACGGCGGATCAGATAGTCGTTGGTCAACTCTTCGTGCTCGAAACTCTTGGGCACGTTGATCACGAGGTCGATCTTCCCCTCTTCGAGAACATCGATCACCGTCGGGCCATTGTCATCGTTTGGCCATGGCAACAGCAGCGACTCGACCCCGTGATTTGCCAGGAACTCGTGCGTGCCGCGCGTCGCATACAGGGGCAGCCCCAACTCGTGCAAGCGGCGGGCGCTGCCGAGGAACGCGACCTTGCCTTCGATGGTACCCGTCGACAGCAACACACCCTTCGTCGGGATCTTGCAACCCACAGACAACATCGACTTGAGATACGCTTCGTAGACATTGTCGCCGAGGCAAGCCACCTCGCCAGTCGATGCCATCTCGACTCCCAACAGAGGGTCAGCCCCTTTGAGGCGCGAAAAGCTGAACTGTGGCGCCTTCACTCCGACGTAGTCGAGTTCGAACGCGCTCCCGGAAGGTGGCTCAACTTCATGACCCAGCATGCAGCGCACGGCATAGTCGATGAAGTTTTCCTTCAAGATCTTCGACACGAACGGGAAGCTGCGCGAAGCCCGGAGATTACACTCGATGACCTTGATGTGATTCTCACGGGCGATGAACTGAATGTTGAAGGGACCCGTGATGTTGAGTTCCTCGACGATCGAACGGGCAATCTTCTTTACCCGTCGGATCGTCTCCAGGTAGAGGCGCTGGGACGGAAAAACCATCGTCGCGTCCCCCGAGTGCACTCCTGCGTTCTCGACGTGCTCGCTGATGGCATAGCAGATCAGATTGCCATTCTGCGCCACCCCATCGAGTTCAATCTCCTTCGCATTGAGAATGAACTTCGACAGCACGACTGGGAATTCCTTCGAGACCGCGGCTGCTTCGCGTAGGTAGACTTCCAGCTCTTGATCGGAGTGCGACACGCTCATCGCCGCCCCGCTCAACACGTACGAAGGACGGATCAACACCGGATAGCCCGCGTCGGCGGCGAACCGCTTCGCCTCGTCGAGACTCGTTGCTTCCTGCCACTCGGGCTGATCGATCTCGAGGCGATCCAGCAAACTGCTAAACCGTTCGCGGTTCTCGGCGCCGTCGATGCTGTCGACGGACGTACCGAGGATCGGCAATCCAGCTTCCCCCAGCCGGACGGCGAGGTTGTTCGGGATCTGCCCACCCATGCTGATGACGACCCCGTCGGGGTTCTCCTTGTCGCAGATATCAAGAACCCGCTCGAGAGAGAGCTCCTCGAAGTACAGCCGGGCACACGTGTCGTAGTCCGTCGACACCGTCTCCGGGTTGTAGTTGATCATCACGGACTCGTGACCGTGGCGGTTCAACGACTCTGCGGCGTTGACGCAGCACCAGTCGAACTCGACCGAGCTCCCGATGCGGTAGGCACCGCTTCCGAGAACCACATACGGTCGTTTCTCGCTGGGCATGACGTCGTCTTCGGTCGCGTTGTACGTCAGGTACAGATAGTTGGTCTGTGCCGGGTACTCAGCTGCCAGGGTGTCGATCTGCTTCACGACAGGCAGGATTCCGAGTTCCTTGCGACGCGCCCGTGCTTCGAGGTTGTGGGCAAAGCCGGGGCCGACCGGTTGGTCGCGCTTGACCAGCCGCCCTACTTGATTGTCGGAGAAGCCTAGCCTTTTCGCGTGCAAGAGGAGGTCATGAGGCAGCTCATGGATCTCGTAGTTACCAAGTTGCCGTGACGTTTCGACGACACCCTGAATGCGCTGCAAGAACCAGCGCGTGACCTTCGTCAGCTCGAAGATGCGTTCGATATCCATGCCACGCTCGAGCGCCCGCGCGATCGCGAAGACGCGATGCTCAGTCGCGTGCGCGAGACTGTCTTCCAAGGCATCGTTGTCGAGAGGGATCGAGTTGGCCAACAACCCGTGAGCCCCGATCCCCAACATCCGGCAGGCCTTCTGCAGCGCCTCTTCGAAGCTACGGCCGATCGCCATGACCTCGCCGACGCTCTTCATCTCGCTGCCGAGTTCCTTGGACACGTGCCGGAACTTCTTCAGGTCCCAGCGCGGCATCTTGACGACAACGTAGTCGAGGGCCGGCTCGAAGCAGCTCGTCGTCACTTTCGTGATTGAGTTCGGAACGTCCATCACAGAGTAGCCGAGCGCCAGCTTGGCGGCGACGAAGGCCAGCGGATAACCGGTCGCCTTCGAGGCTAGGGCCGAGCTTCGTGACAGCCGGGCGTTCACCTCGATAATCCGATACTCGTCGGAGGTGGGATGCAGCGCGTACTGCACGTTGCACTCACCAACGATGCCAAGGTGTCGGATCAGCTTGATCGCGATACTGCGCAGCTTGTGATACTCGTGATCGGTCAGCGTCTGCGACGGCGCAACGACGATGCTCTCGCCGGTGTGAATCCCGAGCGCGTCGAAGTTCTCCATGTTGCAGACCGTGATGCAGTTGTCGTGACGGTCACGGACAACCTCGTACTCGATCTCTTTCCAACCCTCGAGGTACTCCTCGATCAGCAGCTGTGGTGCACTGGCCAGAGCTTGCCGGGCCATCCGCTCCAGGGTCTCACGATCGCGCGCGATCCCTGACCCCTTGCCGCCGAGCGCGTAGGCCACGCGCAACATGACCGGGTAGCCAATCTCGTCGGCCGCATCGAGCGCATCCTGTAGCGCGGACACCGCCCGACTGTTCGGCGTGAGCATGCCGATCTCTCGTAACAGAGCCGCAAACGCATCGCGGTCTTCGGTGGTGCGGATCGCGTCCAGCTGCGTGCCCAACACCTCAATGTCGTAGCGCTCCAACACACCGCGGTCACACAGCTCGACACCACAGTTGAGCGCGGTCTGCCCGCCGAACGCCAACAAGATCCCGTCGGGACGTTCGCGTTCGATGACTCGCTCGACGAAGTCGGCGTTCACGGGCAAGAAGTAGACTTTGTCGGCCAGGCCCTCCGACGTTTGTATCGTGGCGATATTGGGATTGACGAGAACCGTATGGATTCCCTCTTCCTTCATCGCCTTGATCGCTTGCGAGCCCGAGTAGTCGAACTCCCCGGCCTCGCCGATCTTCAGCGCGCCACTCCCCAGAATGAGTACCTTGTCTGGCTTCTTCATCGCAGCTTCTCCACGAACTCATCGAAGAGGAACGCGGTGTCCTCGGGGCCTGGCTTTGCTTCCGGGTGAAACTGGACCGTCCAGAACGGCTTGCTCTTGTGCCGAATTCCCTCGTTCGTGCCGTCGTTGGCGTTCACGAACCACTCCTCCCATTCGGGAGGCAGGGTCTTGCCGTCCAACGCATAGCCGTGATTCTGGCTGGTAATGAAACAGCGCTCCGTGCCCACTTGCCGGCACGGTTGGTTCTGGCTGCGGTGGCCGAACTTCATCTTGTAGGTTTCACAACCCGCGGCGCGACCCACCAATTGGTTGCCCATGCAGATCCCGAACAGCGGTCGATCTCCCTGCAAGGCTGTCCGCAGGTTCGCGACCGTCGCCTCGACCATGGCCGGGTCTCCAGGACCGTTCGAAACGAGAATGCCGTCCGCATCCTCGCCGTTGAAGTCGTGGTCCCACGGCACTTGCAGAACGCCGACACCGCGCTTGAGTAGGCTGCGCACAATGTTGGTCTTCGCGCCGCAGTCGACGAGGATCACACGCTGCGATCCGCCGCCATCTGGTTCGTGCAGGATCGGCTCCGGGGTCGACACTTCCGCAACCCAATTGGTCGCACCGATGTCGCCGAACGGCGCGCTCTCGACTTGCTCCCGATTTGGATCGTCGACAACGAGCACCTTACCGGAGACGGTGCCCTCGCTACGCAGCTTCTTCGTCAGCGCACGCGTGTCGACACCCGTCAGCCCGACGATCCCCTCTTCGGCCAGCCACGCCGACAGCGAGCTCTCGGCGCTCCAATGAGTGAAGTCGGGCGACAGCGTCGAAACGATCAACGCACGGGCGTGGATCTTCGTCGACTCGAAATCACGCTTGACGACATCGGTAACGGCCCGCGACGGAACACCATAGTTGCCGATCAACGGATAGGTCAGTGTCAGGATTTGGCCGCGGTACGACGGATCGGTCAGCGATTCTGGGTAGCCGACCATGCCGGTGGCAAAGACGACTTCGCCTTCTGTAGAAACAGGGGCCCCGAAAGGAGTCCCCTCGAAAACGCTGCCATCACCGAGTACGAGTCGCGCCGCAGCACTGGCTTGGGACTCCCCGTGCGACGAATCTCGCATCCCTTTTGCTCTCCCGGTTCGCAGAAATCGGTTTCATGTGAGTTGGCGACGTAGTCTAGCGCGAGCCGCGAAAATGGAAAGACGAAGACCCGGAATGCCGCTGCGAAACTGCCCCGCTGCAGCGCGCCAGCAGACTGCCCTGCAGCCCGCCGCCGGCGCCTCAACGCCAGCCGATCAGCGCACCGTTGCGACCGCTGCGACCGTGGTCACGGCGGTGACTGAAGTAGTGCTCGGGAGTGCAGGCACTGCACTCGGCGCTGACGGCAATGCGCGACGGCGCAACTCCAAGTTGTTCGAGGCTGTGACGATGCAACGTCCGTAGATCGAGGTAGTTGCCGCGGGCGGCCGCGGCGAATCCGGGGCGTGCGGCGGCGGCTTGCAAGACCTCGGGCCCCACCTCGAAACAGCACTGTCCGATGCCAGGAGACACGGCCGCGTGCAGGTCCGCGGCTCGGGCGCCCTGCGCCAGCAGGGCCTGGACCAGGTTCTCGACGACACCGGCAACGGTCCCCCGCCAGCCGGCATGGGCGACTCCGGCGAGCCGCGTCGTCGGGTCGGCAACCAGAACCAGCGGGCAGTCGGCGCTCAGGCTCAACGCAAAGCTACCCGGGTGCAGCAACACGACCGCATCGGCTGCCGGAAGCGACTTCACAACGCCGGTGCTCCCAGTGCCAGCGGCCGCTCGGTCGACCACGAGAACTTCCGCCCCGTGCACCTGCCCGGTCACGATCCATCGCTCCAGCGGCGCCCCGACGGCCAACGCCAGCCGGCGACGGTTCTCGACGACGCGATCTCGGTCGTCGCCAGTCGAAAAGCCCAGATTCAAGGAGCTGAATTCGGCGCCGCTGACGCCACCGCTGCGGCGCGCGTAGCACGCGACCAAGCCGGAGCCTAGCTGTGGGAGCAGCTCGATCGCCGCAACGCTGTCGGTCACGACCATCTCACTGGCGGATGTTGTGCGGCGGATTGCCTGGGACGAGAAGCCCTCGCCACCATCACGAAGGCTCAGGAGGGGGCGCGCGCGGATCTTCGTCGGCAAAGCCGCGGATCAGTGGCATCAGAAACTCGTTGCCAAGGATCTTCGCAATCGCGGCGAGGGGCACGGACAGCAGTACCCCGATGAAGCCGAACAGCTTGCCGAAGATCAGCAGCGTAACGACGATCGTCAGCGGGTGCAGCCCCACCTCTTTGCCGAGGAAGGTGGGGATCAGCACGAAACCCTCGACCCCCTCCATCGCTGCAAAGGCGCCCCCGACGAGCAGCAGACGCATGAGGCTCTCGTGCTCCAGCCAGCCAAGGAGGAGTGCGGGCACGATCGCCAGCCAGATTCCGACGTATGGGATCAAACTCAAGAAACCAGCAATCATTCCGATCGGGAACCAGAACGGCACCCCGAGGATCAACAGCAACAGCGAGGTGACGCCACCCTTGATCAGACAGACGGTCAAGCGGCCGCGAAAGAACGACGACAGGATCCGATCGATCTGCGAGAAGATGCGAACGACCCGGTCGCGCTGCGTCGCCGGCAGATAGCGGCGAATCGTTGCAATCATCGTGTCGATCTCGAGCAGGAAGAAGAACACGTACAGCGGACACAGCACGAACCAGGAAAGCACGACGAAGAAGCCGCCCCCTTCCTGCGCCTCGACCACTTCTTCTTGCTGCCCCTGCAGTTCCTTGACCACCAACGCGGCGGTCCGCGCCGCCGTGTCGGAAGCGAGCTCCGCCTCATCGACGGCCTTTGGCGCCGGCTTGCTTTCGTCCCCCTCGGGAGCGCCTTGCAGGTAGGTCAGCAGCGCATTGAGCAGCGAATCGCTCTCTTGGAACGTGCGCACCAGCCGGGAATCGACCGCCTTGCTGAGGTCGAAGTGCTGGTCGTCGTCGGTGAACTCCTCGCGGAGCTCGTCTTCGATCTGACGAATCCGAGCCGCGATCTGCTTGCCCAGAGCTTCGTCTTCCCCCTTTTCGAGGGACTCGACGACGGAGCGCTTGGCCTTCTCCAGATAGCCGAGGTCCCAGATCCCATTGTCGTTGCGATCGAGGAAATGGGTGTGCTGGGAACGCCAGTCACTCTTGTCAGTGATGCTCGCTTTTGCTGCACCCTGCTGCCCGGGTGCGGCCGAAGGCTCCCCGACGGCGCTGTAGAACGCGACGCGAGCCCCCCGGACTGTGTAGAAACCGGCTGTGAACGTGAATGCGAGCAGCAGTACAGTCGCAACCGCGAAGATCACGAGGACCGCGTTGAAACGACGCATCTTGCGCGCCTCGAGACGGTCCGCGAGCGGGTCGAGTACGTACGCGATCAGGAACCCGGCGATCACGGGAGCGAAGATCTCCCGCAGCCAATAGACGAAGCCGAACGTCGCCAGCACGAGGCCGACGAGCAGTGCTATCCGTACGCTACGCTTTCGTAGGTAGCCTGCCATTCATCCCTGTCCGGATCGTACTCGAGGTGAGGCCGCACGTTG
>JBCCHQ010000206.1:0-7840 GCA_039028735.1 Planctomycetota bacterium | reverse complement strand
GGGTGCAATGGCTCGACCTCGCCTCAGCGGTCGCCTTGACGGCGTTCGCAGCCCTGCTTCTCGCCGTCGCAGCGCGCTCGAGCTGTCGCGCCGTGGACCCCACCGCTCATTGGACAGAGCAGGCGCGGCAAGGATGGCCCGAGCGTACCTGGGTCGCGGCCGGAGCATCTATGGGAGCTGCGTTCGTGGCTGTGCTTCTCGGTTTCACGGCAAACCCAGCCAGCATTGTCGATCCCCGCTACCTTGCCACCGCTTCCGGCTTACTGCTGTTCTACCTGGGGCGCCGCAGGGTTCGACGGGTCGAGCAACGAGCCCGCCGGCTCACGGAGATCCCGCGCCTTGGACAAGGAATCGGGTGGCTGACTTCGGCGTCGTCGGGACTAGCGATCGCGATGGCGTTGCTGTTGCCGACGCAGCTCGATGTAGCGGGGTGGTCGTGCTGGCTGGGAGCCACGCTGGTCTATGTCTGGGTCGGGCGGGGCGGGCTCTTGCAGTGGCGCCTGCGCACGGATTCTGAACCATCCACGAAGTTGCTGGAGGCACTCGCCCCGGAGCGAGACGCAGTCAGTGATCCGCCACCGTTGTACCAACGCGACGGAGGTTCGGTCGCGCAAGCTTGGGCGCTGCTGCCGCTGCAGTCGGTGCTGTTTACGAACGCCGCTGTCGAAGCGTTGACTCCGGCGCAGCTGCGTGGCGTCTATCGTCACGAGATCGCTCACCTCAGCGAAGGGCCGGGGGCGCGCGCTCTCCGGACGTCGCTGTTGCTTCCGCTGTGGTTGTTGGGATCGTGGCGACCGTTGCTCGGGCTGCTGGGGCTGACCGGCTACGTTGTCTGTCTCTTTTTCGCCTGTGTGTGGCTGCTGGTCGTGCAAAGGTTGAGCCGGCGCCTCGAGGAGCGTGCCGACGCGGTGGCGCAGCAGGGTAGCGAGGACCCCGAGACGGACACCGACTACGCATTGGCCCTCGAGCGGCTCTACGAAGTGAACGCCGTCCCGGTCGTGCTTCGAGGCAAGTCGCACACGCATCCGCACCTCTACGATCGTCTCGTAGCCCTCGGTGTGACGCCTTCCTATGAACGTCCCGAGCCTCCGGCGAGTCGGGGCTTTGCGCCGCTCGGACTTGCTCTCGTCCTGATTGGGGTGGCGATCTTGTTCGTACGGGCGCAGCCGCAGCTGTGGCTTTCGCGCGAGGACGAAGTGCCGCTACAGGTCCAGGCGGGGATCAAGACGCGGGTTGGCGACGTCCTCTACGACCTTGGACGCTTCTACGTCGAACGCGAAGACTGGGCGCGGGCCGTCGCGTTCACCGACTGGTGTGTGGATGAGAACGCGTCGGTCTGGACCCTCGATCGTCTCGCGTATGCACTGGCGCGCAGCGGGGAGCTGCAGCGGGCGGCTACGGTGTTGGAGCAGCTGAATCAGCGGTTGTCGGCGACCCCGGCGCTGGCGCGGGAGCTGCCTTACCGAGCGCGTACGTTCGACTTGCTGCTCCCAGCCTCGCAACCGCGTTGATGGCTAGGGTGGCGGGACCGTTTCGAGTAGCATGAGCCCACTGGCTGGGAATCGTAGGGGAAGGAGCCAGGGCTGTGTCTTGCAGACGCTCCGTGAGAACAAACTCCGTGGTGAACACGATGATCCAAAGGACCGCGCTCGTGGTATTGGCCGCGTGCCTGCTGGCGGGTTGTGTCTCGAGCGGGTCTCGCGACCCGCAGCTGCGAGCCGACCACGGCGGCATCATCGATGTCGAGACCGGTGGTCCGGCGCCGCTCGTCGCGACGCACCGCTATCAAGTGCGACTGCGCGCTGTCGACGCTGGGGCGCTGTTTTTCAGTGCTGCGGCGGACCGGAGTCCAGAGGACGACGCCACGACGGCATGGCAGTTGGTGTCGCGCATCGATGACTCATCGTTGTTTCGCTTCGCTGCGCCAGGTGAGGGGCACTACCGCTTCGTCGCGACTACGGGGGATCGCCCGACCGATGAAGCGTGCTGTCTCGAGCTTCACGTCGATCGCACCGCGCCCCGTTGCGAACTCAGTGTTGTCGCCGACGACCGCGATGGTGCAGGCGTACGGGTCCAGTGGCGGGTCGAGGATGCTCTGCCCCTCAGTGATGGAGTCAGCCTCTACTACAGTAGCGACGGTGGGTTGCGCTGGCATCGGATCGTCGGTGCCTTTGCGTACGCCGGGGAGCACCGTTGGCCCCATCCTGGCGCCGCGGCACAACTGGTCGTCCGGTTGGACTGTTCCGACTTGGCCGGCAACGCGACGCGCCTGGAGCGATCGCTCGCGGCCGGCAGTAACGTCGCGCAGCCACGCACGAATTCGAATGGGAACGTAGCGATCACTCCAGCCGTTGCGAGCGGCGGCGGTGCTGGTGAGCGCGCGATTGCCGTGCCCGCGAGTACGCGTTGGTTTCCCGGTATCGCCCGGGTCGAAGCGACTACGGGTGGCGAGCTGACCGGGGGTGGTCGTTACCTGTTCGCCGGTGGCGCGCGGGTAGAACTGCCACGCGGTGCCGAGTTCGTCGTGGTTCGTACCAGCAACGGTCTCACAGAAGCGACTCAGGAGCAGCAGCTGGTCCCCGTGCGGGGTTTTGCGCATCTACCCCGATGGAATGGCGGCCCGTTCGAACTCGCAACCACGGTTGCTGGTGAGGAGATCGTCAGTCCGCGCTTTTGGATCGATTCATCGGCGCCGGAGATCGCTGATTTCGAGGTCCGCGGCACCGCGGAGTCGTTGCAGTTGCGGTGGCAACTCGACGGGCAGGACCCGGAAGGATTCCCGGCGCCGACCGTTACGCTGCACTATCGCGGCGACGACGGCGATGAGGCAGCCCAAACCCTGGTCGGCGACGGTACGCAGGATGTTGCTGTGAGCACGGGCAACTACCGCGTTTGGATCGTTGCCCAGGATGCTTCCGGCAATGTTTCGTCTGCCACCGACGAAGTGCGGCGTGTGACGGTCGGCCGCAACGGTCCCCGTCCGCTCAATTTTTCTGGGGAGACGTTCGCCGCAGCGGGGCGGCATCTTTTCTTCATGAGTCCGGGGCCTCCGGACGCGGTGCACTCTGTCGTGACCGTACGAATCCTGGCAACAGTCACAGAAACACAAATCTCAGCTGTTGAAGCACCGGCCGGTGCGTCCAGTCTGCTGTTGGAGACTCCGCCAACCAGTGGTGATTATTGGGTCGAGATCTCGTGGTCGGATCGTGATGGGCGACAACAGGTGGCGCGCGGTGAGGAACCCTTCACTGTCGACGCGGAGCCACCGCGGATACGTTGGCAGCAGACTCCGTCGGAGACGTCCGGCGACGCCTTGTTCGTGATCGAGCGGCTCGGCGATCGGACCGAGCCTGTCGCTGCGCTCGAACTCTTGCGACGCCCGTCGCCGGTCGGTGGTGATTGGCATCCCTGGCCGTCGCCGGTCCCGGAGCCCCAACTCGCGGCGGAGAAGATCGAGTTGCGTGCTGATTTGAGCGCGTGGATGGAGGGGGACTGGGAGATCGCGGCCGTCGCCGTCGACGCACTCGGCAACCGGACGGCACCGTTGGCAGCCCTGCCCGTACGAGTGGATCGTACGCCCCCGGATCCGGCCCGCATGCGCTTGCCGGCCGAGGCCACCGAGGGCACGCTCGTCCAGATCGAGTTGGTCGGAGAGGAAGCCCCGGGGGTCACCGAGGCCGCCTGGTTTTGCGATGGCGCTGCGCATGTCACTCGTCGAGTCTCATGGAAAGAGCGCGACACGGGCTGGATCGGCACCATGCAGCCGTTCCCGGCTGGCAAGGGACGCTTACTCGTAACGCTCCATGATCCCGCTGGGAACGTGGCCGAGCGTTCGGCTCCGTTCGTCGTTGCCGCGGCGCTCGAGCAGCTGGACGTCGCGCCGGGAGACGTGGTCGCCCAAGGTGCGCCCCTTTTTGTCAGCTATCGACTGGCCGCGAGCGTGTCTCCGGACGGACTCGAGGTGCAAATCCGAGATGGCGACCGTATCGTCGCGAGACAGCCGCTACTGCCTGGCAAGGACCGGGTCGTCGTTGCTGCACCCGCGGCTCCGGGGGCGTACAGCGTTGGGATCGCCCCGGTCAATGCGGCGCTGTTTGAGTCGCAGATCGCAGCGCTGACGGTTCGCGGACATCGTGCGCGCACCGAAGGCGCCACGACAACCCCGGACAAGACGACCCCCGACGGGGTGACCCCCGACGGGGCGACAACGACTGCTGTCGGTACCCAACCGCAGACGCCGCCCGGGGTGCCGCGGCAACTCGGCGTCCAAGAAGAGCTACGAGTCGCGCAGCTGGTCAGTGCGTTCCGAACGCTGCAAGGGCAATGGCAACTCGGCGAGCGGGGTGCCCAAATCGAGGCCGAGAAGCAACGCCTGATTCAAGAGCTACAAGCGCAGCTGGTGCGGGCTCCACGGCACGTCGCTCTTCGCAAGGCGCTGGCTCGTCTCTTGACGTTGGCGCAGCCCCCGGACTACCGAGGGTCTCTGTGGGTTCTCGAACAGGGGATTGTCTTGGGTGGCCACGCGCCGGACCTGGCCGCTCTGCACGCGGATGCGGGTGTGATTGCTCTGCAGAGTAGTGACTTTGCCGTTGCAGCCGACCACCTCGTCAACGCGATCCGCTACGAAGACGGGGCACATCGTCGCTACAACTTGGGACTGGCCTATCGTCGGCTAGGGATGTCTCTCGAAGCCGAGGCAGAGCTCCGCCGCGCCGTCGTGCTGGCACCGACCCAGACGGCAATCGTGCGCGCATGGGCGAAAGTCGTGAGTCGTCTGGCGCCCGAGCAGCGGCAACAGGGGCGCGCCATCCTCGAGGGGTGGCGCAAGCAGGGGATCCTCGAGGCGACTCAAGCGCAGGAAGCGGAACTGATTCTGCGAGAGGGTGGTTCGTGATCCGAGCAGAGTCGCCCGCCGGCCTCGAGCTGGCGCAACAAGTCAGCGCCTCCGGGCGTGCCTGGAGCGTCGCGCCCGTCGCTGAGGACACCGTCACCGCACTTGCGACCGCGTTGCCGTGTCACCCGACCGTTGCGCGCCTTTTGTGCATTCGCGGTGTCACCGATGTGGATGTCGCGCGCCAGTTCTTGAAGCCGAGTCTGAATACGCTGTCGGATCCCGACACGATCCCAGACATCGACGAAGCCGTTGCATTGATCGAGGGCGCGCTCGCCGCGCACGATCCGATCTGTATCTATGGCGACTACGATGTCGACGGTGTGACCGGCACCGCGATCCTCAGCGACGTGCTCGAGCATCTGGGTGGGCAGGTGTCGACCTATATCCCTCATCGGCTGCGCGAAGGGTACGGTCTCAACAAGGATGCGATTCGGCGGATTGCCGAGAGCGGGTCGCGACTGTTGATCACCGTCGATGGGGGGTCGAACGACCTCGAAGAGTTGGAGTTGGCCCAGTCCTTGGGCATGCAAGTCATCGTCACCGATCACCACTTGATCCATGGCGATCTGCCCAGCTGTCCAGTGGTGCATCCGGGGCGCACCGATGCCGCGGGTGCCTTCGCCGGGCTCGCTGGGGTCGGGGTGGCCTACAAGCTGGCATGGGCGCTGGGGCGCAGCCGCTCGGGGACCCGAAAGGTCGCTGACGATTTTCGGGAACTCATGCTGTCGGCATTGTCGCTCGTTGCCATGGGGACCGTGGCCGACGTCGTCCCGTTGGTCGGTGAGAATCGTGCGCTCGTGCATTATGGGTTACGCGCGTTTCCGCGCCTGACCGAGCGCCCTGGGATCCAGGCGTTGCTCGCCGTCTGTGGCCTGGACTCAGACGCTGTCACTTCGGAGGGGGTGGGGTTTCGCCTGGCGCCGCACCTCAACGCAGCCGGGCGGTTGGGACGCGCGGAAGACTCCCTCGAGTTGTTGCTGACCCGAGACGGGCAGCGTGGCGAAGAATTGGCGCAACAGCTCGCTACCGCCAATCGTCGGCGCAAGGAGATCGAGACCGAGATGCTTGCCGAGTGTGAACGTCTCGCTGGCGACGAGATCAGTGACTCCGCAGGTGCGTTGGTGTGTGCTCACGAGGACTTTCACTCTGGGGTTGCAGGGATCGTCGCCGCGCGCTTGGTCGACAAGTACCACCGCCCGGTGTTCGTGATCGCGCTCAACAACGACGACGTCGGCCGCGGCTCGATCCGCAGCCCCGATGAGATCCCGTTGGACCCCTACTACGAACGCGCGCGCGAACATGTTGTGAGCATCGGTGGGCATGCTTGTGCCGGCGGCGTGGCGGTGCGCCCGGAAGCCGTGGCGGCGTTGCGCGAAGTGCTCGCCACGACACCGCTACCGGACGTGACGCAATCACAACTGGCTGTGGACGCGATCTTGGATCCTGGCGACGTGACGGTCGAGTTGGCCCGCGCCTTGGCGTCACTCGAACCCCATGGCAAAGGGAACCCCTCTCCGCGCTTCGCGTTGACGGGTTTGCGTTTGGCCGGGGCGCCACGCCTGGTTGGGAAAGGCGAGGAACACTTGTCGTTCTCGATTCGCGGCCAACGGGGTGGAGCCCCGCTGAAAGCGATCTACTTCCGAGGTGCACCCCATGCGACGCGTCTTGCGACCACAGAAGAACCTTTTTCGGTCGTTGCAGAGATCCTGATCAATACGTTCACCGGCACACCGCGTGCCGAGATCCGAGTCGTCGATCTGGCGACGTCGTAGCGGCCGCTCGAGCCTCACTCGGTGACCCCTCTCGCACCCTTCCCGCGAAGTGACGCTCCGTGTCACACCGACGCTGAGGGTCGGCTCCTTTTGTCGCTTTTCTGGGCCCGCAATTGTGGGCGTCGCCGCATGCCAACCGGTTAGTCGTTGTGAAGCAAGCTCTTGGAGAGCTTCTGCTGATCTTCGTAGCCGCTGGCACGACTGCTGCACTGAGGCGCCTACCTTCCACGCCCCAGACTGACACAAGACAGCTGACACAAGACAGCTGACACAAGACAGCTGACACAAGACAGCTGACAAACACGCACGCACTTTGCCATGTATGCCGCCCGAACGTAGGGCCGCGATCGATCGACGGCGCGGACCTCCAAACAGCAGGGACTGGCTTTCTTTGGAGACAACGCTCCGTCGATCCAGTGGATTTCCTGGGAAGGGAAATGAATGAACAAGCGTACGCAGGGCTTTACGCTCATCGAGCTCATGATCGTGGTCGCGATCATCGCCATTATCGCGGCGATCGCAATTCCGAGTCTCCTCAACGCCCGTATGTCGGGTAACGAGGCGTCGGCCATCTCGAGTCTCCGGACTCTGACGACGGTCAACGAGCAGTATCGTACTCGC
This sequence comes from Planctomycetota bacterium, assembly GCA_039028735.1. GTDB lineage: Bacteria > Planctomycetota > UBA8108 > UBA1146 > JAJFFE01 > JBCCHQ01. The sequence continues at coordinate 553 of JBCCHQ010000206.1, read as the reverse complement.
TTCGGCGAGTATGCTCCGGACCTGCCGGACCTCGAGGCCGAGAACTACATCGACTCGATCCTCGGCGCCGCCAACCCGAGTACGAAGTCGGGCTACGACTTCGCCTACGCTCGTCCGACCGCGACGACCGACTGGGAAGTCGCTGCGACTCCGGTCGACGTCGGAACGACCGGTGAGCGTGGCTTCTTCGTCGACGAGAGTGGAGTGATCCGCTTCTCCGCCGACGGCACCGCCCCGGACGAGACCAACGATCCGCTCGACTAGAGCGTCGTCCGTCAAATCCGGGTCGATACTGGCCGAGGTCGCAACAGCGACCTCGGCCTTTTTTTGATGGCTGTCTCGAGGTTGATCTTGGCGGACGATCACGGCAGTTGGCAGGGGCCATTTTGATCGGGTCTGGCCCAGGCTCCCGTTGACAGCAGCCTACAACCACCTACCATCTGCGTATTCCTTGCCAGCAGCGGTTTCTTGCCAGCATTTCTTGCCAGCATTTCTTGAAAGAGGGGGGGGTGTGACCTTGGCTGCCTATCTGGCCCCGAGCATTCTGGCGTCG
>JBCCHQ010000205.1:0-7864 GCA_039028735.1 Planctomycetota bacterium | reverse complement strand
CTCAGTGGCTGAGTCTGCCGGTCCTCCACAAAGGTCGTTACCACCAGAGCATCGCGAGCACCGAGTTGAACCCGCGGGTCGACTGGCGTCGCAAGCACTGGAAGGCGCTCGAGTGGAACTATGGCAAGACCCCCTACTGGGAGCGCTATAGCGGCAGCCTCGCGCAGGTCTATCAGCGCGATTGGACGTTGATCTCGCCGTTCACCAGCGAGCTGATTCGGTGGTTCATGGATCAGCTCGAACTCGACGCCGACGTGCGAATCGCGAGCGAACTAGCGGCTGCGGGGAACTCGACAGAGTACATCGTTTCGTTCTGCCGTGAGCTCGGAGCTACGACCTACATTTCTGGAGTCCACGGTCGCGACTACCTCGAACTCGATCAGTTCGCGAACGCAGGGATCGACCTGCAGTTTCAGAAGTACACCCCACCTACTTACACAGGGTTCAACAACGAACCCGCAGAGCCAAACCTGTCGATGCTCGACATGATGTTCTGGCGTGGGGACGAAGCCAAGGAGTGGGTGCACTCCGCGACGGAGTTGACCGCATGAGTAGCGTTCTGAATTACCCCCACCTCGGGATCTTCATCATTGCATGGTTCGCCGCGGACCTGTTGTTTCCGCTGTTGATCAAAGCGGCGCGCCGCTTGCGCTTGTTGGATCGCCCCGGTGGACACAAGGGACAAGCTCACAGCATCCCGTTCCTGGGCGGCGTCGGGATCTTCATCGCCTTCACGCTGTCGGTCGTGTCGACGCTCCGCTTCGAAGAAGTGCAAGCTTTCGCGCCTCTCATGGGCCTACTTCTGGGCGGCGCGGTGATGGTATTGCTGGGGTTGCTCGATGACTTTCGCCCCATCAACGCGGTGATCAAGCTATTCACGATCCTCGGAACGACCGTCGTCTTGGCGTGTTTTGGTATCACGCTGAGCCTGTTTCCGGACGTGATGTTCAACATCCCGAACATTCTACTGACCGCGCTCTGGATTGCCGGCGTGACCAGCGCCATGAACAGCCTCGACAATACAGATGGCGTTGCCGGCGGTACCTCGGCAATCGCTGGTCTGTTCATCTTCCTGATCGCTTGGGGCACGAACAGCGCCGACGCGCAGCCGTGGCTCTCCTACCTGGGCATCGCACTGTTTGGCGGCTGCCTCGGATTCCTCCGCTACAACTCAGCACCTGCGAAAATCTACCTCGGCGACAACGGCGCCTTCTTCCTCGGTTATGTACTCTCGACAATGCTGGTCTTCGGTCACTACTCTGCAGATCCGATCAAGGCGATCCTGGTACCGTGCCTCGTGCTGTCGGTACCGCTCTTCGATATTGTGTTGGCGACGGCCCTGCGCTTTCGCGATGGCGATGTACGGACACTGCGGGAAGCGGTTGTCTACTGCGGGCGCGACCACACAGCACACCTACTCATCGCGCTCCGCTTCAGCAAGCGACAGGCAGCGCTGGCGATCTACGCCCTGGCAATCTGCGGCGGATTGACCGGGCTACTGGTGCTCAACACACCGACGACCGCGATCTACCTATCGATCACAGGAATCTATCTGTCGTTCCTCGTCGGTGTCGGCATGGTGTTGGGTCGAGTGCGGCAGCGCGCTCTGGCCACGAAGTCCGAGAGTGAGATGGCTGCCGAACAGGCTGCTCAGCAGGCAGCGGATGCCGAGGTAAGCACGAAGTCTGGGAGCCCGTTGCGGCGACCGATCCGACATCGCCTACCGCGCCGGGAATCACTCGAGGTCTGAGACAGCGCTACTCGAAGTCTTCAACGCTGTACAAAGGCGTACTCGGGGAATGGCGCATGCCGTCGGTGCCATACGCAATGTCCACTCTGCGTACCGACGTCGCGTTTCCCGTGGCCAGATCAACTTCCAACAGCGCCCCGCACAGGTGTACGTTCTTTTGCGCTACGGTGAAGCTGGCGTGCATCGACGAAATGAACTTGTGCAGCACCGGTTCGGAGTCGCGGCCAATGACACCATCGTAGGCTCCGGTCATTCCGAGGTCGCTGAGATACGCGGTACCGTGGGGTAGAATGCGATCGTCGGCGGTCGGCACATGCGTGTGGGTGCCAAAGACACAGGACACCTTGCCGTCCACGTGCCACCCCATCGCGATCTTCTCGCTGGTGGCTTCTGCATGCACTTCGACGACCCGCACCTTGACGTCGTCGGAGAACGATCCGAGCGCACGATCTACAGTTCGGAACGGGCAATCGACGCCCCCCATGAACACGCGACCCAGGACGGTCACGAAACCAATGGGGACGCCTTCGATCTCGTGGACGATCACCCCGGTCCCAAGCGCGTCGTCGGGGTAGTTGTGCGGCCGCAGGACCGTCGGTTCCTTTTTTAGGACGTCGAGGTTGTCGCGCCGCTTCCACGTGTGATCGCCGAGCGTCATCAGGTCGACGCCGGCTCGCTGTAGCTCGCGACAGAGTCGGGGCGTCAAGCCAGAGCCAGAGGCAGAGTTCTCGGCGTTGGCAATGACAGCATCCAGGCGCCAGCGCTGACGCAGCTCGGGCACGATCTCCTTGACGGCTTCGCGCCCGGGGCGTCCAACGACATCGCCGACCAACAACACACGATAGGGACCGTCAGCGGGCATACTCCACCACTCGTGTCTCGCGGATCAAAGTCACCTTGATCTCACCGGGATAGGTGAGTTGGCTCTCGATCTCCTGCGCGATGTCGTGACAGAGACGCACAGCCTTCTTGTCGTTGACGCGACTCGCGTTGACGATGACTCGCACCTCACGCCCGGCCTGAATGGCCTGTGAGTTCTGGACTCCTGGGAACGTGTTGACCAGCGACTCGAGCTTCTCGAGGCGCTTCAGGTAGCGGTCGAGAGACTCACCACGCGCGCCGGGGCGCGAACCTGAGATCGAGTCGGCAGCCTGCACGATCACCGCGTAAGCAGACTCTTGCGGTACGTCGTTGTGGTGTGAGGCCGCCGAGTTGACGACTTCAGGAGCCTCGTCGTAGCGCTTGAGCAGGTTCGCACCGATCTCGGGGTGCCCCCCTTCGAACTGGTGGTCGACTGCCTTCCCGATGTCGTGGAAGAGCGCAGCACGGCGGGCCAGATCGGCGTCCAGACCCAGCTCCGCGGCCAGCATGCCCGCGAGGTTCGAACACTCGATCGAGTGGTCGAGCACGTTCTGGCCATAAGAGGTACGAAAGCGCAGCCGGCCAAGGAGCGTGATCAGCTTGTTGTGCAGATGCGGAATGTTGAGATCGTACGAGACCTGCTTTCCAGTCTTCTGGATCAGCTCGTTCATCTCTTTCTTCGTTTCCTCGACGACCTCTTCGATACGGGAGGGATGAATGCGGCCATCTGCGATCAACTTCATGATCGCGCGCCCCGCCATTTCGCGGCGGATCGAGTCGAAACACGACAGCACGATGACGCCCGGCGTATCATCGACGATCACGTCGACCCCGGTCGCCTTCTCGAACGAGCGGATGTTTCGTCCCTCGCGACCGATGATCCGCCCCTTCATCTCCTCGTTGGGGAGTTCGATGCTCGAAACGGTTACGTCTTGGCACGCCGTGGAAGCCATGCGCTGAATCGCGGTGGCCAAGATGTCCGTCGCGCGGTCCTCGACTTGCTCCTTCACGCGCTCGAGCTTGCGCGCCAACAGCACGTCACACTCGTGCGCAAGGTCGCGCTCGAGACGCTCCATCAAGACCTTCTCGGCCTCTGACTTGTTCATCTGAGTGACGCGGTAGAGCGCGTTCTTCTCTTCCTCGATCAGCCCGTCCAGTTCGGTCTGCTGGCGGCCGAGGTCGTTCTCACGCTGCTTGAGGCTCTTGTCGTGTTTCTCGAGCTTTCGCTCGTTCTTGTTGAGCAGATCGATCTTGCGCTCGAGGCTGTCCTCACGCTTGGCGATGCGACGCTCGGCCTCTTTGTGTTCCTTACGCGCTTCCTTGACATCTTTGTCGTGGACTTCACGCTGCTGCGAGAGCCACTCCTTGGCCTCGTCGCGCGCGTTGCGCTTGATGTTCTCTGCGTCCTTGTGCCCCTCTTCGAGCAGTTGCTTGCGCTCGAGCTGGGCACGGGAATTCGTGCGCCGGGTCCAGTAGTAGGATCCTGCGAACCCGAACACGATGCCGGCTCCGATCCCGACGGCCCAGAACAAGGCATTGTTAGTGCCTCCCTGCGCCAACAGCGGGACGATCGTTTGTAGCCACCACATGGGTTTGAAACTCTCCTGATATTTCTCATGACACCGATCGCAATCGGTGTCACCAGCGGCCTTTCACAGCCCTGGCTGCACTTTGAGATTGGAGAGCGTACGAAGATTGCGGGGAGGACCTCTCATGCCCCCTTCAGACCATGCGGTAGAGGTCCGAGAGTCAGCATCAGAGCCGCGAGCGCTGTCGCGCTCCCGATTCGCTAAAGACGAGTCGGTTCGATCACTTTGCAGACAAGCTCTTGAGAGATGTCACACGGACCAACCTTGCCCCGTGTTCCGGTGCGAGTTCCTGCAAAGTACCTTGAATTCCGACACGCTTATTCACGAAGTCATCGAGATCGTATTGCTCGGCTCGTAGATAGAAGAGGAGCTTGTTCCCCTTCATCAATTTGTGCGTCGCATCGACCGCGGTGCGTTTCCCCATTGCAACTACCCAGCCGGTGGCGAGATACTCTCGATCTTGGCCACCGCCGGGTTCATAGACATGTACGCCCTTCTCGATCTGTCCTTCTGACAGCTTCGCTGCGTTCTCACGCCGGCGGCGCTGTATCTCTTTCTGTTTCTCGATCTCTACCAGAGGATCGCGAATCGGAAGCAAATGCTCCGTGATCCACCTCTTCCACCTCTCAGCATTCTCGAGCTCGCCGAGGTCTTCGGTGTTGCGCCGAATCGACTCCAGCTCGGACAGAATGTCGTCGAAGTCCCATTCGATCGGGGGCTTCTTCCGCTCCAATTCGAAGCGACCGTACAGTTCGCGCAAACGCGGCGAGAACTGCGACGGTGCCGGCATTCGTAGACCTTGAGCTGCGCCCTCTGCCCCGTTCCCCCCGGGCAGTTGACGGTCGGGCGGCGTATCGCTACCGGGACCCGGTGCATCGCCGATTGGACGTACCGAAGCCGGTGGCTTCAGTCCGCGAATCGTAGCAGCCAGATCACCCGCAGGGATTCGACCTCCGAGTTCGAGATAGTCCTTGTGAATGTAGACCTTGGTTCCAAACGGAGCGAGACACTCGGCCCACTTGCCGGTCTCGTCCATCGTTCCCGTCGGTTGCAGGCGCTGTCCTTTGTTGACCTGACCGATGGGGGTGTATTTCGTGTTCGGCGTGCAGCGCACGCGGACCCGCGAACCGGTGACCTGCAGGCCACCTTCGGGAAGTACCTGCAAGAAATCAGCGTGCACCCAGCAGCGCTGATGGGGTGGCAGGTAGATACGGATCCATTCCTGATCCTGGCCATCGGCGACCACTTCGGTGCTCAGAGCCAGACTTGCGAAAGCAAAGTGATTGAGGGACGGCCCGGTGCGAATGCGCACGCGGTCCCCGCTGACACGCCCGTAGCAGGGGAAGCTCCCCTGGGCCGCCAAATGCGTCGAGAAGCCGAGCGCCAAGACGACGAACGCAAGCACTGTCCCCACTCGATGGGGAGACACGCGCCGGTGGTGAGCAACCGTTCGTGGAATGTACCCACTGCGGTCGGACCCACTGCAGCCACACACTGCCTGCTGTTGCGTTTGCTGTTGTTGCTGCACAGTTCTCTCGCCGTCCCTACGGCCCTGGCAGCACTCTCGCGAGCGCTAGGGCCAAGAAAGCTCACCCCCCTTGATCGATGGCTTCCCATCATTCGATACCTCCCTGAGGAGGTCGGGCGTGAGACAAAGGGGCGCGGGCCCCGTCTTCTTCTTGATTCTTGAAGGCAACGGCCTTGCAGCCTGTTGCCGTTCGCTTGTGGGGGCTCAAGCAGCGCCGTCGCAGAGCGCGATCACGCAGATTCTGTTACCCCTGGCCAGATCCTAGGTGGGTCGCCTGCAGCTGTCAATCGGATGCCCCGCTACCCCCGCCACTAGTGCGCTGCAGCAGGGTCGCGACCTCCTCTGGCGTGTAGCCCAGCTCGCTGAGCAGCTCTTCGGTGTGCGCTCCCAAGCCCGGGGCCGGCGCCGGCGCCACTGCCTGGTCTCGGGGCACCGCAGCGAGCAGCGGGCTCCGCACGCTGCGGCTCCCGTCGGCATGAGTCCACACAAGCTCCCGCGCAGCGACCAATGGGTCCCTCAGCGCGTCGAGAACACCACGTACTTCGCCTGCTGGAACTCCAGCGGCACGCAGGGCAGCCAGCAGCTCATCCCGATCGTGTTCCCGCAGAACCTCACGGAGGGACGTCAGCAGCGCCTTGCGGTCTTGCACCCGCCCTTCATTGTGCGACCACTGCGGATGCTCAGCCCACTCGGGTCGACCCACGATCGCGGCCAACTTGCTCCACTGACGGTCGTTGCCGACGGCGAGGAAGAACGGGCCATCGGCAGCTTCGAACAGCTCGTAGGGGACGATCTGCGGATGCGCATTGCCGTAGCGGACCGCCTCTGCCCCGGTCATCAGGGCAGCGCTGGAGACGTTGCACAGCATCGACAACGCACTGTCGTAGAGGCTCACTTCGACGTGGCGGCGAGCGTCCGGTTGTGTGCGGCCAGCGAGCAACCCCAGGATTCCGGTCGCAGCGAACAACCCCGTGACAACGTCAATGACTGCCACGCCTGCTTTCGAACCGCTGCCGGAGGTAGGACCGGTGATCGCCATCAGCCCGCTCATGGCCTGAATCAGCGCGTCATACCCCCCCTCGTCGCGGCGCGGCCCGTCACTACCGAAGCCGGAGATCGTGCACGTGACGAGACGCGGGTGGCGGGCGCGCAGCTCCTCGAGACCGAGCCCCCATTTCTCCAGATGTCCGGGACGAAAGTTCTCGACGACGACATCTGCACTCGCGATCAGCCGCGCAACGACCTCGCGACCCGCCGCCTCTCGGAGATCGAGAGCGATACTCTTCTTGCCGCGATTGCAGCAGAGGAAATACGCGCTGCGCCCTGCGTCATCGAAGGGCGGCCCCCAGCCGCGCGTCGCGTCGCCGCCGCGCGGGTCCTCGACCTTGATCACCGTTGCACCGAGGTCGCTGAGCTGCTGCGTCGCAAGCGGCCCCGCGAGCACGCGGGACAGGTCGACCACGCGGATCCCTGCCAGGGGGGGGCTCATCCGCGCTTGTCTTTCGCCCAGAGAGGTCGCACCTCGAACGACGTATCGCGCAGGTCGTACACTCGGCTGAGCGCCAACAGCGCCAGGGAGTGTCGCATTTCACCGTTGGCGATCGCCGCACGAACCTCTTCCTCGGTCAAGGTCGTGACATCGATGTCTTCGCCAACGTCGAGACTCCGCTCGCCACTACACACGGCACCTTCGGCCAGCCAGTGGTGACAAAGGTTGTCCTGGAACGCTGGGTTCGGTTCCACGTGACCCAGGTACGTCCACCGTGTCGCCTCGTACCCCGTCTCCTCGCGCAACTCCCGCTCGGCCGCAGTTCGCGAGTCTTCACCCGGATCGATCAATCCGCCCGGGATCTCGCAGGTGATGGCTTGTACACCAAAGCGATACTGCCGAATGACGACGAGCGCGCCGTCATCGGTGCGAGCCACAACGTTGACCCAGTCGGGCCCTTCGAGCACAACTCGCTCCAGCACTTCGCCGTTGCGAGGATTCTCGAGGTGATCGAGCCGGACGTCGAAGATGCGATAGCTGGGCCCAGCTTCCGAGCGCTCGCGCCGCCAAGGACGCACTCCCCGCGACTCACTCATAGGAAAACTCTATCGGCATTTCGACGGCACCTTCCAAGGTCCGGTGCACGG
>JBCCHQ010000204.1:0-7943 GCA_039028735.1 Planctomycetota bacterium | reverse complement strand
GCAAAGCAAAACAACTCCCAGCGCTCTCATTCTTGCACCCAACCTTCAGCCAACTGCGTCAGGTCCGCTCGCGCCTTGTTCGCGGTCGCCGCGCGCGGGTGCTCCTTCAAGATTCGCTGCAAGTAGAGACCTGCCGCCCGCGACTTCTCGAGCCGCAAGTAGAAGCGAGCCACACGATAGAGCCGCTCTGCGCGCAACTCGTCGATCTCACGCAAGATAGCTCGAGTCTCATCGGCGCGATCACCCCCCGGGTGATTGCTGAGGTAGCGGTTGAAGTAACGCTCCGCCTTGTCGAGGGGGCTCATGTCGTACTCGACCCCCTTCAGGCGACGAAAAGCCGCATCCCCTATCTGATATTCGGCCAGACCAACCCAATCGCTTTGGGGATAATCTTGGATCAACTTCTCGTAGACGAACTCGGCCTCGGCGTACTGCTTGCGCCCGAAGTAGTACTCAGCTACTCGGAACAGCGCATCATCCGAGAACGGCAAGAATGGGTATCGCTGGACGATGCTATCGAGGATCTCCGCACCGTAGGAACCGGCTGAGAACGGAATCCCCAAGATCGAACGTGTCGTGCCCGTCAGATAGGCACTACCGATCTCGTACTTGCTACGGAGGACGCGCTGCAGCGTCTCTGAGTCTGGATCCCTCTTCAGCACGACCTCGATCGTTTCGAGGGCTGCATCGAAGTCTCGGGCCAGATACTGAGCTTCCAACTTGCGCACAAAAACAGCATCGATCTGCTCGTACGTTGGGTAGGTGTTTATCAGAACCTGATAGCCATAAGCCGCATCGCGATAGGCCTTGGCTTCGAAAGCGAGGTCCGCATTGGCATGAATCTCTTCCGGGGTCGCGGCGACCGCCGATGATGGCCAGAACCAACCGTCTTGCGGCGTCCAGACCAAGTCGGCCTGCAGCGTTGTCACACTGCACAGCCCCAGCACGAGCACCAACAGTGCACGCAATGGATGTACGTTCACGCCTCTTCCCCCCTTGGAGTAGCTTCCCGAGTTCGTTCAATCGCGGAGGTATTGTAGCGACCGCGGAGCACGCTCCAAGTGGTAAAGAAGGACCGACCGCAGCAACTTCCAGGCACCCTTGAGCAGCTCTCGAGGCGGATCGTGATGAGGGATCTGTCCCCACGCGAAAGTGCGGTCGACGGCGAGGTAATCGATAGTGGGGCGAGGGACCCGCATCTCGCCCCCGCGACGCGCAACCTCCGACACGACCCCCTGGGGCAACCTCACCGTCACCGGGTTCTCGGCGTCTGGCAGCTCTTCTCCCGTCTCGGCACAGCAATCCCAAGCGGGGCTGAACCCACACTCCTCCAGCAGCTCGCTGTAAAAGTGAATCCGCAGTGCCTGTTGTGCGCGACCGACTCCGAGCAGCTTCAGATACGACAGCGCACCGCGCAGAAAGCGTGGGTGCGGATCGCCGGGCGAGAACATCTTGTCCATGACTTCCAACGCCAGGCAGGTGTCGAGGTAGCATCTCAGGTCGTGGCGCAGGTGATCGAAGCCTTCGACCAAGCGAGCTTCGTGGATCGTGTGCATCTCGCTACGCCCACGCCGAAAGACAAGGTCATACCAACCCGCGAGGTTCAGAGGCCCGTGGAACGACGAAGACTTCTGCGGTGGACGCAGCGAACCCTTGGCGAGCAGGTGCACGACGCCTACGTCCTTCGTGAACGCCCAGACAATCTGGGAAGTCTCAGAGTATGGCAGCGTGCGCAGCACGAGCCCTCGCGTCCGAACTGTCTTCATCATGAGCGCAGTCTAGCTGGAGCCCCACTACGAGACCAGTGCGCTCAGACGCGCGCTGCGGGCCCGGCTACAGACAGACCTACCTCCCGGCCGCCGCGTTCGTGCGGTGCGCACGGCCACCAACCCGGTAGGGTGGCAAACACTGAGTGCTGAATGGGAAATCGATGCTAGGCAGCTCGAGTTGGCTCTGGGCCCGCACAAGATAGAAGAGGCGCGCCGAGTAGTGCCTAGGCGACCGCCTCACGCCCCTGGTCCTGGGGGCGCAACAGCTTGACGCGGACGCGCTTGATCTTGCGTTCGTCTGCAGCGGTCACCTGAATGCGGAGCTGCTCGAAGTCGAAGGATTCGCCCTCGGTGGGCACTTTCCCAAGGGAGCTGAAGATGAAGCCCGCGATGGTCTCGTAGTCGTCGCTCTCGGGCAGCTCGGTACCCATCGCCTTGCTGACTTCGTCGACATGAGCCCGTCCGTCGAGGTCGAAGGTCGTCTGATTGATGCGACGAATCATCGACGTCGCGGCATCGTCGTACTCATCTTCGATCTCGCCGACGATCTCTTCCAGTATGTCCTCGATCGTCACGAGACCGGTCGTACCACCGTACTCATCCAACACCACGGCGATATGAAAGCGCTCGGCACGGAACTCCGCCAACAGCTCTCGGATCTTCTTGGTTTCAGGGACGAAGTAGATCTTCCGCACAATCGATTCAATCGAGAGCTGACTTTTCTCGACGTCCGTCACATGGCGCAGCAGGTCCTTCGTGTAGAGGATCCCGACGATGTTGTCGACGTTCTCGCGAAAGACTGGAATCCGCGAATGCCCACACTCGATCACGAGTGGCAACACATCGTGAATCGACGTCGCTGCATCCACTGCGACCATCTCGGTGCGGGGTGTCATCACTTCGGTCACTTCGGCATCGTGGAAAGCCAGCACGGACTCGATCATGCTGCGCTCTCCCTCGAACAACACACCTTCGCGCTCTCCCTGTTCGACGGCTGCCATGATTCCCTCTTCGATCATGTCCGCATCGCTTCGATCCTGCTGGCGCCCCAGCGCTCGCACCGATACACCGTGAATCGTGCGTACGATCGCGACAATCGGAGCCAGGAGAGTGTCGATATGACAAAGCCATCGCAGCGAGCCAACCGCGATGTTGGCACCTCGCCACGACGTGATGATGTTGGGTACGGTCTCGAGCAAAACGATCGAGATCAGAACCAGGCCACCGATCAACAGGCCATGCGTCAACCAACTCCAAGGCTCGCCGGTGCATGCCATCAAGAACAGGGCGATCCAGATGACTCGCGACGTGTGCACGAGGAAAGCGAGAGTCACGCCGATCCGGCGCAGCTTCTCATGACGATCGAGATCTTCGTCTGCGCCCCACTCCTCGAAGCGGTTGTGAAAACGCGCGTCGGGCGTCTCGTTGAAAGCGCGGCGGAGAACGCTGGCGATCGTGCAAACCACCAGGACAGCTGCCCACCAGATGTGCGGAACGTATTCCATCACTGCACGCTCTCAGGTGAGAAGAACTTCTCCATGACGACGATGTGCCCTTTCGAGCTGATCTCCACGCGATCCATGATCTTCTCGACCAGGATCAATCCAAAGCCACCGTAGCGGATGCCGGCTTCGCGGCGACGCTTCTGTTCCGCCGCCGTGTCGCGACGCACCAACTCGTCGTACCAACCCTCGGCGCCCCCCTCGTCCTCCACGCGGAAGGCGAGTCGGTCCTCGAGTGTCATGAAGGCGAGATGCAGCCGCCGACGCAGGTCGAAGCGATTGCCCCATTCGATCGCGTTCCACCCCACCTCACGCACCGCGTGCTCGAGTCGAGCCCGCTCTCGCTCGCTGATCGGAAGCGCGCGTAGCGATGCCATCCAGGTGCGAAAGCGACGCAGGAAAACGGGGTGCGAGGGGCCAGTCAATTCAAACCAACCTGCTACGGGCACGTGCTCCTGCACTGCCGGAACGTCGCTGCCGCTGTCGAGCAGTTCTTGGCGCTCGATCCGGAACGACAACACTTCCACGATGCAGGCGCGCATCTGCTCAACCGTACTCGGCGGAATCATGAAGTAGACCGACTGGTCCCCCAGGAAGAAATCGACACTGGGATCTTCGTGCTGCGTGGCGATCAGCAGGTCCACGGTTGGAAACTGCGAGCGCAGCGTCTGCAGCTGTTCGACAGTCGTGTTCGGTAGGGTAACGATCAAATCCGGAGTGTCGGTCAGATCGGTGTTCCACTGCTCCTTGTATTCAGGAGGCTCGTCGTCGGCGTCTTGACGCTCGAACGACCACTCCCCAGGCGGGGCCACGATCTGCACGGTCGAGTTTGCGGTTTTGTGCTCTGTACTCATGCTAGCGCTCGAAGATCGGAAGATACGCCAGAGGCACTTCGAGGATCAGGAGCGCCACCGCTGTGGCATACTCCGGCCCGAACTTCTGGTCATCCCAAGACGAATGGCCACTCTTGCGCTCCGCCAGCAACTGACGGCGAGCTGCGGGCAACCAAGCGTCCCAGACCTCGCCTCCCTCCTGGTGGAACACCTGAGCAGCGTACAAGTTGCCGTAGTAGAGATAGCGACTGGACGCGGAGAGCGGTTGGTCGCGATACGACTCGAGCACGCGACGCATGTACGCGATGCCTCGCGCATGTTCTTTCGCCGCGTATTGCCCTGCAGCATCGAGCGTGGACACCGCCGCCGCGGTCAGTTCGTAGCTGGGACGGTCGACGTTGCGCGCCAACGAATAGCGAAACGATCCATCCTCGAGGCAGCTGTCCTTGAGGTAGCGCACCGCGCCATCGACGACCGACTTCAAGTTCGGGTTCTGGATCTCGATCCCTGCGTCCTTCGCCGCGCGCAGGGCCTGCAGACAACAGACCGTGATCGACGCCTCGTCGAATTCATCGCCGGGGGTATAACCCCAGCCACCACGCGTGGTCTGCGAGCGAGCGATCACCTTGATACCGGCGCGTACCCGCTCCCGTAGCCGCTTCTCGAGCGTAGGACTGGGCATCGTGCCGAGCACTTGCGTCAGAAACAACATTGCATAGGCGTGACCGTGCATCCGAGAGTTTGGATCGGTCAGATAGCCCTGACGCTCTCCCTCAGGCTGGACGTCGAGCAAGTAGCGGACGGCCCGGCCCAACGCCACGCCGTGCTTGCCACGATCGTACTGGACACCCGCACCGACGAAGGCCATCCCCGCCAAGCTCGTGATCGCAACTGGATAGGTATTGGAGAATTTCCCACCATCCTTCTGCTCCCCCGCGAGGAAATCGAGCCCATCCTCGATGGCGCGCAATACTGCGGCCTCGCTCTGAGCTGCGGGGGCGGCGCGGCGGCTGGCACCGGCTCGGACCGACGTCGATTCCTCCGCAGAGGTCGACTCCTGCGCCTGCACCGGTCGCGGAGTAGGCATGCACAGCAGCGTCACTGCCAGCGCTACTAAGGCGATGAGATGCACGTAGCCAGCTGGAAACGGGTCCTCCGGTTCAGGAGGCTCCTCTCCAACGACTTCGATCTGTTCGGCCTGGGTGGGGTTCACTGAGCCCGGGTTCTACTGTCCCTCAGAGAGAGGTAGACGACGGAAGTACTCCTCGAGCAGCACACGATAGCGCTCAGGTAGCTTACGCTTGCCGTTGTCGTACATTTGCTCGACGACCTTGCCGGGGAGTCTCCCCCAGCGACCAAGCCCCTGGCGATCGGCCAGCTGCCCAGTCTTCGCGGCCGGCATCTGCCCTTCGCGGGTCTGGTCGTTCGGAGACTGTTGCGGATCGCGCGGCTCTCCCTGCTGTTGTTGCTTCTTCTGCTGCTCTGCCATCTGCTGCTGCTTGGCAGCCTCTTCCAGCTTCCGCTGCGACTGCGAGCGCTTCTGATCTTGCGGCTTGCTCGACGTCTGCTGCGATTGCGACTGCGGCTTGCCGGACGAGGACGAGGAGCTACTGCAGCTCGAGCAGCGCTTCTCGACTTCTTCGATCAGCTTGTCGATCGTCTCGATCGATCGAGTCTGGGCATCCTGCGTGGACGCGCCGGTGTTGCGGCGGTTCAGGAGCTCCTCGATCGTCTTCATGTTGGTCGCCATCTCTTCGATCAGCTTCTCGATCGGATCCTCGCTACCGAGATCACCGAGTCCGACCAGCGGATCGTCGTCCACTTCGTTCGCCTCTGCTTCGGCTTCTTTGTCAGCCTTTGCATCTTGCGCGAACGCGGGCGCGTCGACGAGGAACGTGCAGGGCAGCAACCACACCGCGACCATCATTGAGAAACTCGTCACGGCTCTGAAACTCAATCGCTGCGCCACGTGGCATTCCTTTCGACTTGGCCGCCGATCTTCGCGGGATCTCGTCCGGCCATCTTGTTCTTCGACCATCTGGCGTTCCGCCAGGAGTTCATCATACGCAAACTGGCGGGGTCGCAAAGCACTTCCTCGCTGGGAAGCCTTGGCGCGCAGACTATGGAAGTATAACCGCTAGCGGCACTTCCGGCCTGCACGAGCGCCTCGCTACGGGCGAGAAACTCGACCTGCCCTGTTGTAACACCTGCAAAACGAGCAGGTTACTACACTCGCGACGTTATCCGTCAGTTTCGTCGCCACCCTCGCCACCTGGACTGTCGTCGGCACCTTCCCCCTCCGCCTCCGGGGGTGCTAGAGCCTCGCGGAGATCATCGGCGATCTTGTCGGTCAAATCGCCGATGCTGCCCTGCTTCAACGCCAGACGATCGAGCAAACGCTCCTGGACCGGATCCAGTTCCCCACCGGCGGCCTCTTTCGCCTGTTCGAGGCGGCGCGTGCGGTCGCGCAGCGCGACCTGCATATCCTTCAGCATTAGCAGCTCCGCGACCGGTGGGACCAGCCGTGGCTTCCCACCATTGTTCGGCGGCTGCTGATTCTGTTGGTTCTGTTGGTTCTGTCGACGCCGCGCCAGCTCTTCCTCGAGGGCGTCCTTGAGGTCGTTGAGCTTCAACAGCGCCTCGCGTTCGAACAGCTGCGTGATCTCTGAACAGTCGTACCCGGGGTACAAGGCCTCGCGCGCTTCATCGAGGTCACTGAGGAGATCATTCATGATGTAGCCAAAGACTCGGGCCCGCTCTTCTTCGAGTTTCTCCGCGAGGCTCCGGCCGCGCTCGGCGACCACCGACTCTCGTTGGCCGAGTTTCTTCATCGCGACTTTCTGAGCCCGCCCCGGACGCCGACCATCCAGAGCCTCGTTCAGCGCCTTCGTCTCTTCCAGAATCGCTTCCTGCTCGGCAATCATCTCTTCCGTCTCAGCCAGCATGTCGACGAGGTCTTGCTCCTGCTGCAAGCTGGCGAGTTCTTCTTCTTCCTCCTGCAGTCGCTCTTCCTGTTGCTCCAACTCTTCGAGTGCCTCGTCTTGTTCTTCGCGAGCCTGCTTCGGGCGCCGCTTACCGAGCTCTTCCTGGGCTCCCTGCATCGAGTCGGCAGCGCGCTGCAACGACTCGGACAGATCTGGATCTTCCTCGGCAAACTCTTCAGCGCGAGCCCGTGTCAGGCGTTCGAGCTCCTTTTGCTCCTCCGCCAAGCGCTCCTGCTCTTGCGCCTTCTTATCGAGTCGCTCGAGAGCCTTCTCTTGAGAGTCTTGCAGCGCTTGCGAGGCGCGATCGAGCGCTTCTTCGGCCTGCTTCTGACTCTGCTCTGCTTGCTTCTTCTGCTCGCCGGACTGCTGCTGTCCGCCCGACTGCTGCCCACTCATCTGCTGCGACGCACGCTGCATTGCCTGCCGCGCCTCGGCCACGGCTTGCTGTGCTTCTTCGAGCTTCTTTTGCAGTCGTTCGTCTTCTTCCGGCGTCGTCGACGCACTCTCTTCTTCGATCTTCTTCTGCAACTCGTCGAGCTGCTTCTCGAGCTGCTCGGCTTGCTCGGCGAGAGCTTGCTGTTGTCCAGACGGCGTCCCGCCCTGCTGCATCTGTTGCGACAGCTGCTCCATCGCTTCGGCAGCGGCTGCGCTGGCCTCAGCAGCCGATTCCTTCTGTTCACTCGGCGACGGAGACCCGCTGCGGTTGCCGTTGCGCTGATTGCGCTCTGCCTTCTCCAACTCACTGGCGGCGCGCTCGAGCTCCTCTTTGGCCTCAGCAGCGGCGTCGCGACTCGCTTCGTCGGGCAGGTTCTCTTGCTGCTCCTGTTGCCACTTCTCGAACTGCTCCGTTAGCTC
>JBCCHQ010000203.1:0-8035 GCA_039028735.1 Planctomycetota bacterium | reverse complement strand
GGCCTTGCGGACGTTCGCGATCGACTTGTTCTTGCCCAGCGTGATCAGCTTCTCGACGCGGGGCTGGGCGTACTTTGCCTTTTCACGAGTCGTCACGATGTAGCCCTTGCCGTCGAACTCGTTGATCAGACTCCTGACCAAGCTGCGCATGAGGGCTTTGCGGTGGGACGTGTTCCGTCCCAGCTTTTTTCCGGCCACGCGATGACGCATCAGACGATCTTTCCGTTGTCACTGTGCTTGGGAACCATCCCCAGCGTCAAGTTGTGCGAGGAGAGCTTCTCCTTCAACTCGACCAGCGAGGTGCTCCCGAAGTTGCGAATCTTGAGAATGTCGTCTTCGGTGCGTCGGCAGATATCACGAATCGTCGAAATGTTCTCGGACTCGAGACAGTTCGACGCACGCACGGACAACTCGAGGTGCGAAATCGGCATGTCGAGGATCTGCTTCAGCTCCTCGTCCTCTTCCGAGACGTGATCGTACTCGGGGAGAGCGGGCTGCAGCACTTGCGCACCGAGCTCGTAGTACTTGACCAGCGGGTTCAGGTGCTTGCGTAGGATCTTCGACGATTCCACGAGCGCATGCTCTGGAGTCACCGTGCCGTTCGTCCAGATTTCGAGGATCAAGCGGTCGTAGTTCGTGACCTGACCGACTCGAGTGTCCTCGACCCGATAACGGACACGAGTCACCGGCGAGAAGGTCGAGTCGAGCCAAATCGACCCGATTTCGTTCTCACCACCGGAGTTCTCCGCCGCCGTCTGGTAGCCGCGGCCGCGACGAACCTTCAGGATCCCCTTGAACTCGACGTCTTCAGTCAGCGTGGCAATGACAAGATCAGGATCACTGACCTCGATGTCTTCGCCGTGCTCGAGGTCACCGGCGGTAATCGGACCTTTGCCGGTCTTGTTGATGAAGACCTCGGCCTCGTCCCCTTCGCAGAGGCGCACCTTGATCTGCTTCATGTTCAAGACGACGTGGGCGATGTCTTCGTAGACGCCGTCCTTGGTCGAGAACTCATGATCCACGCCGTCGATCTTGGCTTGAACGACAGCTGCGCCTTCCACCGATGAAAGCAACACACGGCGGAGACTGTTCCCCACGGTGTGGCCGAAGCCGCGCTCAAACGGCTCGATCACGAAGCGCCCGTAGGTGCTCGTCTTGCTATCCTCGGCGCACTCGACCCGGTTGGGCAGCTCAAATTCACGCCATCGGACCCGCATAGACATGGCGGTCATCCCTCCTATGGAGTTCCTGCTTAGCGAGAACAGAACTCGACGATGAAACTCTCCTGGATCGGCAGCACGACATCTTCGCGCGTCGGTAGCTGCACGACCTTCCCCTCTAACTTTTTCTCGTCGGCGGCCAACCAAGACGGAACCGTGTCCCCCTTGCGAGACTCCATGCGCTCGCGCATGAAATCTTGGCTCTTCTTGCGACCGGACGGAGTGATGGTCTGCCCGACGCGTACCAAGTACGACGGGATATCGACCTTCTTGCCGTCCACGTACACATGGCCGTGGGCAATCATCTGGCGGGCTTGCGCGCGGCTCTCAGCGAAGCCGAGCGAGTAAATCACGTTGTCGAGACGACGCTCCAGGAGGACCAGCAGGTTCTCTCCCGTGTTCCCCTTGACCCGCTCCGCCTCGGAGAAGTACGAACGGAACTTCTTCTCCATGACGCCATAGATTCGCTTGGTCTTCTGCTTCTCGCGCAGACGCACGCCGTAGTCGGACAAACGACCGCGACGGAAGCTGACGCGTCCCGGCGGGTAGGCCCGCTTGGCGACGGCGCACTTAGCAGTGTGGCAACGCGTTCCTTTCAGGAACAGGCGCTCCCCTTCGCGACGGCAGAGCCGGCACTTCGCGTCGGTGTATCTAGCCATTAGACACGTCTCCTCTTGCGCGGCCGGCAGCCGTTGTGCGGAAGCGGCGTACAATCTTCGATCGCTCGAATCTCGAGCCCCGACGATTGAATGGCACGGATCGCAGACTCGCGGCCTGAGCCCGGTCCTTTGACCCGAATGTCCACTTCCTTCATTCCCATTTTCTTGACCTTCTGCGCGCAGTTCTCAGCAGCTCGCTGCGCCGCAAACGGTGTCGACTTACGGCTACCCTTGTAGCCAATGCTGCCGCCTGAGTCCCAACACAACGCCTGGCCGGTCTTGTCGGTCACGGTGACGATGGTGTTGTTGAACGTCGCCTTGATATAGACGATGCCCTTGGCAACATTTCTGCGGATCTTTTTCTTCGTCTTCGCCATTAAGCCTTCAGGCCCTTCTTGCGCACAACCATGCGCTTCGGTCCCTTACGCGTGCGCGCGTTGGTCCGTGTACGCTGGCCACGAAGCGGGAGGTTGCGCACGTGCCGTAGACCCCGGTAACAGCGAATCTCTTTGAGCCGCTTGATGTTCTCCTGGATCTGACGGCGGAGCTGTCCCTCCACCATGTGGTTGTTCTCAATGAGATTCGTCAGGCGCATGACCTCATCATCAGTGAGGTCCTTGGCACGAATCGTGGGATCGATTCCCGCTTGCTCACACAACTTCGACGCTGTCGTTCGCCCAATCCCATAGAGATAGGTCAACGAGATAGCGGTCGGCCGTTGCGCCGGAATGTCCACTCCAAGAAGTCGAGGCATCTACTTCCCTTGCCGCTGCTTGTGCCGCGGGTTGCTGTCGCAAATGACACGCAACACACCACGACGACGGACGATCTTGCAGCTCTCACACATGCGTCGGACTGAAGTTCGTACCTTCATGGCTTAACTCTCTCACAAACATCTCATGTTCGCCGGTCGCTGGCACAACAGACAAAGCACTACAAATAGTGCACTTAGCGACGGTTCTGATAGTGACCGGATTGAAGCGAAGGGGGGGAGTGTAACGACGCCCCTGAGGGGCGTCAAGACTCCACTTACGGAGATTTTCCACCCTTTTCACCGACCGGATCGGCCAACTCTCCCAGCGCCTCCGGGGCCCCATCCGCGGGCCAGCTCTCGCCGTCCCCAAGGGTCAGAATCCGGGGTCCGGCGGCTGTAATCGCCACCGTGTGCTCCCAATGCGAGGCGATGCCACCGTCGCGCGTCACGACCGTCCACCCGTCGGACAGCGTCCGCAGGGCGACCGAGTGCTCGACGACCATCGGCTCGATCGCGAGCACCATCCCCTCTTCGAGCTCCGGGTCGTCTTCCTCCTCGAGGCGCTCCTCGTCGACGAAGTTCGGCACATGGGGCTCTTCGTGCATTTCTCGACCAATCCCATGGCCCACGTACTGGGTGACGACTTCGTACCCGTCCCCCTGAATGCGGTCCTGAATCGCCCGGCCGATGTCTGAAATCCGCCCCCGCAGCTGCGCGGCAGTGATCCCAGCGACGAGTGCGTTACGGCAGCAAGCGACCAGCCGCCGGGCCGAGTCCGCTGGCTCCTCGACGAAGAAGGTCCGTGCAGAATCGCCGCAGAAGCCGTCCAGCCGAACCCCGATGTCGACCGACACGACGTCTCCCGAGTTCAGCACTCGCGATCCGGGGATACCGTGCACGACCTCTTCGTTGACGGAGATGCAGCAGTGCCCTGGGAAGCCTCGGTAGTTGTGGAACAACAGTTCACCGCTGCGTGCGAGCACGAAGTCGCGCACGCGCGTGTCGATCTCAGCAGTCGTACTGCCCGGCTTGATCAGCGGAGCGATCTCTTGAAACGCGTTCCCAACGATCGCGCCGGCGGCGCCGATTCGCTCGATCTCCTGCGGGGTTTTCAGCGGAATCATGCTTTGAGGGCGGCCCTCAGGGACTCAGATACTGTCGCGACCGGTGCTGCAGCATCGATCGTCAACAGCAGCCCCTGCTCTTTGTAGTGGCCGACGAGCGGGGAAGTCTCATCGCTGTAGACCTTCATCCGATTGCGGATCTGATCCTCTTCGTCGTCGCTGCGCTGATACAGCTCGCCGCCGCACACGTCACACACACCTTCGGTCTTTGTCGGTGCAAAGACGACATGGCTAACGGCCCCGCAGTTACGACAGGTGCGACGCCCCCCGAGCCTCTCGACGACTGCTTCCTCGGCGACCTCGAAGTAAACGACCCGGTCGATCGTAGCGCCCATCTCATTGAGCAAGTCGGCGAATGCGGCCGCCTGCTCGAGATTGCGGGGGAAGCCGTCGAGGATCCAACCGCCGGCTGCGTCCGGCTCGTCGAGGCGGTCACGCACGAGGCGCAAGATGACCTCGAACGGCACCAGGTCACCACGGTCGACATAGCCTTTGGCCTCGACCCCGGTAGGCGTAGCCAGCGCAATCGCCCGGCGCAAGATGTCGCCGGTCGAAATGTGCGGCACCGAGTTTTCCTCGGCGTAGTCACCAGCCTGCGTGCCTTTGCCGGCACCCGGGGGTCCCAGAAAGATCAGTCTCAACTCGACGCCTTCGCCTTGGGCGGAGTCGCGGCACCGCCGCCCCCTCCGCTACCGCCACCCGGGCCCATGAACCCTTCGTAGTGACGCACGAGGAGCTGCGCCTCCACCTTGTCGACGAGGTCGAGCGCGACGCCGACGACAATGAGGATTCCAGTTCCCCCTAGGAAGCCCGCGATGAACTGGTCGACGCCTAACGACGTCGACACTAACTGCGGGAATAAGGCAATAGCCGCAAGGAACGACGCTCCCGTCAAAGTGATCCGACTGATGATCTGCGACAGGTACTCTGCGGTGCGCTTGCCGGGGCGAATGCCGGGGACGAAAGAGCCGTACTCTTTCATCTGATCAGCGATCTCGACTGGGTTGAACATCAGGGACACCCAGAAGTACGTAAAGAAGCCGATCATGGCTACGTAGAGCACCGTGTAGGTGACTCCACCCGTCGCCAGCAGCCCGGCGAGGAACGTACCAAAGGTACCAGGGATCGCTCCGAGCACGGCACTCGGCAGCACGATCAGGGATTGGGCGAAGATGATCGGCAGCACGCCTGCAGCGTTGACCTTGATCGGCATGTAGTGCCGCTGGCCACCGTAGACTTTGCGCCCCTTGACGGTTCGCGCTTGCTGCACGGGGATTCGACGCTGAGCTTTCGTGATGTAGACGACCGCGAGAACGACGGCGAAGAAGAGCCCAACGAGCCCCACCAGCTGCAAGACCTTGAACGGCACTTCGTCGGCCGGAGCGGCCTGGATCCCGGCGATCATACCCAGGACTGCAGAAGGCAACTGCGCAATGATCCCTGCCATGATGATCAGCGATACCCCGTTGCCGATGCCGAACTCAGTGATCTTCTCACCAAGCCACATCAGGAACAGACAACCCGCAGTTAGACAGAGAACCTGTAACGCCGACCACCAGTAACTCGCGTACGAAATCGTCTGCAAGTCTGCTTGTGGTTGCGGCGAACGCAGGAAGTAGATGACGAAACAGGCCTGAATCAAACAGAGCACTACCGTCGCGTAACGCGTGTACCTGTTGATCTGCCTACGCCCTGACTCCCCTTCTTTCTGGAGAGCTTCCAAGCGCGGGAAGACCTTCACCAGTAGCGAGAAGATGATAGACGCACTGATGTAAGGCATGATGCCGAGAGAGAACAGCATCGCGCTATTGAGCTGCCCCCCCGTCAACGCGCTGGTGATGCGGATGGCATTCAAGAGACCGCCGCCGGCGCTCTCTTCGAGGGCTTTGATGACCTGATCGAGAACCGTGATGTTGACGCCGGGCAGATAGATGTGGAAGCCGATGCGATAGACTGCCAACAGCCCGAACGTAATCAGGATTCGCCTGCGCAGGTCCGGGATCCCCATGACATCCCGGAACACTTTGAGGATGAGACTCATTAAATCTCTTTCGCCTCTCCGCCTTGTTCTTCGATCTTGCGGCGTGCGGTTGCGCTGAACTTCGCGGCCTGGATCGTGACCTTGTTGGTCAGCTCCCCTTCGCCGAGCACCTTCAGGCGCCCGAAGCGGCTGCGGATCACACCTTGGTCGACAAGCGTCTTGTGGTCAATGGTGTCCACACCGCCAGCGGCCAAAGCATTCAAGGTATCGACATTGACAATGTCGTACCGGGTACGGAACGGGGCGTTCGTGAAGCCGCGCTTCGGGATTCGGCGAAACAGTGGCTGCTGTCCCCCCTCAAAGTGCGGGCGACGCTTGAAGCCGGAACGCGAGTGCGATCCGCCATGGCCACGTCCGGCCGTCTTGCCCAACCCTGAACCGTGGCCGCGGCCGCGGCGCTTACGATTCTTGTAGGGTTTGGCGAGTCGGTTCAGTTCGGTCAAATTCATGGTAGCTTCACTCCCCGCAGCTTCTCGACCAGGTCCTTCGAACGCAGGTCCTTGAGCCCCTCAAACGTTGCCTTCGCGACGTTCAACGGATTGTTGCTGCCGAAGTTCTTCGTGAGAATGTCCTGAACACCAGCACACTCGAGGACAGCGCGCGCCGAAGCACCCGCGATTACCCCGGTACCGGGGGAGGCGGGCATCAGCAGCACCTTCGAGGAACGAAAACGTCCCTTGATCTCGTGCGGCGTTGTCGGGCCAGCGAGCGAGACTTTCGTCATTGCTGCCCGGGCGTTCTTCATCGCTTTTTCTACGGCACTCGGTACCTCTTTGGCTTTGCCAAAGCCGATCCCGACCTGCCCCTTCTTGTCACCAACAACGGCAAGCGCGCTAAAAGACATGCGGCGCCCACCTTTGACGGTCGTTGCCACGCGGTTGATCTGGATCACGCGCTCTTCGAGACGCGGACCATCATCATCGTCGCGCCGCCCGCGGCCACCACGACGGCCGCCCGGGCCACGCCCGCCACGACCACCGCCACCGCCAGGTCCGCCACGACCACCGCCGCCAGGCCCGCCACGACCACGGCCACCACCACCGCCGCCACCGCCGCCACCACGAACGGGAGGTGGAGGGGTTGCGGCAGCCGGAGCTGCGGGTGCTGGGGCCGCC
The DNA here is from genome assembly GCA_039028735.1 of Planctomycetota bacterium. Taxonomy (GTDB): domain Bacteria; phylum Planctomycetota; class UBA8108; order UBA1146; family JAJFFE01; genus JBCCHQ01. The sequence continues at coordinate 1,122 of JBCCHQ010000203.1, read as the reverse complement.
GCCGGAGCCGGGGTAGCAGCTTCCGGTGCGGGTTGCGGTGTCGACTGGTTGTTTTCTGGTGTCTCGGCCATGTTAGACCTCGATTCCTCCCTCGCGCACCGCTGCCGCGACAGCCGCGACACGACCGTGGTAACGGTAGCCGTTGCGATCGAATGCCAGTTTGCGAATTCCTAGCTCCTGCGCCTTCTTGGCGACCAACTCGCCGACCAGCTTGGCACCTTCACGGTTGCCGCCCTTGTTGCCGAGGCTGTCCCGGATCTCCGGGGAACGACTACTCGCTGCCGCGATCGTCACACCCTTGGTGTCGTCAATGAGCTGACAATAGATATGCTTCAGACTGCGGGTCACCGTCAGCCGCGGACGATCCGTCGTGCCCGCCAGCGTCCTGCGAATGTGACGCCGCCGGCGAAGACGACGAGCTGTGCTCTTCTTATTGCGATCCATCGATCTACCTTTTTATGGCTTCCCGTTTATCCACTACCGAAGCTCTTGGCTGCCTTGCGGCGAATTTCTTCGCCGGTGTAGCGAATCCCCTTGCCCTTGTAGGGCTCCGGCGGACGCACGCGACGAATCTCAGCAGCGAACTGACCGACCTTCTGGCGATCAGGTCCTTTGATCACGATGCGCGTCGGTTGCGGCACCTCGATCTCGACATTCGCTGGGGGAGTCATCTTCACGTCGTGGCAAAACCCGATCTGCAAGACCAGATCCTTGCCCGCGACCTTCGCACTGTAGCCCACTCCAACAATATCGAGTTGTTTCTCGAACCCTTTGCTGACGCCGGTAACCATGTTTTGAATCAGCTGGCGCGTCGTGCCGTGAAGCGCATGCGCCAACTTGCTGCCGCTCGCGCGATCCACGGTCACACGGGCGTCGGCAACGTCGACTTTGACCTCTGAGTGGTGCTCCCAAGCGAGCTTCCCCTTCGGGCCCTCGACGGCGACAGTGCGCCCTTTGACTTCTACTTTGACACCGGCAGGTACAGCCACCGGTTGTTTGCCGATCCTCGACATGAGTTATCCTCGTCTCTTGCACCTTGTACATAAAGTTTTATTAGTCCCACAGAGGAGTATGTAAATTTTTGAAGTGGATCGGACACCTGTCCCGCCAAGTTCAAAAATG